>JBKJNN010000107.1:0-2762 GCA_046593625.1 Gemmatimonadaceae bacterium | reverse complement strand
GAGCTGCCGTGGAACGTGCGCTCTGACGACCAGCTCGACTTGAACAACGCGGCTATTGTTCTCGATGAAGACCACTATGGCCTTGGCGACGTGAAAGATCGCGTGCTCGAGTTCCTTGCAGTGCGTCAGCTTCGCGCGCAGCAGATGGCGCAGGAAGTGGAACGCGAGGGCGAGCTTCCCGTATCCGTGCTGAAAGAGGAGAGCGACGATGCAAACCCATCACTTTTCGTCGGAAAGGATGAGGATCGCACGATCACGGATCAGAAGGAAGCGAAGTCCCGCGCAATGGCGAAGGGGCCGATCCTGATTTTCATCGGACCCCCCGGCGTTGGAAAGACTTCAATAGCGAAGTCGATTGCGCGCGCGCTTGGACGTGAGTACGTCAGAGTTGCGCTTGGTGGAGCACGTGACGAGGCTGATATTCGGGGACATCGTCGCACTTATGTCGGTGCAATGCCGGGACGGATCATCCAGGGCATGAAACAGGCGGGAACAAAGAATCCTGTCTTCCTGCTCGATGAAGTGGACAAGCTCGGATCTTCATATCAGGGAGATCCGTCGAGCGCGCTGCTCGAGGTGCTCGATCCCGCTCAGAACGACACGTTCACCGATCACTACCTCGGCATTCCCTTCGATCTGAGCGAAGTGTTGTTCATCGCTACTGCGAACTTCGTCCAGAACATTCCCGGACCGCTGCTCGACCGCATGGAAGTCGTCGATTTCGCCGGTTACACGGAAAAGGAAAAGGCCGAGATCGCCAAGAAGTATCTGATTCCGCGTCAGCTCGAGGAGTCGGGGCTGGGTGACAAGGGAATTCATTTTACCGATGACGCGGTAATGAGCGTTGTTTCGAACTACACTCGAGAGAGTGGTGTTCGTCAGCTCGAGCGCCAGCTTGGTGCCGTGGCGCGCAAGGTTGCGCGCAAAATCGCGATGGGTACGACTGGACCGATCGTCGACGAAGAGATCACCGTTGATGAAGTGCGTGAGCTGCTTGGACGACCGAAAGTGCATCCGGAGCGCGCGCAGGCGGAGAACGAGGTTGGCATCGCGACAGGCATGTACTACACGCCGATGGGTGGTGACATCATGTTCGTCGAGGCTTCGATCCGGAGATATTACGGAAACAGGCCGACGGATTCCGAGACAGCCGGCCCCGGTGGCGCCGTGTCGCTCATTCTCACCGGCCAGCTTGGCGACGTCATGAAGGAGTCAGCGCGTGCGGCGTTTACGTACGCAACCAACAATGCGGCGCAGCTTGGAATTCCAAAGGATCGGCTTGGCGCAATCGAGGCGCACATTCACGTGCCCGCGGGTGCAATTCCGAAGGATGGTCCGTCGGCTGGATTGGCTATAGCTACGGCGCTTGTGTCCGAGATGTCAGACCGCGCAGTTCGTCGTGATGTTGCGATGACGGGTGAGATCACTCTTCGCGGCAGAGCTCTTCCGATCGGTGGCTTGAAGGAGAAGGTGCTAGGTGCTCACCGCGCGGGAATCAAGGTGATCATTATCCCGAAGGCGAACGAAGGGGACATCGAGGATGTGCCCGAGGAGGTCAGGAACGATCTCGAGTTCCATCCGGTCGAGACCTTGAGCGAGGTGCTGGAGATTGCGCTCGTGAAGCCGCCGGCGGTCGAGGAAGTAAAGCCGCTCGAAAGCGCGGCATAACGGAAGAAAAAAAGCATTCCGGTTAGTGTTCCGACCAAAGTGTGGCTCAGAGCGCCGGGTTTCTCTCGGCGCTCTTTTGTTTTCTTACCAGGCCCAGCCGATGGAGAGTCTCCCAATGGGAACTCCTTCAATGCCGAAGTCATTCGTCAGGAGGCGCTTCGCCCCAATGCCTGCCTCCGCGCTGAAGTGCTGGTCGCGTCCGAGTATCCAGACATAATCGGCTCGGATGCCTACTGTGGCGGAGCTGCCTGAGTTATCCTGGCAAAAAAGGCAGTCCTCGTCGTCGTTATCGTCGACGTCGAGGTAGCCCGCGCTGAGTCCCACCGAGAACCCGCGCAACGCCTTGGCCGATGGGTAGTAACGGACGATTCCGTCAACGGAGCTGAATCGCTCGTCGAAGTCGTAACTGGAGGCAGCGACCGCAAGTGAGACCGTCGGCATAATGGCGTGCTCGAATTCACCGTTGTACCACTCGAAGAGAAGACCGACCGGGTTCGCGGATATCAGGTTCACGCGAGCGAGGCCGCTTCTCGCATCGCTGTTGAACTGCGCCATTGCGGGTGACGCTGTGGCAGCGAATGCGACCGCGGTGATGAGTAGTCGTACGCTTTTCATTTTTTGATTGGTGTAGGAGAATAAGCCAAACGGCCGCCCTTTGTACCGGCGGCCGCTTGCTAATGTGACCTAACTGGAACCCGCGTCAAGCGGGAATGTTGCTGAATCGCTCGCTAGAACCCTATTGGTCCCCATCGAAAGAGTTTCCACGGGTCGGCGCGGAGCGGTTCGGGCTCTGTGCCTTCAACGAAGTATTCCGTATACCTGCGGTTCGCAGGAGTCGCGGCAGTTGCAAGTTGTCCGGTGACTCGATCCAGCTCACCGCTTATGACTCCGATTGGCGGTGTCCACTGGGAAGCAGAACGCTCGAGGCTCGACCTGCCAGCGCTGCTGGCATAATACCGCGCCATCATCCTTCCCCAGACAGGAGCAGCAAGTGAGCCGCCCGCTGCACCTGGCGTGATTGTCTTCGGCGTGTCAAAACCAAGCCACACATGTGTGGCTTGGTTTTGACACGCCGAAGACAATCACGCCAGGTG
>JBKJNN010000167.1:0-7542 GCA_046593625.1 Gemmatimonadaceae bacterium | reverse complement strand
CCGGTTCGCCCGATGTGGCGACGTGTCCGGCCGCGGGCGGACGTCACGGGTGGGTAGCGGCGCGGCGCTTCGCTCGAAGAGTCCGCGCTACCGCAGCGGTGAACGCGCCGACGGCGGCGGCGACCGAGCCGGCTACGAGTTGGGCGATGGGCCACATCGAGGCCCCGCCGCCGCGGTACGGCAGGACGTACTCGTTATAGAGCAACCACCCCAGCAGGCCGAGCCATGGCACGGCGCCGCCCCAGACAACGGCGCGGCGCCCGGGGAGAAGCCAGCCGCAGACCGTCCCCGCAATCGCAGAAAGTACGACGATCGTGAGCCACATCAGTGGAACCCTCCGTCATGTTGGGATGGAGCGGTATAACGCCAATTAGGCCGTCATCTTATGCTGCGAGGCCGTTAAAAAGCAACAACCTTCTGCAGCATATTGTGCGCAGCATTGCGACAACGTCGTGTAAATGGCTGCGGCGTAAAGAGATAGAGCCAGGGGTCAAAAGTCGCTCCGGTATTAGGCTGCAGGGCTTCGCAGCATAATGTTCACGACCTCTAAAAATTCCAGAGGGCCGATGTGATGGACGGGACCCGTCCACCAGCGGACCCCGTGACCCTCAACGGCCGCCGTCGTAGAAACGCAAATCAAATCCTCCTGGCAACGCCACCCTCAATGGCATCCCGAACAGCCGCAACCGCCGAAAACCTCGGAGCAAACCCAAGCAGCCTCTCCGCCTTGGCAACGCTGGCGCAAGGCGAATGCACGACATGATCGTGCGTCAGGGCCACATTCTGCTCACTCTCGTTCGCACACCACTCTTCCCACGAAAGAAACCTGATGTCAGCGCCGCGACCACTCCAACCCGCAACCGCCTTCGCATAATCGAGCAGTGTCACCGGCTCCCGCGACGCCACATGAAACGCCTCCCCAACAGCAGCGTCCGGATTCTCGATAGCAAGCGCAAAGGCCTGAGCAACATCATCTACGTGAACATGCTGGAGCGTGGCCAGTCCATCATCAGGCAGGGAAACCTGCTCGCCGCATGCAAGCCGAGCGAACACTGAGGGATCGAGATTACCCGCCGGATTTATGGGAGCCCACCCAGGTCCCGTTATATGCCCGGGATGAAGAATCGAAACCGGAAACCCCGCCCGCGCTTCCTCAAGCAACATCCGCTCGATTTCCGCCTTGCGAATTCCATAATCACCGATGGGCTCGCGAACCGCAGTCTCATCGTACGGTCGCGTCTTCGGCACACCGTGAACCCACAGCGTTCCGCAATGAACCAGATGCTGCACTCGGCCCTTCAACTCATCGACTAAATGCCGCGCTGACCCAACTTCAAAACAAATCAGATCAACGACTACATCAGCACCAACACTCGCAACGCGCTCACCAAACGACCCGTCCGCCTCAGTAGCTGCGCGATCGACCTCAATCGTCCGAACAGACTTCCAGGTATCCGACGCAAAATACGGCTCTCGCTCCCCGCGGCTGAACACAACCACATCATGCCCCGCCCCAACAAGCCGAGGCACCAGCCACGACCCTATATGACCAGTGCCACCGATCACGGCAATGCGCATTTCAACCCGAAACCGGCACCTTGATTGACCGCCACTTCCCCTGATTGAATCGCATCACGCTCAGCGCCGCACGCGTTGCATGCCCCGCAAGAATCGCAAGCCAGATGTCGAGCGGATCGAGTGTACTCACCTGCCGAATTACAAAACACGCACCCAGCGGCACCACGATCTGGGAAATGACTGATATATAGAAGGGGCTCTTCGTATCACCCGTTCCCTGAAGCCCTCCCGTGTACGCCAGCGCCACCGACACGAGCAACCCGGACACGCTCAACACGCGCATCAACTGAACAGCTATATCAACGACCTCTGGCTCGTTCATTCCGAATATCCCAAGCAGCTGCCTCGGGAAGAACATGAACAGAATCCCGATAAAGAGCGCACCGGCAAACGCGATCCGCGCCGCAACGTGCACTCCCTCTGTCGCCCTCTCAGGATACCCCGCCCCAAGGTTCTGGCCCGCCACAGCAGAAGCCGCACCGAGAAGCCCAACCGACGTCCAGGTGATCAGCGAAAAAAGCTGCGAATACGAAACCGCAAACGCCGCCTGCGCCTGAGCACTCTGAGCAAGTGAGCCGATGAACGCCAGCATCAACAATCCACCGACGTTCATCGCAATTCCCTGAAATCCGGTCGGCAACCCGAACGTGAACAGCGACTTGATGATCTTCCAGTCAGGCGCAAATCCATGATGCCGCGGAAAACGCACAACCCAGCCGCCATGCCAGAGCTTCCACATGGCATAAACGGCCACCAGGCCCGACGCGAGCACTGTCCCCATTGCGGCACCAGCGGTACCGTACCCGGGAATCGGACCCCACCCACGGATCAGCACAATGTTGAACCCGATATTCATGAAGGTCATCACGATTCCCATCACCATCGGCGTTCGAGCATCACCCGCGGAACGGAGCGCACCGCCGAGCATGAAGAACACCAGCATGCCGCTCGAAAACACGAGCATTATGCGCAGATAAGGCAGCGCCTCCGCCTGAACCGCAGGTGCTGCATTCACCAGGTTGAGAAGCGTCGGCGCCGCGACATATCCAATCGGCGCAAGAATCCCCAGCGAAATCGCAGTCGCCGTAAGAAATGCCTGATACACGGTGCGATCAGCCATCTCCTCATTCCCCGCGCCAACAAACCGCGCGACAAGCACGCTCATGCCGGTGAACACGGACATGATGAACACGATGACCACGATCCAGATCTGGCTCGCCACTCCAATACCGGCATTCGCGTTGAACCCGACAATCCGACCAACCATAACGTGGTCAACTATGCCCTGAAGACCGCCAATCACGTTGGTCAGCATCGTCGGCCAGGCAAGCTTCCAGACAGCAGGAAGAAGCGGGCCTTCTATAATGCTCCTGTCATAACGCGACTTGACCGCCGCCGGGGGCGGAACGGTCAACTCTGGATCGGCAATGGGGGGTTCAACCGGGGCAGGCGCGTCCGCAGAATGCTGTGTCACACCTTGAATCTACAGATTCCAGGGCCTCATGTAGCGCGCCATTTTCGCAGCATTTTTCCGGCAGTTCGCCTCAAGCCACGCTGGCAGGGAGATGCGGAGCCAACGGAATCCAGAAAATGAAACGCGTTCCTTGCCCGAGCTCGCTCTCCGCGCGCAGCGTCCCACCGTGCGCCTCTACTATCCCCTTCGCTATTGACAATCCGAGACCCGCGCCCGTCCTCGTTGCACGGTTCGCCTGCCAGAACCGGTCGAACAGATGGGGCAGATGCTCCGCGGTAATGCCGGGCCCGGTGTCAGCAACCACAAACTCGGCCCCTTCACCGCTCCGCTCCCCACTCACAGCGATGCTCCCGCCGTTAGGGGTGAATTTGATCGCATTGCCAATGAGGTTCGAGAACACCTGACCGATCCGCTCCCTGTCGAGCGGAATCCGCATCGGCTCATTGCTCCACTCACCGCTGATCGCGAGTTCCTTCTCGCTTGCGAGCCCACGCTGGTCTTCCACCGCCTCCGCAATCACCTGCCCTGCGTCGTAAGGAGAGACCTCGACCGCGAGAGTGCCTGCCTCGATTCGGCTCACGTCGAGCAAATCTCCAATCAGACGGTTAGCCCGCGTCGCTGCCCGATTGATGGTCTTGAGCTGCGACGCGTACGGAGGAGTCACATCCGGGGTCGCAAGCATCTCCAGAAGGAAAGTCGCGCTCATCTGAATTGCGTTCAGCGGATTTCTCAAATCATGCGACACCACAGCGAGCACATCATCGCGCGCGCGAGTAGCCTGCTTTGCCTCGCGATACAGCCTCGCATTGTCAAGCGCAATCGCGGCACGCATCACTACATCAGTCGCCAGAACGAGATCGTCCCGCGTGTACGGCCGCCTCGAGATAAACGTCACCACTCCAAGGAGCCCCGCATGCGAGACGAGAGGAGCCGCAATTGCCGACAACGCCTCCGGCGTTTCACCTGCAGTCGCGCCGGTGACTGAAGCGCTGCCGCCAAACATCGTCTCGATCGATCCTGAAATAAGTGCCGGCGTAGCTGATCGCGAATCACGGGTGAAACGGGCAACCGCGCTGCGCGCACTGATCCCGCGCACATCCTGCGCCAGCTCCTCCGGTACAGACTCCGCAATCGCTATCTCGACCCGAGTCGCCTCACTACCTCCACCTACCATATCTATGAGACATACGTCTGCGAGATATGGCGTAATCAGCCCGGCAAGATCACTGAGTATTCGCTCCTCTTCGAGCGATTCCGAGAGAAGCACTCCCGCGTCGGCAAGAAAGCGCGCGCGCTGCGCGGCCTCACCCACAGCCTCACTCGTCCGCACAAGATCGCCATAACTCGATACGAGCAGCTCGAGAATCTGCTCCTTCGTCGCGGTGATCGTGAACTTGTTTCCAAGAATATCCACGTCCACCGGACGCGGAGTAAACCCATTCCCCTCACTGGCGCGGCGCAGCACAAGTTCCACCCGCGCAATGAGCTGCTTCGGCTCGTATGGCTTGGTCACGTAGTGATTGGCACCACTCTCCAGACCACGAACAATCGCGAGTGGATCAGTGAGACTGGTCAGCAGAATGACGGGCATGTCGGGCTGCTCCGCCTTGATACGAGCGCAAAGCTGGTATCCATCCATTCCGGGCATCACGATATCCGTGAGTACGAGGTCGATGCCGCCAGCCCGAATCACTTCCAGCGCATCCTCGCCGCTCCCTGCAATCAACACATCGTAACCCTGCCGCTCCAGTACAACCGAGAGCGCAGCCGCCTGTGTCGCGCTGTCCTCGACACCAAGAATTCGGATGGAGGCATTCGAACGCGCCTGCGCCGGAGCTGTCACGTCATCTCCACCAGACGACGCGGAATGGAAGCCAACGGCAGAACACTATCAACGAGGCCGGTCCTTACTGCCTCACGCGGCATTCCATAAATCACCGACGAACCTTCGTCCTGCGCGATCACGAACCCACCTCTGTTCTTCACAGCAGCCAGTCCCGCAACGCCATCGTCACCCATTCCGGTCAGCATCACCGCGAGAAGATTCTCGCCGGCAGCATCTGCCGCAGATTCGAACAGGCGCGTGACCGAAGGCCGGAATGTCCCAACCGGCGGAGAAGACGTGAGAGACAACCTCAAAGCTCCACTCGCATCGCATCGAACTTCGAGATGCCTGCTATCGCTGCCGATATACATCGTGCCCCCGCGCGCCCTCTCTCCATCCTCAGCGACTTTCACCGAAATCCGCGCTTCTGCGGCAAGCCATTTCGCCAGTCCGTCAACAAACCCATGGGCGATATGCTGGACGACCAGAATGGGAACCGGATAATCGCCGGGAATTTCCACCACGATGTCGCGCAGCGCTGCCGGTCCCCCCGTCGACGAACCGATAGCGACAAGACTGACTTTCCTGCGGGCACGAATTGTATCTGACGGAGAAAGCCGTCGGCCCTTCTCTTCCTGAGAAACGCCGCCGTCGGCAAATCCGGTGGACGTTCGCCGCCGCCTCACCACTTTTACCGTAGCAAGCGCCTTCACCATCGAAACGAGGTGACGCTTCTCCCCTTCAAATCGCAATGAACTCGGCCCCTCAGGCTTCGGCAGTACAAGCAGGGCACCCGCCCGCGTGGCGTCGAGCGAAAGACTGATATCAGCATCCCGCGCCTGCGATGACACAATGAGAATCGGGCACGGCGCCTCAGCCATGATTCGCTTCGTGGCTTCGAGCCCGTCTATCTCCGGCATCTGCACGTCCATCGTCACAAGATCCGGACGAAGACGCAGCGCCATCTCAACGGCTTCAGTTCCCGTTTTTGCTTCGGCGATAATCCGAATCTCCGGATCCGCCGACATCATTGCGACAAGCAACGCTCTCGCAGTCGGCGAATCCTCCGCCACCAATACTCTTATCACGACGCTTCCTTCTCGGCTCTGCCGATCAACTGACGAATGGTATCGAGAAGCGTGTCCTGGTCGAAACTCGACTTGGTTATGTACGCATCAGCCCCGGCGTCGAGGCCGCGCATCTTTTCTTCCGGCTTGTCCAGCGATGTAACAAGTATGACAGGCAATGCTTCAGTACGGGAGGATTTTCGAATCTCCCTGCACAGCTCTATGCCATTCATCTTCGGCATCTCGATATCCGAGACCACCAGATCCCAGTCACCATGCTGAAGCAGGTCCCACGCCTGCGCGCCATCCACCGCTGTCTGTACTTCATACCCTGAAGCACTGAGGACGCTCTCCTCGAGTGTCCGAGTCGTGATGGAATCGTCCACAACGAGTATTCGGCGGTGAATCACTGCCTTCTCCGCGGCAAAGCTGATTGTTCCACCAGACGTTCTGCCCGATGACGGAGCGAGCAACAGATTCACATCTACAACCAGCGCAACATTCCCATCGGGCAGCAGCGTGGCGCCCGAGATCAATTGCTTTCGCGCACTCGATGCAGTCTCCAGTGGACGGAGAACAACCTCACGCTCATCGACTACATCACGGACTACAACTGCAAGCCGACGGGAGCCGGCCTCGAGAAGCACTGCTAACACTTTTCCATCCGGCGACTCATCGTCCACAAAAGGCGGCCCCAGACGCGATGCCAGAGAGACCAGAGGGATAGGCGAATCTTCGTGCGGCAGTACTGTCGCTCCATCCACAATCCGTATTTCGTCGCGGCCAATGCGAGATACGCGTTCGACATACGTCGTGGGAATTGCGACGGGATAACCACCAACATCCGCGATGAGAGCACGAAGGACGGCAACAGTCACCGGCACTTCCATCGTAAACGTCGTGCCCACTCCCTCCTTCCACGTGACATGCACCGACCCGCCAACAGATTCTACTGCGGAGCGCACAATTCCAAGCCCCACTCCGCGGCCCGAGATTTCGGTCACTTCATCCCGCGTCGAGAAGCCGTCATCAAAAATGGTATCGGCCACACCGCGCTTGTCTGCCGGAACCGGAAGTCCGCGCTCCGTAAGCCGCCTTCGCAAACTGTGAAGATTCAATCCACCGCCATCGTCAGACACTGTCACGCGCAAACGGTCCGCGCGAAGCATTGCCCTGACTTTAACCGTTCCCTCCGCAGCCTTGCCCGCTGCCTTTCGCTGAGCGGGAAGCTCGATGCCATGATCGACAGCATTCCGCACGAGGTGAAGCAGCGGTTCCCGCAACAACTCCAGCACCGGCCGGTCAGCTTCGACATCGGCGCCCTCAACAACGAGCTCCGCAGGCTTGCCCACTCGCACAGCCACATCGCGAACCGCGCGCGGAAGTGCCTCGACTGCCTCCGAGAATGGCCGCTGTCTGAGGCGCCTTACCGAATCGATTAAACGCGACGACAATGTATGAAGCACCCGCACGTCCGAATCGAACATGCGGGTCGTCTTGGTAACAGTCGCCCGCACCGTCGGTTCCTCGATTTCCCTTGCTGCCCTGAGAAGCGCCGCCGGCTGATACTCCATGCGCGCAGCAAGGCGCAGCAACTC
>JBKJNN010000170.1:0-47823 GCA_046593625.1 Gemmatimonadaceae bacterium | reverse complement strand
GCTCTCCTGACGGTGCTCGTGGTTTTCATCTTCCTCAACTCATGGCGTTCGACCGTCATCACCGGACTGGCTCTGCCTGTGTCGGTGCTCGCTTCGTTTGTCGCCGTGTGGATGTTCGGCTTCACGCTCAACACGATGTCGCTGCTCGGGCTTTCGCTCGCGATCGGAATTCTTATCGATGACGCTATCGTTGTCCGCGAAAACATCGTGCGACACATAGAGATGGGTAAGGATCACATGACGGCGGCGCACGAAGGCACCGATGAAATCGGAATGGCCGTCGCCGCGACAACGTTCTCGATCGTCGCGGTGTTCGCGCCGATTGCATTCATGTATGGCGTGGCGGGCCAATGGTTCAAGCCGTTCGCTCTGACAATTGCCTGCTCCGTTCTCGTCTCGCTCTTTGTCTCGTTCTCGCTGGATCCGATGCTCTCGGCATACTGGGCAGATCCGCAGGTCGAAGCGCACGAGCGCCGGAATCCAATTGCCCGCGCTCTCGACAAGTTCAACGTCTGGTTCAACAAGCTCGCTGATCGTTACAAGCTCGTCATCGGCTGGGCACTCGATCACCGCCTGGCGATGGTCGGGCTGGCAATACTGTCATTCGTCGGTGCGCTGGCCCTTCCCGCGATGGGTCTGGTAGGGGCCAGCTTCTTCGGTTCTGACGATCGTTCCGAAATCAACATTGGCGTGGAGACTCCACCGGGATCGAATCTCGACTATACGCGCATAAAGTCGGAGGAAGCCGGCCGCATCGCGCGGCAGCATCCTGAAGTTCTCTACACCTACACCACTCTCGGCAGCGCAACGGGTGGAGTGGACAATGGCAACATTTACATTCGCCTCGTTCCCAAGCACGATCGTTCTATAGGCGCCGAGGATCTGGGAAGGAAAATCCGTGACGAGGTGGGCCTTATCGGTGGTGCCACCATGAACGTGTTCACGAACGATTTCTCGGGAGCACAGAAGCAGATTCAGCTTCAGCTCCGTGGTGGCAATCCCGCTGCGCTCAACACTGCAGCTGAGGAGCTTGCGTCGCAGGTGAGGCAGGTACCCGGAGCGGTTGACGTGGGACTCTCGACGAAAGGGCAGAAGCCCGAGCTCGCAGTCGACATCAATCGCGGACTCGCGGGTTCCATTGGCGTCACAGTGGGACAGGTGGCGCAGGCCCTTCGGCCAGCGTTCGCGGGTATCAAGTCGGGCGACTGGGAAGATCCAACAGGCGAGATGCGCGAGGTCAATGTTCGCCTGCAACCCGAGTCACGCCAGCGCGCGAGCGATCTCGAGCAGCTTCCGCTCGTGATCAACGGTCCGATGGGCCAGTCAACACTCCCGCTCGGGCAGATAGCAACTATCCGGCAAAGCCTGGGTCCTGCACAGATCACCCATCTCGACGGTGAACTGGTGGTGACCGTTCAGGCAAATACTTCGGGCCGATCTCTGAGTGAAGTGATGAAGGATGTGAATGCGCGCGTCGCCAAGCTGACCCTTCCACCTGGGGTGCGGCTCACGCAGGGCGGCGAGGTGGACAGTCAGAACGAAGTATTCGGAAGCATCTTCTCGGCCCTTGGTGTTGCCGTGATGCTGATGTACCTCATTCTCGTCGTGCAGTTCGGCTCGTTCCTCGAGCCGCTGGCAATTCTCGTCTCCCTGCCACTGTCGCTCATAGGCGTGATGCTCGCGCTGATGATCACTGGTGACACGATCAACATCATGAGCCTCATCGGTGTGATACTGCTCATGGGAATCGTGGCGAAAAATGCCATTCTGTTGATCGATTTTGCAAAATGGGCGCGGGAGAGGGATGGCCTGTCGAGGAGAGAGGCTCTGATTCAGGCGGGAGCTATTCGCCTGCGTCCGATTCTCATGACCACGCTAGCACTCATTGCCGGCATGATTCCAGTTGCGCTGGGGAGAGGTGAGGGTGCGGAGTTCCGCGCTCCACTGGGCCGCGCCGTCATTGGTGGAGTCATCACTTCCACTGTTCTAACACTCGTCGTGATTCCGACTTTCTATGAGATCATGGATGAATGGCGCGAGAAGATCATGGGCAGGTTTGGTCTGACTCCGAAGGGAACCGCAGAGCATCGCGTTCCAGCAGAAATCACTCCAGCGCCGGGCGCGGCGATGAGCTCCGCGCAGTTGTAATCAGCGCAACTGCGCCAATGATGATGGCAGAAGCAATCGCGGTGCGAAGAGAAAGTGGCTCGCCCGCGATTGCCCATCCCAGCAGGACTGCGACGATGGGATTCACGTACGCGTAAGTGGCAACGCGCGATGCCGGCTGAACCGTGAGGAGCCAGATGTACGCAGTGTATCCCACGAGAGCGCCGATCAAGGTGAGGTAAAGCAGTCCGACCATAGACCTTGCTGATACGGCCGCGATGTCGAGGTGAGTTGGTTCACCCGTGAGCACACCGAGTGTGAACATCAGTGCTCCGCCAGCGAGCATCTCCATTCCGGTTGCCATCATTGCGGATTTCGGCATGACTGCGTGCCGGGAATAAATTGAGCCAAGGGCCCACGATAGAGAGCCCATGATGAGCACCAGCGCTCCCTTGAGCACCACGCCGTTTCCGGCCCGAGCGGCAGCAGCAGAGTCAGCGCTCGGATGAATGGCAGACGGTCCGATCAGGACGACCAGGCCGGCGATCCCCACTACCAAGCCGATGGCTACTCCGGGCGAAGGTCGCTTGCCGCCTGGCCTTATCCAGTCGATGAGGACCATCCAGAACGGAAGAATTGCAACGAGAAGAGCGGCCATGCCGGAGGGGACGAACTGTTCGGACCAGACAACGGCACCGTTGCCACCGAGTATGAGAAATGCTCCAACGATTGCGGCGTTGCGCATCTGGAGCCCGGTCGGTCGTTTGTCTCCGCGTTTCAGAACCCACGCGAGCAGGAGAGCACCGGCAACCATGAATCTCACGCCACCCATGAGGAATGGCGGAATGGTCTCGATGGCTATTCGTATCCCGAGATACGTCGAGCCCCAGATGAGATAAATGGCCGCGAACGCGGCAATGATTTTACTCCGTGGCGCGGCGATCACGTTTTTTCTCCGAGATCTTTTTCTTTTCCGTGAGGCGGGCTTCGTTTGCTCGGCGCGGGCGGCGTGTCGGCTTGCGTTTTTTGGGCAGCGAGAGAGCTTTTGCAACCGTGAAAGCGAGCCGCCGCTCTGCAGCTTCGCGATTTCGGAGTTGACTCCGGGTTTCGCTGGAAACGATGCGGATTTCTCCGTCTTCACTCAGGCGGCTTGCGAGCCGCGCGAGCAGCAGTTCCCGCTGGGCCTCGCTGATCGCGGACGAGGCGCGAATATTCCAAATGATCTCGATTCGGGACGATGTCTTATTGACGTGCTGTCCGCCAGCGCCCGAAGCGCGGGATGCGCGGATCACAAGTTCCGGACGGGGGATTTTCGGTCCGTTTGGTACGATTATTACCTTCATCGCAAAAAGATCAGCAAGGCATCCATTGGCAAATGTGGATTTGGGTATTACATATGCGTCTGAATTGTAACAGAATTATTACAGTACTGTCCCCAATTGCCTGGAATCCGCCTCCAACCACTAAACGATGCTAACCGACAACTCTCTGCTTCCATGGATCACCGGGGAATTCGATATCGCCGGGATGCTCAGAGGCGCTCCCCGAATTCTGACTCGCGGACAGTTTCTCGATGATGTGGCCCGCCAGCTGGACGTAGCGCGAAAGTCGATCGAATGGAGATTTGCGGTTCTGCACATTCAACTGGATTCGTACGACGACGTCCTCGCCGAATATGGCGAGAAACGAGCATCCAGGTTTGTGCAGTCCGCGGCCGAGAATATTGCGCGCCAGCTTCAGTCACGTGATCGCGTTGCGACTCTCGGCGCAGGAAAGATGGGAATTCTGCTCGAGGCAGCGCGGGTCAAGGGGAGCGTTCAGGAAATGGCAGTGCGTATCCAGGATGAGTTGAGCGCGCTTCCGCTGGATGGCGATGAAGTAGAAACGCTCGCCCTGATTGGCGTAGCGAAGATAAGCGCCAGCTATATCTGCGCCGAGGACATCGTCAATGACGCGCGGACAGCGATGGAGTGGTCAGCCGCTGAAGAAGAGAACCGCCCATCGGTCTACCATCGCGGAATGGATAGAACTCCCGATGACCAGCTGTCATCGCCACCTGAATAACTTCAGGGCCGCCGCGAAAGTCACCACCAGCCACGCCGTGATCACCGCCATTTCGAACCCCAGCGCGGTGATCGGTGTCCCTTCGAGCATGTTGGCGCGCAGCGCGTCGTTCACAGCCGTAAGCGGGATAAGCCTGATGACCGGCTGAACTGCCTCGGGAAAGTTGCTCGCCGAGAAGAACACCCCCGAAAAAATCCACATCGGCAGCATTACGAAGTTCATCAGTCCTGAGACGCCTTCGATGGTTCTTGCGCGTGATCCGATGAGCAGGCCCATCGCGCCGAACGTTAGTGCGGAAACCACCGAAATCAGGCCGAGTTCCCATAGCGAGCCGCGAAGGGGCACACCAAAAACGAGCGCGCCAAAGCCGAGCAGTGTCAGTACTTCGAAGAAGAGGAAGAAGAGCCGTGAGAAGAGGAACGACAGCAGGTATTCGCTGCGGGACATGGGGGTAGCCATAAAACGCTTGAGCAATCGCTTGCCTCGCGAATCGACGATAGCGAAGCCGATTCCCCAGATCCCGCTGCTCATGAGGTTCATGCCGAGCAGTCCAGGAACCACAAAATCCACGTATCGGGAGCCGCGTTCAGTGACGTAGCGTTCGGTGACCTTGACCGGATCGGTTCGGCCTGCTCCGATCTGGAGTGCTCGATCTGCAATGAGGCGGGCGTTGGCAGATTCGCCGCGCTGCGGGTCGTAGGTGTATCCGACACTGCCGTCCGCGGCCGTCGTGATGATGAGCGCCACCTTCGCGGTTCGGAGAGCTTTCGCCGCGGAGCTATCGTCCATCGCCTGAACAGTGAGGGTGGAATCGCTCCGGAGTGTCGCGAGAATCTTTTCTGAACCCGGCTGGGAGGAAACGACGCCGATTTTGGGCTTGTCGGGAGCACGCGACCTGAACGCGAGGCCGAGGCCGACAGTCAGGATGACTGGAAACACAAACGTCCAGAAAACAGCTTCGGGCTGCCTCAGAAATTCAAAGAAGCGAACTAGCGTGAGTTGAACGATCGATCGATTCATGAGTCCACGTTTCGCGTCACTCACCGCGGAGGGTTCTCCCGGTAAGCGCGACGAATACGTCTTCGAGTGTCGCTGACGTTGCACGAGGCGGGGGAGCGGGGATCGACTCTCCGACTGATTCGATCAGATCGTGCGGTGTGCCCAGAGCGATGATGTGACCGTGGTCTACGATCGCAACCCGGTCGCAGAGTTTTTCTGCCTCATCCATATAGTGTGTCGTGAGGAGAATGGTGCGCCCGCCTGCCCGAAATTCCTCGATGAGTGACCACAGCTGCCTGCGTGACTGGGGGTCGAGGCCTGTAGTTGGCTCGTCGAGGAAGAGCAGCTCTGGATCTCCGACCATGGCGCACGCAATTGCGAGTCGCTGCTTTTGTCCTCCCGAGAGCGTTCCGATTCTCGCTTTCTTTTTCTCCTCGAGCTGAACCAGAGGGATGACGTCATCAACCTCGCGCCCGGAATCGTAGAAGCTCCGGAAAAGACGGAGTGTTTCGGCCACTGTGAGTTTTTCGGAAAGCTGAGTATCCTGGAGTTGTATCCCAAGCTTCTGGCGGAGGCGTGAAGCGTCGTTCTCCCACGTCATTCCAAGCAGCTCGACATCCCCCGAATCACGTTCGAGCAAGCCTTCGCAGATTTCTATTGTGGTTGTCTTGCCCGCGCCGTTCGGTCCCAGCAGGCCGAAGCATTCGCCGGTTTTCACGTCGAGATCGAGACCGTCAACGGCCTGCACGTCTCCGTATGCCTTTTTGAGCTGGCGCACCACCAACGCAGAACCAGGTGTCACCATTTGTGGACGACGCGTGTCATATGGTTGGGTCAGGCCGCAGATTGAAGGCGGATAGTGAAACTCGCGCAACGCTTTGTCGTATCGGCAGATAGGGAAAGCGCTGCTGGCTGGTACGGCGAGTGCCTTGGCCTCGCCCATCCAACATTAAGGAGAAGTTATGCGATTCGTTCGTTTCACGGTACTCGCTTCGGTATTCGGCGTTCTGATTGTTTCAGATTCTGCATCTGCCCAGCGCCGTGCCCCGAGTTCGTGGGAGCGCGAGCCGTCGCGATTTTCAATAGAGGGTGACCTTCTGGTGGCTCAACCCAAGGGCGAGTTTGCAACACAGATCGACACCAACGGTGGTGGTGCGAACGTCGGTGCACTGTTCCGCATCGACAGGGATGGGCTGTTCAGCATTCGCGCCGATATCGGAGGCATGCAGTACGGCAGCGAGACGATCTATGTGCCCTATCTGCCACTGACGGGCAGGGTTTCGCTCGATGTCGAGACAACCAACAACGCTTTCTGGGGAAGCATTGGTCCGCAGATTCAGGTACCGGTTGGCCGGGTCTACCCTTACATCAACGCGGCGATCGGATTCCTGGCTTTCCAGACCAGCACATCGGTGAAAGGGTCGGACAGCCAGTACGAATACGCGAGTACCACCAACTCCGAAGATGCTACTTCAGCATTGATTTTCGGCGGCGGCGTGTACATACCACTTGGAACGGGAAAGGAATGGAAGCTTCACCTTGGCGGCCGGTACTTCTATGGCGGCGAAGCGACCTATCTACGCGAAGGCGACATAAGGGACAACCCGGATGGCTCGGTAACGTTGTTTCCGCGGACCAGCAAGACCGACCAGGTAACCTGGCAGGCCGGCGTATCGTATACGTTCCCGCAGCGGATTGGCCGCAGGCGCCGCTGATCACAGGTGACCGTATTTTCCGCACTGACCTCGGGATGAGTTCATGTACGCATTACTGACTGCTCTCGTGCTTGCACAAAGCAGCGTGACGATTGGCATCGGCAACAAACCGAAGCTAAGCGACAGCGCGCGGGTCGAGCGGGAACGCAAGGCGGATTCGGTGCGCATGCGGCGAGAGATGCGTCGCGATTCGATCTTCGCTGCCCGCCACGACCGCGACAGCATCGAAACCAGTCGCCGTCGGGCAAAGCAGATTCAGCTCACGCCGGCACTGCTTGCTACCGCGTTCAAGGATCCGGGTGCGTCAACGCTCCTTGCAGCGGCGCGCAAAGCCCGGCTGGAGCAGGATTCATCCATCACCGGCTACGACGCAACTACTTACGAGCGCGTATCCATCGGTCTTGGCTTCAAGCGAATAGGACGCGACCGGCTGCTGATGCGGAGTGAACGTGCTGCGCACATCACATGGTCGCGCGGCGGGCCAGCATACGCCGAGATACTCGGCAAACGCTCGGCAGTGCCGATGCTGGATGGTGCGGGAGATGGCGAAATGGATCTCGGAGATGCGGTTCCGATTCCCTATTACCCCGGCCGCGAGACACTGTGGGCCGGTTCTGGAAGAGCAAAGGCAGACATCGATCAGGGAGAGATAATCCATCCACTCGCGAGGGGAGCCGAGGCGTACTACACGTACGCGACGGGTGATTCGGTCTCGTTCCAGATTCCGGGAGCTGAGCGAATCAAGCTGCGCGAGTTGCTCGTGAGACCGCGCGCGCCGAAATGGAACGTGGCACTCGGTTCACTCTGGTTCGACATGGCGAGCGCGCACCTGGTGAGGGCAGTGTTTCGTCTGGCCGAGCCGATGGACATCTGGGCGATTGCCGACGAGGAGGCAGATAGTACGGACGATGCTCCTCCACGCTGGGTGAAGGCGATGATCTCACCGCTCAAGGCGCAGGTGAACGCAGTGACAGTCGAGTACGGGCTGCATGAGGGACGGTTCTGGATGCCGCGCGTTCAGTCGCTCGAAGGATCTGCTCAGGCGGGATTCATGCGCGCGCCGTTCAAGATGGAGCAGAGATTCAGATACGCGAGCGTGAATGGATCGCTTCCGGTTGCCATTCCCCAGATAGCCGTGAGTGACACCGCAACTGATTCTGTCTCGCGCGCGACGCGCATTGCACGACGCAGGAACGAATGCAAGGATGGCGGCGAAAGTCTGCGAACCGTAAGGCGGAACGAGAGCGGCGTGCCGATGATCGTACGCACGCCGTGCGATACGGCTGCGCTCGCCAGGTCAACGGAGCTGCCGCCGTCGATATATGACGATGGTGACGAACTGTTCGGCGGAACCGAACGCGACGCACTCATCAGCGAGGCGCTGGCATTGGGGGCACAGCCCGAATGGAGTCCCCAGAAGCCTGTGGTCATCTACGGGTTGAGTCAGACGCGTTTCAACAAGATCGAAGGTCTGTCGAGTGGCCTGGCGGTTCGCCAGAGTCTCGGCGAAGGATACACGGCGCGTGCGTCGGCTCGAATCGGTGTTGCCGATTGGCAGCCGAACGGAGCGGTTGGTTTGAGTCGCAGCAATGGCCGCAGCACTATCGGAGTAAATGGCTATCGACGCCTCTCGTCGGCAAACGACTGGACCGATCCGTTCTCACTCGCCGCATCTCTGTCGGCGCTCCTGTTTGGACGAGATGAAGGTTTTTATTTTAGAACCGCGGGGGTTGAACTCGCCGGCACTCCCGATGATTCCGTGACCACATCATGGCGGTTGTTCGCCGAGAGGCACACCGATGCCCGTGCAAAGACGAATTTTTCGCTGAGGAAGGTGATTGGCGGCGATGGTTTCGAGGACAACATAGATGCCACGAACGGAAGTGTTGTCGGCGTTGCCGCCGAACGTCATGGCACGCGCGGACTCGATCCGCATGGCTTGCGGTTGTTTGGCACGGCAAGAGTGGAAGGGGCGACTGGATCGTTCGACTATGCGAGAGGAATGGTTGACGCCACCGTATCGCATGGAATTTCGAATCGGCTCGATGGTGCGCTGACGTTGGGTGCCGGAACATCGGGAGGCACGGTACCGGTGCAGCGTCTGTGGTACCTCGGCGGGAGTCAAACCGTGCGGGGGCAGCCGGCGGGTTCGCAGCTTGGCGATGCGTTCTGGATGGGGCGGCTGGAGTTGGGGTCGACGTCGGTTGGAGCGAGGCCGGTGGTGTTCTACGATGTGGGGTGGGCCGGGGATCGGGGCAATTTCCGGAATCCTGGGAGGCCGATCAGCGGGGCGGGTGTTGGCGCTTCGTTTCTTGACGGGTTGTTCAGGTTTGATGTCGCCAAGGGGATTTACCCGTCTAAGAAGATCCGGGCGAACTTCTATCTTGAGAGCCGGTTTTAACTGCTGAGCTTTCAGCCAGACAGCTTTCAGCTATCAGCTAAATAAGCTGTCTGGCATTCAGCCTTCCAGCCGCGGGCTTTCGGCTACGGCGCAACTGAATAACTGCACAGGTACCAGTTGTCAGCTTGGTGAGCTTTCGGCTGCGAGCTCGTTCGGATCAGCTTTCAGCTTTCAGCTTTCAGCTTCGCGCGCGAGGGGGGTTATCCCAATTCGGTTCAGCAGGCCGTGCAGCATTCGTCTCACCTCCACCAGCTCCTCTACTAGCGTCAGAAAATCGACCTGCTTCAGTGCGCCGACGTCGCGGGACATGATCAGGTGGGACTCCAGCTCATTGGCTGAATTGATAGCGATGCCCAGGTAGCGGGCAAACTCGCGGTCACTTCGCTGGCCTCTTCCTTCGACGATGTTCGCATCGATGGACATGGCGGCTCGGACCATCTGGCTCCGAAGCGATACGTGAGCCGATCCTCGAATTCCACCGGCGGTACGATTCACGCTGAGGGCGAGGGCGTGCGCCTTCTGCCATACCTTGAGTTTTTTGAAGTCGGCCATGCCGGAGGATGCGCGCCGAGGACGGTTCGGGGTCCATCAACCGGTTGCGGGAATAACCACCGTACTTCGCTGAAAGCTGTACGCTGAACCCAATGCGCTCGAAGCAGATAGCTGACAAAGCTGACGACTGGTACCTATGTAGTTATTCAGTTGCGCCGTAGCCGATGGCTCACCGCTGAAAGGCTGAATGCCAGAAAGCTGGCCGCTCCTGCTGACTGCTGACTGCCGCGCATCCTGCTTACCTTTACCAAACCCAAGATCGGAGGTAGTTAGTGCCAGGCCGCCCTTATGTGCTTGAAGAAACCACCTGGAAAACTGTTAAGGGAACGGATTACCAGGTAGCAGTCCTGCCATGGGGCGCGACGGAAGCGCACAACTATCATCTTCCCTACGGCACTGACAACTACGAATCCCGCCATGTGGCAATTGAGTCCGCGCGGATTGCATGGGAAGCGGGTGCGAGAGTGGTGGTACTTCCGGGAATTCCATTTGGTGTGAACACCGGCCAGCTCGACATCCGCCTGACAATCAACATGAATCCCTCGACGCAGGCGCTCGTGCTGCGCGACATTGCCCAGTCGCTGGGTGTGCAGGGAATCACGAAGCTTGTGATCATCAACAGCCACGGTGGCAATGATTTCCGGCAGATGATCCGCGAGCTGCAGGCCGAAGTTGCCGGTGTGTTCATCGCGACGATCAACTGGTGGAACTGTCTCGATCCCTCTCCTTTCTACGCCACTCCGGGCGATCATGCCGGCGAGCTGGAAACAAGCGTCATGATGGAGATCGCTCCCGACCTGGTGCTTCCGTTGTCGGAGGCAGGGGACGGACATGCGCGAACGTTCAAGGTGAACGGATTGCGCGATGGGCTCGCGTGGAGTCCGCGGCTATGGACTCAGGTCACCGAGGACACAGGGTCCGGCGACCCGTCCATGGCGTTGAGGGAAAAGGGAGTAAGTCACCTCGCCGCCGTGACTGAGAAAATCAGCGCATTCCTTGTCGAGCTTGGTGAGGCGGAGCTCGGGAGTCTCTATGAATAGAGCAACAACGGGTGGGGATCAGTATGCGCATTGAAATCCTCGCCAATGACAGGGCGAGTTTCATCAAGCCAATGGCCGAGGGGCTCGACAGGATGCTTTCTTCTCTCGGGGCGACGTCCCGGGTGCACTACGACGGGATAGCGCAGTTGATGCGAACGCAATCCGTCGATACCTCGTCATTCCGTTCTCTCGTTGGTTCTTCCGGCCGACTGTTGTCCAACCGGCGCCACTTCGCGCAGTTCGTGGAAGATATGCGCGGCGCGGATGCAATCGTTGTCGTGTCCAACGTGCCCGGTTGTTTTTCTCCGACTCTGCTTCCCAACATCGAGCAGCTGCGGAAAAACCTCCCCGGAATTCCGATAGTGAACTATGACCTGCACTACCTGCCGACACTGGACAGCTGGGCGCGGGTGCTGCTGCGGGATGAGAAAACCAAGTTGTCAGTTGAAGACCTGAAAATCTTCTCGAAAGGGAAGTTCGGGTTGGAGCGGTATGACTGGTACCTGATGGCTGCGGTCAGCACCCCGATCCCGATACCCGCTGGACCTCAGCCCTTTTCGCTCATTGGGCTCGACCTGGACGACGGCTCACTTTTTCCCGATCAGGGAAGCGAGTTTCGCGTGCTCCTCGATTTCGAGCAGCCGCGCGCGGATTATCCGCGCTACCGTCGTGTGCAACTCGAAGCGCTGCGTCTTGCCGGACTTCCGTATGAGATTCTCGAAGGCAGCTACTCGCGTGAAGAGATCTGCGCGATCTACAGGAAGTCGTCAGTGCTGCTTCTCGCCAGCGCGGAGGCTTTCGGGCTTCCAATCTGCGAAGTGCAGGCGTGCGGAGCACTCGTGTTCCTTCCCGACGCGTACTGGGCATCCGGTCATTGGCTCGGCACCGACTATCACAACGTTCGCGAGCCGCGACTGTCATCCAATTTCGTGGTGTACGAAGATGATCCGGAGCGCCTCGCAGCCGAACTGCAGCAAGCCGCCAAGGCAATGAATCCGGCGAGGGTGCGCGAGGTATTCCTCGAACTGCAGCCCCAGCTATTTCACGGAAATCGCAAGGAGCTGGCAGATTTTGTCGGGAAGGTCGAGTCTGGAGAGATCCACTCTGAACTTCACCATGAACACAGGCAAATCGGACGCTCGCAACCACAGCTCTAGAGAGTTGAGCTACAGCACTCAGTCTAGTAGTGCTTCCAGTTCCCTGCGCTTCAGATTGAACGTGTAGCCCGTTCCAACAATGCCTACCCGGAGTGAGCTCAGCGTGAGCTGGCGTCCCTTGGTGACTTCGTCGGCGTTGTCGAACTTCACGGTACGGCCATCCACGAACGTCACTCCTCCCTGGCCAACGACTTTGCCAACTTCGCCTTTCACGATGAGGGCAGTGTTCTCATCGATCCCCAGGCCCATGATCTCGGGGTATTCTGCGATGGCAAAGAACAGGCGATAGAGCCGTCGGCGCTGCGAGAAATGAGTGTCAATAAGTGTCTTGAAGTCGAGCAGGCCGAGCCCGGGTCCGACGTACTGTTCAACGAGGTTTCCTTCATCGTCGACTTCGTTTCCCGCGAGCGTCAACTCAGTGAGCGCCGCTGCGCCCGCACTCGTCCCGCAGACAATCCCGCCGCTGATGTAGCTATCCCATATGGCATCCCCAACAGCAGTGCCGCTCAAGGTTGATATCAGTTTTACCTGATCGCCCCCGCCGAGGAAGATTCCTCGCGCCTTTGATACCATCTTGGCAATGTCTCTCTTCTGGGCATCTTCACGCGTTTCGATCAGCGGGATAACGACGTCGCCCGCGCCGGCAGTCTCGAAATCCTTTTTCCAGTGTCTGGCGCTGCCGCGGACGTCGCGCGAAGCAGAAGTAATCCCGACAATCGGGCCGCCGCTTGCCCCACCGGCAAGCTTGGTGAATGCCCCGAGTGCTGCACCTGTTGCGGTGCATGCGCCGCCGATGAGTACGAGCGTGCCGGAGCGTATCAAGGGTACTGCTTCGAGCTGATCGCTCGAATCAAAGGCAGCGCGAATCGGGGCCGGATCGGCCGCAGGAAATTTGTGCGGAATCTTCAACTCCGGGCTGCTACTGCAGGTATCGGCGCTTGTGGCTGGAGTTCGTGGAGCGTAAATGCCGCAAGCGCGCCGGCCACCTGAGCAGCGACGGGTGCATCTGGACGCACCGGACCCTGATCCGACTGCTCACCTCTCCAGTCAATTGTGATTCTGTCATTCATTACCATAGCGACGGCCCTGGCGACCTTCCGGTCACGTCGTGTGACATCCGAATCAGGTGCAAAAATCGCCACCCTGCACCCGGCCGAGCGCACTCGGTCCTGCACTTCCCACTCCTTGGCCGGGACTATTACTATCCCGCCGCGATCTACGGCGTCCGCAACGGTTGCCATCAGCCGTTGGGCCCGCTCCTCCTCTCGATATCGCTCGGGCACGTCCGTCAGTTTCGTGTCCATGATTATCGCGATGTCTGACCTCGAGTAAGGCAGGCCTGCCTGGAGCAGAAAGCTGGGCGAAACGTCGACGATCAGCTCCTCGCTTCCGAATCCGCGCCGTACGATCTCATTCCGCGTGGCTCCTCTATCAGCCCCGCCGGTAATTCCGCACAGCACATGCTGATGAAGCAGCGGAACATCGGGCTGTAATGCGAGCGCTTTCATTTCTGCGAGCGCATGATCTACACTGACGAGCGTTCCCGCGAATGCCTGCTGCACCGTTTCGAGCGCGAGCGCTGCTGCCCTCAACCCAACGGCCTCGTGCAAATGCTCGAACACGAGCGTGTACTCGCCATCGATGTCCCCGCCACGCGTTCTACCGTAGCCAACGTCATGACCGATCATCGTTTGAAGCTCGAGAGCAATGTGCTCGATGATATGAGCTGCGTACGTACCATCGCGCAGCCTTGTGATGAATCCGCCGCGCTCGCCGATACTGCACCTGTGTTCGATGAGTCCCGGCATTGTCGAGACGAGTGCGTCGGTGAAACCGGGCACGTCGGCCGACGAAATGTCCTCGTATTCCCCGACAGCGATGTCCATTCGCATCACAGGACGAGTTGACCAGAAATTCGCCCCGCGTGTGGCGTGCAGCGTGGTCATCCGGATCTCCATGGAAGGATCCGGGAGCTGGAGGTGCTCAGTCATTCTCTCATCAGGGTGCCGCGGCACCGGTCGAGAGCTGTCGCACCTGCTCCAGCACCGCCGGCACATCATCGGCGAGAATGAAGATCAAATCGTTGTCCTTCATGTATTCGATTCCGTGAGCGAGAGCTTCCTTCTCATCGTGCACGATATCAATGTGCTCCTCGCTCAATCCGCCCTCTCTTAACCCCTCGGCGATAATGCGGGAAATCTCTCCCGGAGGACGGCCCCTGCGGTACTTGTCGTCCCGAACTATCACGTGATCAAGGCGCGCCGCGAGGCGCCCAACGGCAATCAGATCCTCGTCCCGGCGGTCACCGGGGGCAGTGAGAATTCCGATGCGGCGATTGGCATCGAGTCCGAACACGAACTCGAGCAGACCGGCAATTGCCGCGGGATTGTGAGCGTAGTCTACCAACACATGTCCAGCACCAACCCGCACGAGATTCAGGCGGCCCGGCGTGAGGGAAGGTGATGGGAAGAACGACAGCAAGCCAGCGCGGATATCGTCGTACCGCATTCCCTGCACATAGGCGGCAAGCATCGCCGCCAGAATATTCTCTCTCTGGAACTTTGCTGCTCCGCCCATCATTAGCGGAACGTCGCGCACCGGCGCGATTGGAATGCGGAGCCGGCCACGACGGATGACAAAAGTATCCTTTTCGATTCGGGCACCAATGCCATTTCGGGCCAGATGCTGCTCGAATTCAGCGCTCTCGCCTTCCGGTTTGGTAGAAAAGAAGACGATGTCCGCCTGAGTGCGCTCTTTCATGGCATAGACGAGCGGATCGTCTGCATTGAGAATGGCGTGACCGTCGCGTTTCACAACGGCAGGAATCACGCTCTTCACGTCTGCAAGCTGCTCGACCGTATTGATGCCGCGGAGGCCGAGGTGATCCGCCGAAACATTGAGAACAACGCCGACATCTGCTTCGTCAAAACCAAGGCCCGCCCGGAGAATTCCGCCACGCGCTGTTTCGAGAACGGCGATATCTACGGTGGGGTTCGACAGAATGATGTTCGCGGAGAAGGGGCCGGTCATATCTCCCTCGGTTACCAGCCGGTTACCGAGATACGTTCCGTCCGTCGTCGTAAACCCAACAACGTTTTCGCTCACCCTGAAGAGGTGTGCGATGAGGCGCGTTGTCGTCGTCTTGCCGTTGGTGCCGGTGACCGCTATCACTGGTATTGTCGCTTTCGTCCCCGGCGGATACAGCATCTCGAGAATGGGAGCAGCCACATTCCTCGGCTCACCTTCCGCGGGGTGCGTGTGCATGCGGATGCCAGGGCCGGCGTTCACCTCGATGATCACCGCACTGTTTTCGCGGAACGGCACCGAGATGTCATCGGTGAGAACGTCGATGCCGGCGATGTCGAGTCCAACAACACCAGCGGCCATTTCGCACGCAGTGATGTTGTCGGGGTGCATTTCATCCGTACGATCTATGGATGTGCCGCCAGTCGAAAGGTTAGCCGTGGCGCGCAGCCCGACGAATTCGCCTTCAGGTGGAATTGTCTCAAACGTGCGACCTGTGCTTTCCAGATAAGCTTCCGTGATGCTGTCTGCGGGGAGTCGGGTAAGGCTCTTGGTGTGTCCCACCCCGCGACGTGTGTCTCGATTACCGACTTCGATCAACTCTCTGATCGTCCGCTTCCCATCCCCAATCACATGAGCGGGCACGCGTTCGGCGACTGCGACAACACGCCCGTCAACAACCAGAACGCGATGATCCCGCCCCTCGGCAAACTGCTCTATGACAATTGTGCGACCGAACGTGGAAGATATCTGCCAGGCCGGCGGAAGTTCGTCTGCATTGGAAATACGGCCGGAAATCCCGCGGCCGTGGTTGGCGGCGAGGGGCTTCAGTATCACGGGATACCCGATGTCGCCTGCAATCTCGAGCGCCCCTTCGAGCGTTCGCGCAACGTCTCCCTTGGGAACTGGCAGGCCGATGTTTTCGAGCACGCGCTTGGTATCGTCCTTGTCCTGCGCTATCTCCACGCCAATGGCGCTGGTTGAATCTGTCAGTGTCGCCTGAATGCGATGCAGATTGCGGCCGAGTCCCAGCTGAACGAGTGAGTAGTTGTTGAGGCGGCGCACGGGGATGCCGCGGCGTCTCGCTTCTTCAACGATAGCGCCAGTCGAAGGCCCGAGCCGGGAACTCTCAAAGAGCGAGAGGAGGTCGTCGATGATCTCGTCCATGTCGAAATCCTCGTTCGCAATGCACGAGCGCATGATGCGAACTGCGTCCTTCATTGCGCGGATTCCGACCTGTTCTTCCTGGTACTCGACAATCAGCCACCACACACCTTCGTCGCCAGACGGAACGACGCGCCCGAAGGATACCTCGTTGCCGATAATCGACTGGAGCTCGAGCGCGAGATGCTCGAGAATGTGCGGGATGTGTGTGCCTTCCTCCAGGCGCTCCACGAAACCGCCGACTTTCCCACGAGAGCACTTGTGGAGGTTGAGCGAGGGTATCGCTTCGACCAGGCGCCGGTTGAGACCCGGGATCTGGTCGGAGGTGACGTTCTCGAGATCGCCGAGGCGGACATCGCACGCAATGACGGGCGCAAGGCGCCAGTAGTTGGGCCCGCGCAGTGCGCGAATGCGGGTGACGCGTAGCTCGGATGGGTCGAGCTTGATGGATGTATCGGTCGCTGGAGAGGTCAAGCTGGTTCAGTGTCGGGGGATGACGCGTGGGGCAGCCTCAGAATCTTGCACCGCAGGCCGTTCATGGCGAGGGGCGGCTAGCCCTTTCCGACCCTCTGGCCTCCCTCCGTATGGAAGAAATGGGCCTTGGCGAGATCGAATGCGAGCGTCACGGGCTGACCCGGCTCCGGAAGTGGCTGGGGTGAGACGCGGGCAGTAATGCCAAAACCGCCGACGGTGGCGTACACGAAAATCTCGTTTCCGAGCGCTTCCACGATATCCAGCCGTGCGGGAGCAAGCACCGGAGGATCAACAATGGTGGATTCCCCCGCGAACAATGCGGGCCCTGATGACGGTGAAACCGACACATCCTCCGGTCTGATGCCCATTGTCACGGATTCTCCGGCCAAGTCGCCGATGCGTACTGCGAGAGCCGGTGGAATCTGAAGAGTGAACGCATTGTCGCTGGCCACGAACTCGAGCGACCCACCTCCGCCGACGGTCCCGGTAACAAAATTCATCGCGGGACTCCCGATGAACCCCGCCACGAACTTGTTGGCTGGGTGATCGTAGAGGTGCATCGGGGTGTCAATCTGCTGGACGTGCCCCTTGTTCATCACGACGATTCTGTCGCCCAGGGTCATGGCTTCAACCTGGTCGTGAGTGACATAGATCATTGTGGCGGCCAGTTCCTGATGCAGCCGCGCAATCTCGCGCCTCATCTGCACCCGCAGCTGAGCGTCGAGATTCGACAGCGGCTCATCAAACAGAAAGACCTTTGGCTGCCGCACAATGGCGCGGCCGAGCGCGACACGCTGTCGCTGTCCGCCGGAGAGCTGGCGAGGGGTGCGGTCCAGAAATTCCTCAATCCCCAGCGTTGACGCCGCGAGTTGAACGCGGCGTTCGATTTCGTCCTTGGTGGTTTTTCGCAGTTTCAAAGCGAAAGCGAGGTTTTCACGGACAGTCATGTGCGGATACAACGCGTAGCTCTGAAAAACCATCGCGATGTCGCGGTCTTTGGGAGGGATGTCGTTGACTTCGCGGTCGTCAATGAAGAGATGGCCCGCCGAGATGGATTCGAGACCGGCGATCATGCGGAGTGTTGTGCTCTTGCCGCACCCGGAAGGCCCAACCAGCACCACCAGCTCGCCGTCGGCCACGTCGAGGTCCACGCCGTGAACGGCGACGTGTTCCTTCGGGCCGGGATAGATTTTGCGGATGCCTTCCAGTCTTACGCTTGCCATCGTGCCCCGGCTTCTGAATGAGTGAACTGAAAAATTTTCCCCCTGAATTTCTCTGGGGTGCCGCAACGAGTGCCTACCAGATCGAAGGCTCCCCGCTCGCCGACGGCGCGGGCATCAGCAACTGGCACCGGTTTTCTCACACGCCCGGTATGACGACAGATGGTGATACGGGAGACATTGCCTGCGATCACTACCGGCGATACAAGTCGGATGTAGAGCTGATGTCTCAGCTTGGCCTCAACACGTACCGGTTCAGCATTGCGTGGGGGCGCATCATTCCTGACGGTACTGGTCAGGTAAATGAGCGAGGTGTCGATTTCTATTCGCGGCTGGTGGACGCGCTGCTGGAGAAAGGCATCACGCCGAATGCGACCCTCTATCACTGGGATCTTCCTGCTGCCCTGGACGATCGCGGCGGGTGGCTCAACCGCGACATAGCGGACTGGTTTGCCGACTACGCGTCGGTGATGTTCGACCGGCTGGGTGATCGCGTGCCGATGTGGGCGACGATCAACGAGCCGTGGGTCATCATGGACGGCGGCTATCTGTTCGGAAAGCTCGCTCCCGGTCATCGCAGCCTTTATGAGGCGCCTATCGTTTCGCACAACGTGCTTCGTGCGCACGGACGTGGTGTACAGGCGTTTCGCGCGCGCAAGAGTTCCGGTGTGGGAGAAATTGGAATCGTAGTAAACCTCGAGCCCAAGTATCCGGCTTCCGACTCCATCGAGGACACGGAGGCAGTGAAGCGAGCGGATGCCTACATGAATCGCCAGTACCTCGACCCTGTGATGCTCGGGACTTATCCGGACAAGATGGTAGAGGTGTTCGGGGATGCGTGGCAGGAGTGGTCCGGCGACGACATGAAGCTGATACGACAGGACATCGACTTCCTGGGCCTCAACTACTACACGCGAAGCGTCACGCAGAACGATTCTGAGTGTCTCCCTGTTCGCGCTTCGTCGGTGAGGCAGGAGGGTCGGATCTACTCGGAAACCGGTTGGGAGGTCTGCCCGGAGGCACTGACCGATGTTCTCGTATGGATGAAGGAGCGTTACGGTGACCTTCCCATCTATGTGACTGAGAATGGATCTGCGTTCTACGACGCTCCATCGCCAGTCGATGGCGTTGTCGATGATCCGTTGCGCGTCTCTTACCTCAGGCAGCATCTGCAAGCCGTGCGCACGGCAATGCAGAAAGGCGTTTCGGTCAGGGGATACTACGCCTGGTCTCTGCTCGACAACTTCGAATGGAGCCACGGTTTTTCGAAGCGATTCGGGATCGTTCACGTTGACTACTCGACTCAGGAGCGAACCATAAAGTCGAGCGGAGCGCTCTACGCCGAGGTCATTCGCACGAGCGGACATATCCTTGACGAGTGAGTGAATGAGCGTCGCAGTCAGCACGAGTCAGTAGGCGAAGGAGATGACAGCAGGGAGGGCCCGCACCACTGCGGCCTGTCCGTCGGATTTGACGCGAGTTCCATTGACCGTGACCTGCTTCACCTGTCTGTCTGACGGCGATTTGACGACAATTCCGCCGGGAGGTATCCGGGTGCCAGGCTCGATTCTCACCTCGATCGCATTGACCGCCGGATGCATTTCGTAGGACAACGGGCCGTAGTGAGTAGACAGGCCGCGGATACTCACTCCGTTTTCTTCGCGAACCCATTTCTCCGGAATCCCGGCTCCAATCACAAGTGTCGAATCTGACTCGCGCTCGAACGCAAAAATGTCGAGCGTGGATCGGATGAAATCGGAGCCCACCCATGTATGGGGCATGTCGCCAATGAACTTCGGTGCAAGTGAGTCGCGCCACACGACTTCGGCCCACTGGTGCCACGCTGCCGGCCGCTGGTCCTGAAAAAAGAAATCCGCGACCTCGTGAGCTTTTGACCGTTCATCGAGTTGAATCATCGTGCCGACGACGCGCCATTCGTACGGAGTGTACGCTTCCCACGACGTGGGGTTATCGCGTCGCGTGACGAAGTTCTCGTAGTACTTCTCAAACGTTCGGGATAGCGCTCGCTTGGGAAGCATGCTCGTCTCGCCACCGGGATTCACCGCAATCGTCGTTGACGTCGCGTCGAAATCACCCAGCTCTGCAGCACCGGGTATATAGTCAATGTTGTGCTGTTTCATCGCCAGCTCGATTGAGGCGTAGAAATCCCCGCGGAACTGATCGCGGACAGTCGCATAACGTGCCGCCTCGGGTTTCCGCAGCGTCCGCGCAATCTCCGCCGCATCCTTGAATCCCCGAAGCGCGAAAAAATCGTCCCAGTACGAATGCATCGGTTTGGCCGAGTAGCCCTCGTGGCTGATGGACTGCGGCATGAGGCCGTAGAAGACTCGCTTGTCTGCCGCCTCGAATTCCGGCGTGGTCCTCGACACTCGGAGTGAATCCATGAACGCAAACGCCCGCGACACACTTGGCCACATCTTCTGCAGCAGGACGCGGTCGCCCGTGTGCCGGAAATACTCGGCCACAAGGTAGATGAACTCGCCCTGGCTGTCGTTCTCCGGAACCGGGTCTGCACCGCGCGAATCGACGCAGCATGGAATCTTCCCGTTCTGGAACTGGAAAGTGGCGTACCAGTCGATGAATTCCTTCACTTCGGTGAATTGGCCGAGGCGGAGGAGTGCGGCGGAGGTGAGAGCGCCATCGCGGATCCACGATCGTTCGTAGGAACGTGAACCGGGTTGAATGGACGGCCCGTCGCGGTTGATGAGGACGTAGGCGAGGTTGGCCCTTACCGATGTAGTGAAGCGCGATGCCGAGGAAGGAAGCTGGATTGCCACGCGTCCAAGTTTCTGGTTCCACTCCGTTTCGACAGTGCTCAACTGATTTGCTGTCCATGCGCCGCGACATGCGTCGAGCGAGCCAAGTCGCGCACAGGCAGGGTCGGCGTCATGCAGGGGGATTGCTATATCTATTGTAGTGTCGGCGTTCGGCCGCAGATGGATGTTCCAGGCCAGTGCGCCTGATGCGAAGCCGCGCCGGTCGTGCACGGCGGTTGCGGTCGGGATGGATGACTGCCTGAGAAGGTCAACAAGGCTGCCTTCACTGAACGACATCGCGCCAAACGATGCGCCGGGCGTGAGCGGGATAACAGATCGAGCAGCGTTGACGTGGACGCGTTGCTTGTCCCACGAGATGCTGTCAATCGATGCAACGCCACCCTGTGTGTTCAGGAACTGCCACGGAGGATTCACCTGGAACGGCCTGATTGCCAGGAAGAGTCTCGCGTTCGATTCGTCCGATGTCGGATTGGTAACGCGATAACGTGCGTATAGGACGGAGGAGTCCGGCTTTCCTGCAGCAAATCCACTTACCGAGAGGTGCAATGATGGCGTGTTCCATTCAACTGACGGAATCAGAAGACCGTTGCCAGCGGAGTGACTTGTCCGCGTTGCGTCATTCCATGTGACGAGCTTTCCGTCAGTGAAAAGAAACGGTTCGACCGAAAACTGTCCCTTTCCTGACTCGAGCACTCCCTGTTCGTCGATCAGGGCTTCGCGCGTGTCGCCGTTGACGCCAATGACCGTCCAGTACGACTGCTTTCCGTCGAAATAGCGTGGATAGGTGCCGGGGAGTGCGTCCTTTGCTACCGCAGTAAAGAAGTCGTTCTTCGTCGCCGACCATTCCAGCGGTTTGACGGAAATCTCTCGCAGCTCTACAGGATCTGGTGTGGGAGCGAGAGAAAGGCGCAGGTAGCGCGCGTCAGATTCAGGGAGATACAGGTAATCTCGCAGCGACCTACCTGAACCCGCAGAATGCACTCGCTCAAACACCTTCCCATCGATGGACGTGGCGACGCTGTATGACGATGGTCGATTCTTCCCCCAATCGAGGACGATGCCCCCGAACTCTCGCCGCTTGAGGAAGTCGACGTTTATGGTCTGCTCTTTCGTGGATCGCGGAGATCTCCATTCCGTTGCCGCATCGCCATCTATGATGCGTGAAGCAGGGAATCCGTTAGCGCTGGAGGTTGCGGTGACCCGGGGGCGCAGATTGTATGGAGCATCCGGCTCGAGTTGTGTCAGCTCCAGGTCGTCGATCCATACAGTGCCCTTTCCGCCAGTGCCTGCGGTGATGGCAATCTCGATTCCGGCGACAGTTTTCATGTCGCCGCCACCGAGTGGTCCCCACGCAAAACTGATGTGGCGCTTTTTGCGGACAATCCGCCTCCAGTCCGATGGAAAGTCAAAGCCGGGTTGATTCGACCACCAGACATTGTCCCCGCTGGGGTCAATCAGCTTGAACTCCAGTGTGTTGACCGGAGACTTCCCACGAATGGAAAAGGAGAACTCGTAGTTCGCCGGAAGCGACAAGTTCACGTCGCGGTGAATTACGGCGTATCCACCGTGCCCGTGAAAATCGAAATCGATGCGAATTGACTTGCCGTGGACACCGACGTCCTGACCGATTTTGAGCGTCACGTCGTCCGATGGTACGGCCTTCCATGCGGCCACGGATTCGAAGTTGTCCACGACTATTGCGGCCTGCGCCAGCACGATGCCGGCGAGAAGCGCTATCATCCCTTCACGCTCCCGGCCATCACTCCCTGGATGTAGTAGCGCTGGAGAAACAGGAAGACGAGCATCACTGGAATCACCGTGATCACCGAGCCGGCCATCATCAGCTCGGTATCCTGCACGTGCTCACCCGCGAGATTTGCCAGCGCAACCGGAAGCGTGTACTTCGATTCGTCGCTCAGTACGATGAGCGGCCACATGAAATCGTTCCACGTGGCGAGAAATGTCCAGATGGAAAGCGTCGCAAGGATCGGCACGATTCCGGGAACAACGATCGACCGGAAAATCCTGAACTCCGATGCGCCGTCCACTCTCGCAGCGTCGAGCATCTCGTCGGGAATCGCGAGCGCGTACTGCCTGACAAGAAATATTCCGAAGATGCTGGCGAGCCCAGGTATGATCACGCCCCAGTAGGTGTTGATCATCCCGAGGTTCTTGAGCAGCAGAAAGAGCGGCAGCATCGCGACCTGGACCGGCAGCACAAGTCCTGTGGACAGCGCACGAAAGAGCGAGTCGCGCCCGCGAAAGCGAAGCTTCGCAAACGCATAGCCAGCCATCGCGTTGATAACCAGTGACAGTCCAGTTACGAGCAGCGAAATGAAAGCGCTGTTGAAGAGATATCTGCCGAGGTTGAGGCGTGTGAACAGATCGATGTAATGCGAGAATGTCACGGTACTCGGAAAGAACTTCGGCGGATAAGTGCTCGCTTCACCGGAGGGCATCAGCGATGCAGATACCATCCATACCATTGGCAGGAGTGCCATGACTGCGCCAATTGCGAGCAACGCGTAGAGTGCGAGCCGGGTGTATCGCTCCCGAAAGCGAATTGACGAAAGTGCTCCAGCAGACGTCCGGCTCATGCACGCTCCTTCTGTAAACGGAACTGAAGCAGCGTCGCCACGAGAATCACTATGAACAGCACGAACGCTATCGCGGCTGCGTATCCCATTCTCCACCACCTGAAGCCTTCCTCGTACATCAGCAGCACCACGCTCGTCGTACTCCGCAGCGGACCCCCCTGCGTCATCACGTACGGCTCGGCGAATAACTGGAAGTAGCCGATCATCGTGATAACCGTGACGAAGACCAGCGTTGGTGCGAGCATCGGCAGCGTGATGCTGAAGAACCGTCTCCACGAGCTGGCTCCGTCTATCGCTGCCGCGTCGTACAGCTCTTCCGGAATTGCCTGAAGTCCGGCAATAAAAATGAGCATGTTGTAGCCGAAGCTCTTCCAGACGGCCATGAGGATGATCGCCGGCATTGCCCAGTGCGGATCGCCAAGCCAGTCGATGGGACCGATGCCGAGCCCGCTGAGGAAATAGTTGAAGAGACCGTAGCGTGTGTGATAGAGGTAGCGCCACACGATCGCCACGGCGACGAGCGTTGTAACGAACGGAGTGAAGTAGATGGTGCGGAACAGACCCTTGAAGCGAACGAGCTTGGAGTTGAGCAGGAGTGCTGCTCCGAGTGCAACGCCGATCGTGACTGGTCCGCCAACGAATGCAAAGTAGAAAGTGTTTCTCAGTGCCAGCCAGAAATCGGGGGTTTGCAGGAGCCTGGAGTAGTTGGCAAAGCCGACGAAGCGCGTATTGCCAGGATCGGCAATTCCATAGAGATCGAAATCAGTGACGCTGAGAAGGAGTGAGGCGGCGACGGGGAGAAAGAAGAAGACGCCGATGAGCGCGAGTGCTGGCGCAAGAAAGAACCATGCGGCCGTGTTCGCCTCCGACGGAATTCTCAGCCTGGAGGTCTTCATTTCCCTGTGGTTTTGCGGGAGAGAAGGAACCGACGCTTCTCCAGCAGATTATTCACATCCCGGTCGAGGGCCGCCATGGCCTGCCTGGGCGTTTGTCTGCCGCGGACGGCGCGCTCACCGTGTTCGAACACTTTGGTTGCAATCTGTTCCCACTCCGGCACCTGCGGCGTTGGCACCACTCGGTCGAGCTGTTCGCGAAACGCAGCAGCGTAGCGATTGCTGGCGAGTGATGAATCGAGCCACGCCGACCGGCGTGCGGGGAGATCTCCGGTGAGCCGGTAGAATTCCATCTGTGTAGCAGGGCGCGAGAGGTACTCCATCAGCTGCCATGCTTCATTCTTCTGAGTGCCGCTGCGGAACAGTGCGAGAGTCGCGCCGCCTGCGAGTGAGACACCGGGCCCGTCCACTCCGGGAAGGGGGGCAGTCATCCACTTGTCCTGCATGTTCTTTGGAAGACGGGTGGTGAACTCTCCGATCTGCCACGGCCCGCTGATGTACATGGCAATGTTTCCGCGCTCGAATTCCTGGTAGATATTCGAGATCTCCGTGGCGCTCAGCGCGGGAGCGAGATTGTCGCGAAACAGGCCGACGTAAAAGTCAAATCCCTTGAGAAACTCCGGATCGCTGAATGCCCCATACCGCCCGCCGTTCTTTAGCAGTGGCGACCCGGCCTGAAGTCCGAGAATGACTATGGGTGGCCACTCGGTAACGGGGATGAGGAGCGGATACTGGTGAGCAGTCATTCCCGACTTGATGCGGCTCAGGGCCTGGTGCCACTCGGCCCACGTAACAGGCATTCTGTCGTATCCGGCACTGGCGAGAATGTCGCTGCGGTAGAAGATGACGCGCGTGTCCACGTACCACGGAATGCCGTAGGCAATGCTGTCCACGACGTTCGTGTCCCAGATTCCTGCGAAATAATCTTCGCGTGTCACGTCTGCTGAAGCGGCAATTCGCGAGTCGAGCGGCTCAAGCGCATTGAGCGCGACGAACTCCGGCACCCATGTGTTGCCGAGCATCGCGATGTCAGGCGTTGCGTCACCAACGAATGCGGTGAGGAGTTTTTCGTGAGCGGCGGACCAGGGGATCTGCTGCACCTGCACCTTGATTCCCGGATGTTCGCGTTCGAATGCCGGGACGAGTTGCGTGACAACTTCACCTTCGCGTCCCATCGCCCAAAGGCGTAGCGTGACGTCCTGGTTCGATGCTGCCGGTGAACAGCCGAGCGCGATAAGGCCGCACACGGCCAGTGCGGCTGTGCTGAGCTGCGCCTGGAACCTGCGCAGACTGATTCGCATTATGGCGCTCCTAATTCAGCCATCCGCCCGTGAATCCGGCGCGTTTCAAACCACGGATGACGTGCGGGTTGGTGCGCATCACCCGCCAGACGAGGCCCGAACGGTAATTCTCGATCATCGTGATAATCGGCCCCTGGTCGATTCCCAGATAATCAGTGTCGAACCAGCCGACACCGCGAACGATTTTCCCATGCTGGGGCTTTATGTCGAGATCGAACGTCGGATTGAATGAATCGAGGAAGCCGTAGGTGGAGAACAGATTGTCACCGTACTTCTCCCTCATCGTTACCAGTGCTGGCACTACGATCTCGGGTGCGAAAGCAATCGATCCGCCGGCGGCGGTTGGCCCAAGCGTGCCATCGTCGCGGATTTCTCCGGCTGCTGCGCCGCGCGCCGAGTAAGTCCAGAATCTGCGCTGCGCGCCCCGGAGCGTGAGAAGCGTGTCGAGTGGCCCGTCAACGGCGGTTAGTCCCCAGATGCTGGCGCTGTAATCCTTCCAGTTTCCGGGGTTTGCCGTTGCGTACGCGCGCTGGGAATACACTGCGCGCCGTGAGTTCTCGAAGTAGTCGATGCCTCTTGTGCGCGTGTACGAGTCGTTGATGCCGCGGAAGTCTATCCACACGTGCGAATACTGATGACCGAACAGCGGAGCAAAGTTCAGGTGCTGGAATCCATAAAAATCTTCCCAGCGGTATGTGCTTCTGTATTTGTCCCAGGTCGCGACGTCCACCGGATGGGTTGGTGAGCCGAGTGCGAGGATGTTGAGGATGATTGCCTCGTTCAGGCCGTGCCAGTCTGCCTCGATGTAACCGGTCTCCGGTTTCCAACCCATGCTGACGAGGGGATCGCGTGGCCGGGCCCACTGCCAGTCGACGCGTTCGTAGAGTGAATCCGCGTAGGCACGGATTGCAGTCTCGGTGGGGTTCGCCTGTGTGAAATACGACTGGCAGAACAAGACTCCTGCGATCAGAAGCGAAGTATCTATAGTAGAAAGCTCGACAGTTTCGAACCGGTGGCCGGTTTCCATGTCGAGAAAGTGATAGAAGAACCCTTTGTAGCCGGTGACTCCCGTTGCCTGCGGCCCCTGTGGTGCCTGATACATGAAGCGTAGCGTGACGAGTGCGCGTTCTGCCGCCTGCGATCTCGTCACGTAGCTCCGCTCAACGCCGATTGGATACGCCGTTAGTGCAAAGCCAATAGCTGCGACGCTGGAAAAGCTTTTTGTCGGCCAGCGGTCGGGGGTAAGTCCGTTGCGAGGATTGGTTTTTTCCCAGAACCAGTTGAAAGTGCGGTGCTCGAGTGTGTCGAGGAATGCAGTCTCGCGGGGACTGAGAGCAGTGGCTGTGCTCGGCGCTGCGGGATCACCGGAGGGAGGAAGTGTAGCGGTGCAGGCACTAAGCGGAGGAACGAGAAAAGCAGCCAGTGCCAGGAGGCGACGGGTGTTCATGAGCAATCTCCACCGGGCACGAGCCACGAGGAACGAGGGGCTTCAGCAGGGTGCCATTGCGACACCCTGCTGAAGAGGAACTCAGAAGTTCAGTTCAGCGCCTATCTGATATCTGCGTGCGTCACTGACTACGCAATCGGGCTGACCGAAATCCTTGTCATCCCGGTTGCCGGTCTTGTAGCAACCAAAGTTGTCACGGTTCAGCGCGTTGAATACGTCGAGAGTTATGCCAAACGCTGTTGATGTGCGCCCGAAGCTTGGAAAATCCTTGCGGAGGCGCATGTCCACATTCCGATACGGGAACGTACCGGGCACTTCAAATCCACCACGGGTGTATGCGTTGCCGGTTGTTCCGATACCGCAGAACCGTCCCGGGCAGCCGACATCCTGTGTGTACTTCCCGCCGAGCGTTGCCAGGCCGGAGAACTGAATTCCGAATGCGTACGGAAGGTCGGTAATCCAGTTGGCGACGACGCGCTGCTTCTCATCATTCGAAGGATGCTTTGGGATGCTCTTGGCATTCGGGAACGAGAAGTCGTCGCCGAGCCCGTCGGAACCTTCGAGTGTGCGGGTGGCGTAGGTGTAGGCGAGGCCAACTCCCCATCCGATCGAGCTCTCCAGGGCGCGGCGGTACGGACGGTCCACCTGCATCTGAAGCGCCTTGTACCAGGTTTTCTTGTCGCTCGTGGAGTAGATGAAGTTGTTGAATCCGTGCGCCCCGAGATCGAACGACTTGCAGCAGCGTCCATCGGGATTCACTCCGAAGTTCGCCCAGTTGAGAACCGGCTGATCGACGCCCTTCACGTTTGCATACGTCGCTGATATGGCGAAATCACCGAGCAGCTGGCGGATGCCGATGTTCATCTGCGTGGAGTGCGGTACCTTCTGCTCGTTGTCGATCAGGAATGCTTCAGGAAGTCCGGACGTCTTGACGAGAGCATCGAGAGTGGCTTTACTCGCCGTCAGGTACGAGTCGTTCCACGCAACCTGGCCGGCAACCGGCGCCACGCCCCGTGGTGCAAATCGCACAGTGTATTCGGGGTGGCTCAACTTGAGCGTCTCGTCCACTGCATAGAGATCGAACGGAATTCGATCGTAGTAGAGACCCCATCCGCCGAATACCGTCGTTCTGCTGTTCTGATCTACCGCGTACGAAAAGCCGAGCCGCGGCTGAATTGCACCGTAGAACGGTTTGCGATTGTCGCCGGTGCTGATATAGCGGCTCAGGTCGAGCGGGGTGACGAGCTGGCTGTTGTAGCGGGTCAGCGTGTCTACAACGTTCTTTGGTGTTACGTAGTCGCGATTCAGCATGTGCGACTCGTAGTCCCAGCGGACGCCGAGGTTGAACGTCAGTCGCGGGATGGGGCTCCAGTCGTCCTGGATGTATGTGCCGAACTGCTTGTTGTCGGTGTTGAGAGTAGAGGTACCTGTACCGTAAACGAGCTGGAACGGTGTGCGGTAGGCGTAGGTGGTTCCGCCTTCGATGTTGTTGTAGAAGAACTGTGGAGTGCCGCGATTGTCTTTCAGGATGTCGTATTTAACGAAGTCAAAACTCGCTCCAGCCTTGAAGATGTGCTCTCCAGCCAGACTTATTCCCGAATAGGTGACATCGTCGCGGAGACCCAATCGCTTCTGGATGAAATCCTGGGTGCTCAGGCTGCTGCCGATTCTGGCTTCTCCGCCCGGGTAGAAGAACAGTCGCGAGGCTGTGCCGGCAGTGTTTGGCGCCGGGTTTCGCCTGAATCTCGAATAGTCGACCTTCGCTTCATTGAGGAGCGGGCCTGAGAAATAGCTGTGCTTGAACTGTCCGATCGATACGTTCTGCCGGAAATCCACCGCCGACTGATAAGCCGTGTTGCCGCCGAAATCCCTGACATCGGTTTCGTTGCGATTGCTGAAACTGAGCTCAGCGGACGAATTCGCGCTCAGTGCATCAGTGAGTTTTCCAAACAGCAGGGTTTCACGGAAAGGTGACGTAAAGCTTCCGGTGTACTGACTCAGGTTCACACTGTCGAGAGCGGGGAAGCCGGGGGGAGTCGGGTTGAAACTCACGCGGTTCGACCGGTCCTGATAGTTGCCTTCGTACGATCCGAAGAAGTGAATCTTGTCCTTGATGATGGGACCACCGACGCTGAGCGCAGCGAGATTTCGCTTGTAGTCGGGCTTGGTGAACTTAGGGTTGGCCGCCTTGTCTTTACGCTGAAAGCTGTCGAGGCCGACCATGCGTTTGTTCTGGAAGGAATAGAGGGCGTTGCCGCTCCAGGTATTACCGCCTGATTTGGTGGTCGCCGTAATGATTGCGCTCGATGCCTTCTGGTATTCCGCCTTGAAGTTCTGGCTGATCACGCGGTATTCCTGAATTGCGTTGCGCGGAAATGGATTGCCGCGGCTCGCGTCCTGGCCAGCCACTCCGCCGGCGGTCAGGTCATTCTTGAGACTTGTTCCGTCGATGAACAGGTTGACGGCGTTCGCAGATTGTCCGCCTGCTGAGAATGTGCGGAACTGGCCGTTGACGCGATCTTCGGTGACTGTGACGCCCGGAGTGAGAGCCGCGAGGTCAAGAAAGTTTCTGCTTGGCGTCGGCAGCTTTTCGATCTGTGCCTGCGTGACGTTGGTCGCAACTTCGGAAGTCTGAGTTTCGACCGTCGGAGCTGCCTGAACGACGACTGTCGTGAGCTCCGCGGCCTGCTGCGAGAGAGAGAAGTCCTGTATCTGGGTCGTGCCGATCTGCACGACGACAGTGCGTGTCTGCGGTGCGCTTCCGATTCTGCGCACGGTCATCTGATACGTCGCTGGTGCGAGCCCGGCGAGTACGTACGACCCATCGTCGCGCGTCGAGGCGCCGCGCTGAACTCCCGTCGTCGGGTTTCTAAGCTCGATCTGAGCGCTCGTTACAGCAGCGCCGCCGACGGTCACGGTGCCTCGCACCGTGCCGGTGGTGTTCTGCGCAAAGGCGGATGACGGCATCAGCGAGAGACATCCGATGGCCGTAAGTAGACACCCTGCGAAAAATCCTTGAAGCTTGAACATGTTCCTGGTCATTGGAGATCTCCATTTGCTGGTATGAAGCGACTGGGTTGTTGCGGTGTATCGCGTCCGCGAACGGACTGTTACTTCTTCTTTCGCGAACGGCGGATGGGTGGAGGGCGTTCTGCGTATGGAGCGCCCGTTGAGCGGCGAATGACGAGCTCGGTGGATACTTTCTCCCGCCGCCTGGCTGGCTCGCCATCGTGCGAGATCGAACTGAGGAGAATGTCCACCGCCCGCTCCCCGATGGACGCGATGGGTACTCTGACCGACGACAGGGGAGGATCCATGTAGTGGGCGAGCGGAATGTCGTCGAATCCTGCGACTGCCATTTCATCGGGTACGCTCACTCCTGATTCGCGGAGTGCGCTGAGCGCCCCAATGGCCATCGAGTCGTTGGCGGCGAAGATCGCGGTGGGGCGCGGCTCGAGGTCGAGAATTCTTACGGCGGCGTTATATCCGCCTGCCTCGGTGAAGTCGCCATCGATCTCCAGGGTGGGATCATTGGCAATCGACGCGAGACGAAGAGCGGCGCGGTATCCCCTCAGCCGCTCGGAGGCGTCGTAGTTATCATCGGCGCCCTTGATGATGGCAATGCGCTTGTGTCCAAGAGACGCGATGTGCTCGACCATTTCACGGGCGCCCCGGTAATTCTCGATTGTCACCGAGCTGGCATCGAATCCTCTCGCCGGTGAACAGAGAAGTACAACTGGGAGACCTGCCGGCACGTTGCGCATGGAATCAGGCGTGACGTCAGGCGACATCAGGAGCACACCGTCTACCCGGCCGCGCATTGCGCGCATTGCTTCCTCGATCTCCGTCCGGCCTTCCCAGGAGCGGGACACAAGGATGTGGAAGTTGTTGCGCCGGGCCGTGAGATCGATGCCGTGAATCAGCTCGGAGAAAAATTCACCATAGAGATCGGGGAGAAGTACGCCGATTGTGTGGGTGCGGCTGGTGATGAGGCTGCGGGCTCCGCTGTGGGGTGAGTAGCGGAGAGCTGTGGCGACGTCTCGAATTCGCTTGGCGGTATCCGGACGCACGACGCCCACGTCGTTGAAGACGCGGGATACGGTTGCGACGGATACTGAGGCCTCTCGTGCGACGTCTTTTATGGTCGTCATGGCCCTGAAGGTTGACGGACAGGGAAAAATGTAATCGTTTACATCCGGAGCCGAAAGACGGACTTTCAGCGAACACGGGACAAGAGGAAGAACGAGCCAGCATGCCTTCAACTGCCGGAGACCAGATCGTACGAACGTTGCATACGCCGAATACTCCGGTGCCGGAGATCGCGCTCCTGGGTCGCGCTCCCTGCACAATTCTGGTGAGCGCCGCAGGCAGCGGGATCACGCGGAATGGCAGCATTGCCATCAATCGCTGGAGAAACGACTCCACCAGAGACGACTATGGCCAGTGGTGTTACATCCGGGATGTAACCAAGGGCGCAGTATGGTCGGCAGGTCACCAGCCGTTGTGCGCGAAATACATATCGTACCGGGCTGAGCTGGCCAACGATCGCGTAACGATCACTCGCCGCGATGGAGACTTCGAGACCCGTACCGAGATCGCTGCTCCGAATGATCGTCCGGCAGACGTGCGACGGATTACCGTATCGAACGAATCGGCAGATGACCGGGAGATAGAGGTGACCAGCTACCAGGAAATCGCTCTCGCAACGCTCGTGTCGGACCGCGGCCATCGCGCCTTTGGAAATCTCTTTGTGCAGACGGAATGGCTGAGCGACGTAAACGCGCTGCTCGCAATGCGAAGGCCACGGTCTGCCGTGGACAGCCCGATGTGGTGTGGGCATGCAGTTGCGCTCAACGAAGAGGCTTTGACAACCATCAGTCGCGAAACCGACCGTGCTCAATTCCTGGGAAGGGGCCGATCTTCACGGAATCCAGTCGCGATGGACAGCGCGGGCGCACTGTCGGGAACTGTCGGAGCAGTTCTCGATCCGGTGTTCTCCCTGAGAGCACGGATTCGCATACCCGCCGGCAAGTCAGCGTACGTCACGTTCACAACCTTTGCCGCTGAAACGCGGGACGAAGCTGTCAGTATTGCACGCTTCTATAGTAATGCAGAAAACGCCGATGCCGCGCTCGATTCAGCGGGGGCCGAGCAGGCCTTGACTCTCGCGAACACTGGAGTGAGCGCGCTGGAGGCAGCCAGATATCAGTCGCTTGCAGGAAAGCTCCTGTTCAATCCTGCACCTCCCGAAGCCGCAATTGCAAAGCCTGACAATCCCCGGCTGACGCGAACGGCGCTGCTCGAAACGGGAATCGCGGGTGAGTATCCAATCGTGCTGGCAACACTCCGCACGGAGGACGGCCTGGCACGCATCGAGAACCTGATATCCCTCCACCAATTCTGGCAGCGGAAGGGCGTTCACTCTGACATCGTGATTATCTGCGATGGAGATCGATCTGCATCGCTTCAAGCCGCTGCAGCTGCACTCGTGCCTGCACCGTCATCCACCGAGCCCCTCGAAGAGTCGGGAGAGGTGTTCGCGTTTCACCCCGGTCAGTTGAAGCCGGGCGTTCTGGAACTCATCGAAAGCATGGCGAGACTCAGAGTGACTCTGTCCGCCCGCACACTAATCGAGTCGTTCGATGGCTGACCTCCTCTGTTTTAACGAACTCGGCGGCTTCAACGACCGCGGCGAATACGAGATACGACTCGCCGGCACACTTCCGCCCGCTCCGTGGACGAACGTGATCGCCAATCCCGCGGCCGGATTCATCGTGAGTGAGAGCGGCTCTGGTCCAACGTGGTCAGTGAACAGCAGCTTCTTCCGGCTCACGCCGTGGTCGAACGATCCGGTGACAGATCCGATCGGAGATTGCTTCTATCTGCACGACGACGACTCGGGCGACACGTGGAGCGCAACGCCAGCCCCTCTTCATGACGGATCGCCATATGTCACTCGACACGGCGCAGGCTATTCCGTGTTCGACCACGAACACGATGGAATAGTCACTTCCCTCCGGGTCGGAATGCCCGAACACGACCCGGTGAAGATTCAGGTGCTCTCGATCACCAACAGCGGAAAGACTCCCCGCACCCTCACCGTCACCAACTACGTGGAGTGGGTACTCGGTACCGATCGCGAACGCGTGCAGGGTCACGTGCGCACTGAAATGCTCAAGGCAGAGAATGCGATGCTCGCCGCGAATACGTTCGAGGCGGAGTTCGCGAACCAGGTGGCGTTCTCTGCAGTCAGCGAGAGGGTCGTTGCTTTCACCGCCGACAGACAGAGATTCATCGGCCGAAACGGATCGCTGGATACGCCGGCTGGATTACGCGGCGGACTGGATTCGAATGGCAGCGGCCTGGCCGATCCCTGCGCCGCACTCCAGCTACGCCTTGAAATCCCCCCGGGAGAAACACGCGAGATCGTCCACCTGCTCGGCTCCGGCGACGGCAAGGCAGAGGCGCTCGATCTCATCAGCCGGTATCGTACGCCAGCCGCAGCAAACGCGGCACTCGACCGCGTCGCCGAGTGCTGGCGAGAACGGCTCGATACGATTCGCGTGACGACTCCAGATCCAACATTCGACATCATTCTCAACAGGTGGTCGCTGTACCAGGCGCTCTCCTGCCGGATGTGGGGACGGATCGCGATGTACCAGTCGAGTGGTGCATACGGATTCAGGGACCAGCTTCAGGATTCGATGGCGTTTGTTTACGCCGAGCCGCAGTTGGCGCGGGCGCATATCATTCGCGCGGCTTCGCGTCAGTTCGAAGAGGGCGACGTGCAGCACTGGTGGCATCCGCACAGTGGCCGCGGTGTCAGGACGAAGTTTGCCGATGACCTGATCTGGCTTCCTTTCGTCCTGAATCACTACATCCGCGTAACCGGCGACAGCTCGATACTCGACGAACCCGCACCGTATGTCAGTTCGAGATTGCTGCTGCCGGATGAGGACGAGTTGTACGATGTGCCGGAAGTGTCAACGCGCGTGGAGTCGGTGTACGAGCATTGCGTGCACGCGCTGAAGCGCGCGTCCACATCCGGCGCGCTTGGCCTCCCGCTCATTGGCGGTGGCGACTGGAATGACGGGATGAACCGCGTAGGAGTAGGCGGTAAGGGAGAAAGCGTCTGGCTTGCCTGGTTTCTCTATAGAACACTGAGAGACTTCGCCGAACACGCTGCTGCGCGGGACGATGGCGCGGCTGCCAACGAGTTCCTTGCTCGCGCCGACTCCTATCAGCAGGCGGTGGAGGAAACGTCATGGGACGGCGACTGGTACCGCCGCGCCTACTACGACGACGGCGCTCCACTGGGTTCGCACGCTAACAGCGAATGCCGAATCGATGCAATCGCTCAGAGCTGGAGCGTGATTTCGGGCGCTGGTGAACCAGAGCGCGCGCGCACTGCGATGGCATCGTTCAACGACCATCTGGTGCGCGAGGACGCGCGACTTTTGCTGTTGCTCACGCCCCCGTTCGATCGTGGCCTGCACGATCCCGGTTACATCCAGGGATACCTGCCCGGCGTGCGCGAGAATGGTGCGCAGTACACACATGCTGCGCTCTGGTCAGTGCTCGCTACGGCAATGCTCGGTCACGGAAGTCGCGCGTTCGAGTTGTACCAGATGATCAATCCTGTAACTCACGCGTTGACTGCCGAAGCGGTGTCCACGTACAAGGTGGAGCCGTACGTTGTCGCTGCAGATGTCTACACGGCAGAAGGACATCTGGGCCGGGGCGGCTGGACCTGGTACACAGGGTCGGCCAGCTGGCTATACCGCGTTGGAATCGAAGCCATACTTGGATTCTCGCTGCGTGGAGAAACGCTCAGCATGGATCCGTGCATTCCATCTGAATGGAAGCAGTTCACACTCGAATACCGCTACGGCCGTACGGTCTACGCGATCGAGGTAAGAAATCCCGATGGCGTGGAACGAGGCGTGATTTCAACGAGCGTGAACGGGACGGCGATCAACGGCCCGGTGACCCTCGTGGACGACGGACATCGGCGCAATGTCGTCGTCACACTGGGACCGGGTGCTCTCTGATCTACTCTTCCGCCATGAAAGGATACGTGTGATCCAGCGGCGGTGAGAACGTCTCCTTGATGTTCCTCGCGCTTACCCAGCGCGTGAGGTTGAGCTTGGATCCTGCCTTGTCGTTCGTGCCTGACCCTCTTGCTCCGCCGAACGGCTGCTGGCCGACGACTGCGCCAGTGGGCTTGTCGTTCACGTAGAAGTTTCCGGCTGCGTTGCGCAGCATGACAGCCGCCGTGCGCACTGCTGCGCGATCGCGCGCGAACACTGCTCCTGTCAGCGCATACGGTGAAGTCTCGTCCACAATTTTGAGAGTCTCCTCCCATTTTGCATCAGCGTAAACGTGCACCGTGACAACGGGTCCAAAGATTTCCTCGCACAACAGCTTGTATCCCGCGTCGCGTGTCTCGACCAGCGTTGGCTCGATGAAATACCCATCCTCTCCTTTCACGCCACCGCCGGAGAGAATCTTCGCGTTGTCTTTTCCGTGCGTGACGTACTCGCTGATCTTTTCAAACGCGCGCTTGTCGATCACTGCGCCCATGAAGTTCCTGAAATCGGCGGGATCGCCCATCTTGATGTCCTTCATGATTGCGACAGTACGATCACGCACTTCAGGCCAGATGGATTCGGGAACGTAGACCCGGCTTGCAGCAGAACATTTCTGCCCCTGATACTCGAATCCGCCTCTGGCTATGGCGACTGAGAGAGCAACCGGATCGGCGGATGAGTGCGCCACGATGAAATCCTTGCCGCCGGTTTCCCCGACGATACGCGGGTAGGATCTGTAGTTCGCCATGCTCGCGCCGATGGTCTTCCACATGTTGTTGAAGACCGCAGTGCTGCCAGTGAAGTGGACGCCAGCAAGATCCCTGTGTGCGAGAAGCTTATCGGAAATCATGGCGGCGTCGCCGGGCACGAAGTTGATGACTCCAGGCGGAAGTCCCGCTTCCTCGAGCAATTTCATGAGGTAGTACGCGGATGGCATCGCGCTCGATGCCGGCTTCCAGATGACAGTGTTGCCCATCAGCGCTGGAGCGGTAGGAAGATTTCCTGCGATCGACGTGAAGTTGAATGGCGTCACCGCGTACACGAAACCTTCGAGACCGCGGTAGTCGAGCTGGTTCCACATGGTGTGGTCGGACAGCGGCTGCTCGTTGTACAGCTCCTGCGCGTAGTGCGGATTGAAACGCCAGAAATCAATCAGCTCGCAGGCGGCGTCTATCTCCGCCTGAAATGCGGTCTTGGACTGGCCCAGCATTGTTGCTGCATTGACTGTCGCACGCCATGTCGTTGTCAGGAGCTCTGCCGCTTTGAGAAATACGGCGGCCCTGTCTTCCCACGACCAGTTGGCCCAGTCGTGCTGAGCTTCGCGCGCGGAGGTGATGGCTGAATCGACGGTAGATGCAGTGGCTTTGTGCCAGTCGGCGAGGACGTGGCGGTGGTTGTGTGGCATCACCGACTGCGCGAGCTCGCCGCTGCGCACTTCCTTGCCCCCGACGATCGCCGGAATGTCGATGCGTTCGCCGGCCATGGAGGTCAGGCGGGCCTTCAGGGATGCGCGCTCGGGCGAACCCGGTGCGTAGCTCTTTACCGGCTCGTTGACTGGAACTGGAACGCGTCGGTTTCCGTTGAATCCGGCGATTGTCGTCATTTCTGGGAACCTCAGATGTTGTCGTTTCAGCGTGAAACATACTTGCTCGTTCGCGGAGGGCGAACCCTTTGGCAGGCCGCTAGCTTACTTCGATGCGACGACTCTGGTTGGCGATGCTTGCGGCATCGCTTGCGGCCTGCGAGGTCAGTCCGGTGGAGTGGGGCCCTATTGCTTTCAGTGGCGGTCCCGGCGAGCCGACGGACATCCCTTCTGTACTGCAGACTTCGCCCCCCGGTGCGTTGTGCCCCGCGTCCCTGAGGGTTGCCACGACGGGTGGGGTTTCCTATGCAGCCTGGTTTCAGTCACGGCCCGATTCGAGCGTAACGCTATTCATGTCGCGAGCGGTGAGCGGGGGTGGCTGGCTGCCTGCCGCAATCGTGGATTCGACAGATCACGGCGTGCGAGGATGCGCGCGGCCCGCTCCCGGAATTTCAGCCGACTCGGCGAGCGGCTACGTTCATATTGCGTGGTTTGCGGAGCCAGGGAGCGGCGGCGGGGTATTCTTTGCGCACTCGATGGACCAGGGAATCACCTTTCACGCGCCGGTCCCGATCGTGTATGGAAGAAATCCATCGGGCGTGAGTGTTGCTGCGAGCGGGGACAGAGTGGCCGTGGCTTACGAGGATCCCAATGCAGTGCAGCCAATCGTTGCAATCGCGCTTTCGAAGACGATGGGGCACATTTTCGAGAATCGGCTGCAGGGGTCGAGTGACAATGGGCGGGCGCGCCAGCCAGTGGTGCGGCTCGATGGAGATTCAGTTCGGCTCTGGTGGAGCGAGTACTCGGAGAATCCGTCGATCAGCGCTACCAGGCGGATGTACAGGGCAGGAAAGTGGAAGTGACCCGGTAGTTCAATTCAGAAAACGGAGAAGTCTCATGGAGCGTGGATCTCGTTTGTGTGTGGCCGTTGTCGGAACCCTTTGTTCCCTGATGCTTGCCGGATCGGCGGCGGTCGCGGGAGCGCAAGGTGGAATGGGAACCCGCGCTACTGCCGGCGTATTTGGCGGCGTGACATTCCCGCGCGGTGATTTTTCAGATGAGGTTGCAACCGGATGGAACGCCGGCGGCCTGCTGAAGATTCGCGCATACAAGGCGCTCGACCTGCGGGTAGACGGCACGTACATGAAGTTCGGAAAGAAGGACCTGCTCGGCACCACGACTCCGATTACCACGGATGCCAACATCGTCGCCGGCACCGTCAACGGTCTCTTGAATCTGGGTCCTGATTCCGCGGCCTACCCCGGTGACAATTCGGTTTCGCCCTACCTTATTGCCGGAGTCGGGAAGTACAAGCTCAACTACCAGGCCGAGTGCACGGTTGGGTGCAGTCCTTCGCCCGATCCGGGGGTGCAGACCTACTGGGGATTGAATGCCGGCTTTGGGGCGACGGCACCGCTGCTGGGACTGAGGACGTTCGTGGAAGGCCGTTACCATCGAGTGTCGCGATCGCTCACCGAGGGAAGCAATCGCAGCATGTTCCTGATATCTGCCGGAGTGAAGTTCAGATAACATGGCTAGATACATGGGTGCCCATACGATAAACAACGGCGGCATTCACATGGCGGTGAAGCGCGCGGGCAACGCCGGAATGACAGCGATGCAGCTCTTTACCGCCATTCCGAAATACTACGGGGACAAAGTCTCGATCAAGCCGGAGCGCGTGGAACGGTTCAAGTCGGCGCTGTCCGAAACGAAGATCAAGCCTGAGAACGTGGTAGTTCACGCCGCCTACGTGCTGAGTGTTGCGACTCCTGACGACGACAAATGGATTCGCGCCGCCGGGGGCCTGAAGAAAGAACTCGAGCGGTCAACGGCGCTCGGCGTGGGCTCCGTGTGTTTTCACTCGGGGTCAGCCGGATCGAGTGAGCGGTCGGACTCCGCGAAAAGAATTGCAAAGGCTATGGTGGACGCGCTGAAGGCCGTGGATTCAGATACCAGGCTGCTGATCGAGAACACCGCGGGAGCTGGCCGGACCATGGGAAAAACGGCTGAAGAAATCGGCGAGATACTGTCGCATATTCCGAAATCTCTGAGGGCGCGGACAGGGTACGGCCTGGACACATGTCACCTGTTTGCGTCGGGGTATGACATCACCGAGTCGAGGGAGATTTTCTCTGCAATACTCGATGATTTCGAGGATCGTACGGGGGAGCCGCCCGCTTTTTTCCATCTCAACGACAGCGAGGGCGCGCTCGGTTCGAACAAGGATCGGCACATGCTGATTGGCGAAGGAGCCATCGGTGCAGAGCCGTTTCGGTGGCTGCTGGATGATGCGCGCTCAGAGGATGTTCCTCTCATTTTCGAGACGCCGCAGAAGAACTTCGAGATCGGCGATGACGACCCTTCACCCGATCCTTATGACGTGCGCATGATGGAGCTGCTCGGGTCGTAACAAGATTTCCTCTATGAAGATCCCGGTTTTTCCCCCTTGCAATTGCGAATAGCGGCTATACTTTGCCTCGCGTAAGCGCACCTGCGCGCCGGCGTAATCGGCCCCCCGATTTCAAACAACAAGGAGAAGCGATGGCAGCGAAAAAGAAGAGCGCGGCAAAGAAGTCATCATCGAAGGCGGCAAAGAAGACGACAGCGAAAAAGAGTCCCGCAAAGAAGCCGGCAAAGAAAAAGGCTGCGAAGCGCACTCCGAGCGCCGCCTTCATGAAGCCGATGACGCCGAGCTCGCAGCTGGCGGCCGTTGTGGGTTCTACGCCGATTCCGCGCACCGAAGTCACCAAGAAACTGTGGGCGTACATCAAGCGTAAGGGACTTCAGGATGCCAAGAACCGTCGCATGATCAATGCAGACGACAACCTCCGCCCCGTGTTCGGTGGAAGCAAGCAGGTTTCCATGTTCGAGATGACACGGCTCGTAAACAAGCACCTCAAGTAGGCTCAATTTGGCCGTCGCATCGGGCAAGGGGCGCGCTCACGAGGCGCGCCCCTTTGCGCAGCGTTCATCGCTGCGCCGTTTCTGGGAGAACTTCAAGGCGCTGCTCAGTGCGCTCCTGTTCTTCATCTTTCTCCGCACCTTCATAGTCGAAGCGTACAGGATTCCATCCGGCAGCATGATTCCGACGCTGCTGGTTGGCGACTGGCTGTTCGTCAACAAACTCGTTTACGGTCCGCATGTGCCGTTCACGAACTACAGCCTTCCTGGGTACAACGATCCTGAGCGGGGCGATGTCGTTGTCTTCAAATCGCCGACCCAGATAGACCAGCCGTGGGATCCGAATCCCACGCTGGTAAAACGCCTCGTCGGAACGCCGGGTGATACGCTTTACATGCGAAAGGGGGTGCTGTACAACAACGGTGCCGTTTCGAAATACAATTTTCCGGCGCCCGGCGAAACCGCATTCGACTCTGTGGATCCGCTGTTCGAGTGGCAGAAGCCGTTCTCGGTAAAGGGGTCGCGTTTTGGAGAGGCGCCCGAGCAGCCCTCACATGACAACTGGGGCCCGATCGCAGTGCCCGAGCGGCACTACTTCATGATGGGAGACAGCCGGTACAACTCCAAGGACAGCCGCTACTGGAGCTTCGTACCGCGGGAGAACGTGAGGGGTCAGCCGATGTTCGTGTACTACGCGTACAACGCGGACGACAGCGACAAGCCGCTCCCGTTCATTACGGACATCAGATGGAGCCGCCTCGGCCACTGGATCCGCTAGCGGAGCCGGTGGCGGCAGTCACTCCGCAATCAGCGCGAGCGGATGGCCGAAGGAAGAGTCAAATGTGATCGCGCGGTGGTAACGGTTCTCACGGTAGTCGGGATCCATCACGATGTAGCGATCACCAACCCGGAGAATGTGAACCTTTCGGTCGGGCGTGTCTTCCTGCACGGCACGTCCGTACGCCAGCGCCGCCCGACTGCACACCACTGGATTGGTGACGGGCTTTACCTCATCCAGTGTCACTCGAGAAACCTGGTACACTGCAAGAGTGCGCTGCGCCAGAGAGTCGGTACGGCGCATGAGCGACGTAAACAGCCGCTGATTGTAACGCGATCCCGCTACGCTGCGCACGCATCCGGCGTCCCGGGAGGGAAACGCCACTGGGCTGAGTGCAAGGATCGGAGTCGCTGCAAGAATGCCGGCGAGCCAGAGTCTGGTATGCATGACAGATATTCGACGCGCCGCGCGCTCCAGAGGTAACTGTAACATTTTGTGCAGGCACCGAATTACCGCCATGGGGGTACATTCCTGATATGCGCGATTTCATCGCCAGTCAGAACAGCGAGCAATTGCGGAAACGGCTGTCCGGAGGATTCAGGATTCGGGAGCCCGCCGCGTTCGCCCGCCTCGCGCGTTCGATCATCGAGATGGCACTCGTCACCGCCGTCGTAGCCCGTCTCTTCCGCATGCTCGTGCTGAGCCGGGCAGCCACGCCCATGAATGCAATGATGGCGTTCATTTTTGGCGCACTCTTTGTGCTCATCATGGCGTCGCTCCACCTGAGCCGCTTTCCACTCAAGGCATGGCTGTGGCGCGCACCTGTATTTGCCGCCATTGAAGGAGCGGGCGAGATGATCGTGAGTCTCGCGCTGATCGCCCTGCACAGGGAATCGCTCGGAACAGGCGCTGCACAATTCACGGATTGGCCGGGAATGGCGCTCAGCACGGTGGCATGGCGCATCATCACGATATCGCTGTTTGCGCTCCTGCTGGCGGGAATCGTCAAGTGGGTGAGGTACATGATCCTTCGCAAGGAGCATGCAGCCTGGAGTCCAGGCACGGTCAGCGCGGGGATTCCGGGCGAAAAGTTCCTGGATCGTCGCAACAGTAGGACTGGGGGCGACGAGGACTTATTATTCGAGGAACGAAGACATCACGACAAAAAGCGGGGATAGAACATGTACGACGAGAGATTCGTAACACCGATGCGGCAGGAACTCACGCAACTCGGAATCGAGGAAATGCGCACTCCTGAAGAGGTGGACGCCAGACTGAAAGACGCAAAAGGAACTACGCTGGTGGTAGTGAACTCCATATGCGGCTGTGCCGCGCGCAACGCGAGACCAGCGGTCGCAACGGCATTGCAGAACTCGGTGAAGCCAGAGTCTCTGACCACTGTATTCGCTGGCCAGGACATCGCGGCCGCTCAGAAAGCACGCAGCTACTTCGTGGGCTATCCACCGTCGTCGCCGCAGATTGCCCTGCTGAAGGATGGCAAGACGGTATTCATGCTTGAGCGGCACCAGATCGAAGGCCGCACCGCGGGCGAGATCGCAAAGGATCTCATCGGCGCCTTCGACCAGTACTGCGAAACACCAGCGTCCAGCCAGGCGAACTGACTCGGACGCACAGATCGACAGCAAAAGGCCGCGCCCCGAACCGGGACGCGGCCTTTTGCATTCGCTCTCTTCAATCAGGTCTCGGCGTTTACTGAATCACCGTGAATAGCTCACCCATCTCGCCATTTCCCTCAGCGTTGGTCGCTTGCCATACATGAGCAACCCTACCCGGTAAATCCGCGCAGCCACCCACATCGCTCCCAGGCACGCCAGGAATACGCCGAGCAGCGATGCCGCCAGCTCGTACCAGGGAACGCTTCCCAAAGCGAGCCGCAGCGGCATTATGATGGGCGCCGAGAAGGGCAGCAGCGACATGACTGTTGCGAGCGTCGAGGTGGGGTTGATCAGAATCGGATTGATGAAGATCGCCGTCGCCACCAGGAGTATCAGCATCGGCTGAACCGCCTGCTGTGCCTCCTGCTCCGTGTTCACCGACGCCCCGACTGCCGCATAGAGCGACGAGTAAAAGATGAAGCCGAGTGTGAAGAACAGCAGCAGCAGAAGCGCGAGTCCTATCGAAATCTCCGGCAGCGCGAATGGCATCGAAGCTACGCCGAACTTTGCCAGTATCGGCTGCCGAAGCTTGAAGATGATCACAGTCGTAATCACCCAGAGTATCTGCTGTGTGAGGCCCACCGCACCAACGCCGAGGACTTTCCCTGCCAGGAGAGTCTCCGGCGGCACACTCGACACCACTACCTCTGCGACTCTCGTTGTCTTTTCCTCGAGCACTCCGCGCAGGACGTTCTGGCCGTAGAGCACGATCGACATGTAGAGAAGAAACGCAATCGCGCCCGCGAAAATTATGCTGACCGTGCCAGAACCTCCGCGCCCCTTATCCGTGATTCGCTCCGAATTCAGTCGTAGCGGGATGAACGTCATGTCGCGCACTCTGCTCGAATCGATTCCCGCCCGCTCCAATCTCTGAGAGAGAAGCGCCTCTTTCACGGCGGCACGCAGGCGCTCCATGTCGCCGATCGACGTCGCGTTACGCCCGGCATAGCGTGCCTCCTCTCCCCTGAGAGTCTGCTCGTCCACCACCAGGTAGCCGCTCAGCTGCTTCGCCATCACCTGCTTCGTCGCCGTGCTCTCAGCTTCTGTGAGCTCGGAAGGTCTTACGAGATACACCTGCGGTGGAACTGCATCCGGCGCGCTGCCGCGGTTCATCACAACCGCAACGCGCTGTCCCATTCCCGTTGTGGTCGCATCGAGAATGCGCGTATTCGTGAACTCGGCAGTCGACTTGGACCGTTTTGCCATCAGAGCCGGAATGATGATCATGGCGCCGAAGAAAATGGGGCCAAAAATCGTGGCGAAAAGGAACCACTTCGTGCGAACGCGCTCAATGTACTCGCGCTTGATGATTGCCCAGAGTTTAGCCATGTCCGCTCATTCCCGGTTCGACGCCAGTCGCACCGACCTTCTCGAGGAAAATCTGGTGAAGTGAAGGCCGCACTATCTCGAACCTCGTGATGGTGGCGCCAGTTGCTACAACGCGCTGAAGTAGCGTCTGCGCATTCGCGCCGTCCGCCATCTCTACCTCGAAGTAGCGATTGGAATCGTCCACACGGCTTACAAGGGAGCGGTCGGACAGCACCGCCGTGATTCCCGAAGATGGCGCGCCGGCAAATGCCAGCGCCACGTTGCGCGAGCCGTGTGAGTCACGGATGTCGCTGATCGGTCCATCCAGGACCTTCTCGCCCTTTGCAATGATGCACACCGAATCGCAGATGCGCTCCGCATTGTCCATCACGTGAGTGCTGAAGATGATTGTCTTTCCACGCTGCTTGAGATCTATGATGGTGTCTTTCAGGGCCTGCGCATTGATCGGATCGAGCCCGCTGAAGGGCTCATCCAGAATCACCAGATCAGGATCGTGCAGCAGAGTTCCAATGAACTGAACCTTCTGCTGCATACCGCGGGAAAGCTCATCGATCTTCGAGAGCCCCCAATCCTTCTCGGCGGTTTTCAGGTCGAAGCGCTCGAGCCAGTCGTCAATCCTCATGTCCGCTTCGCGCCGCTTCATTCCCTTCAGCTCGGCGAGAAACCGCAGGACTCGCCGGACCTGCATCTTCCGGTAGAGGCCGCGTTCTTCGGGGAGATAGCCGATGCGATCGGTCAGGCCGGGATCATCTGCGGAACGTCCGAGTATGCGAATCGACCCGGAATCCGGAGCGATGATGTTGAGAATCATACGGATAGTCGTGGTCTTGCCAGCGCCGTTGGGGCCGAGCAATCCGTACACCGCGCCTTTGGGGACTCTCAGCGACAGGTCGCGAATTGCGACGTGCTCGGCATAGCGTTTTACGGCGTGATCGATCTCTATGGTGTATTCAGCCATGTAGTCCGGAGTGATGCGTACGCGTACAATATAGACGTGCAAAACAGAACCATCGGATGACCGGCATCCGGCTCAGCGAATCGCCAGGGCAGAATACGGCGCGCGGCCCAATCCGTTTCGACAGAAACGAACTTGCCGGCGCCTTCGGCGACATAGGTACCGACCTCCCCCTTATAGTCGGGATGATTCTGGCTGCGGGCCTTCATAGCGCGAGCGTCCTCGTGATGTTCGGGGTGATGCAGTATCTCACGGCATTCCGATACCGGATGCCGATGCCGGTGCAGCCCCTCAAGGCGGTGGCGGTAATCGTGATTACGCAGAAGGTGGCGCCCGACGTTCTTTATGGTGGCGCGTTGGCGATTGGAATAGTGATGCTAATCCTTACCCTCAGTGGGGCTATCTCCTGGTTTGCGCGCATCGTTCCGAAGGCAGTGGTGAGGGGCCTTCAACTCGGACTGGGAATTCAACTCGCTCTTCTCGCCCTCAAGGATTACGTGCAGTCGGACGGCGGCCGCGGTTACGCGGTAGCAGCCATTGGCTTCGTAATTGTCGTGGCGCTGCTCGGCAACAGGCGATTTCCCGCGGCGATTCCTGTGATTCTGCTAGGCGTCATCTACGCTTTTGCTTTCAATCTGAGCGGCACCGATTTTACGAACGCGGTCGGGTTCACGCTGCCACATCCGCGAACGGTGGGGCTGGACAGCATCATTGCGGGTTTTCTGCTGCTGGCGATTCCGCAGATTCCTCTTTCTCTGGGAAACTCGGTGCTGGCAACCAAGCAGGTGGCGGACGACCTGTTTCCTGAACGGGGAATCACGGTCAGAAAGCTGAGTCTCACCTATTCAGCGATGAATCTCGTGAGTCCGTTTTTTGGCGGGATTCCGACCTGCCACGGATCGGGCGGGCTCGTCGGTCATTACACGTTCGGCGCGCGGACCGGGGGGTCGATCATCATTTACGGATCGATCTTCCTGATACTTGGACTGTTCTTCGCGTCAGGGTTTCAACAGGTGGTGCAGATTTTTCCGTTGCCGATTCTTGGAGTGCTGCTTTTCTTCGAGGCTGCAGGGTTGATGGGAATGGTGAGGGATCAGGCGAGTGATGCGAGGTCGATGTTCGTCGTGATCATCGTTGGATTGGTCGCAGTTGGGTTGCCGTATGGGTATGCGATTGGGTTGGTGGTTGGCGTGGTCATCTATTACGTGAGACTCCCCGGAACAGCGTTGCCACAGATGACACAGATGGACTCAGATGACACGGATGGAACTACGGGAAACGATTAAGGGGAACTACAACCACGGAACCGCATTTCGATAGCGACAGGCGTTCGCTCCTGAGAGTAGTTACCCCCTTTTTTGTTTCCCATCTGTGCCATCTGCGTCCATCTGTGACATCTGTGGTTAGCAGTTGCTTTACCGGAGATCTATCTCTCTCTCGCTATACGCCCCGCCCCCGGACGCCTCTATCCTCAGCAGATACCTGCCCCTCGGGACGAGAGTCAGATCGAGCACCACCGTTCTCGCACTTACACTCTCGCTCGACGGAAACTGATTCCACCGGATCGTCAACGGGTTCGTTTTGTCGGCAAGCCTTATCGATTCGCGAATGCGCCTGAACGCGCTTTTTCCGACGCGCGCCAACGTCAACGAAACCGACTGCGCACTGTCGCTCTTCGCCAGACCGTACGTCTCCCAGTAGATACCCACTTTACCGTGAGGGACGATCTCGCTTCCCAATGCGTTCTTCATCGCGCCATCGAGATCCACCACATCATCACTCGGCACTTCGAACATGAGTGGGTCGGAGACTGCCACCGCTCCTGCCTCGAGCGAAGAAATCGCCAGCGGCTTCCGGCTCCAGGCAGCTCTGCCGTCATACGCACTCGTAAGCACCTCGACACTCATGACCTGAGGACGCGTCGCAACTGTCACCGACATCGCGCCGCGGCGGCCACGAGTGCGTGACATCTGCGGCGCAGCCATTTCATTCTCGGCGAACACTGCTGTTGCGGCCACGTCACCCGAATCGAATTCGTTCAACCGCCTGACATCGTATGCCGCGACGACGAGAGCAGAGTCACCACGTCTGAAAACGGCCACCTGCGGATTCAACTCCGCCACCCTCCGTGCCACGACAGGCGCATACCGCTCGGCCGATGCGGCAAGATCGAGATCATATTCAACTCGAAATGCCGAGTCGGCGGTGAGTGAACCGGGCATGAAGTGATAGTTGGGTGTGGCCTCATGTCCTGAGACAGCGCCCTTGTCCGGTTCGAATGCGGTGCCAGGACCGCGCGTCCAGTATCTCGCCCAGCCATAGCGAACGATCATCTCACGCATGTCGTTCGACCACGAAAGATTAAACGCCGTGCGCGTCGGCTCCAGAATTTTTGCCATCGTGTGACGCGCGTAATGTTCGGCCCTTCGGTCATTTCCCTCTACTGACCAGAAAGGATCGGCAAGCCACCACAGGCGGGCTTCAGCGCTCTCATTCTTTCCGCAGCCAACCTTTCCCAGTTGTTTGCGCACGCGGGGCTCGAGTATCGGGCTCATGTCGGTCCATCTGCATCGCTCGTCCGCGGGCATGGTTTGGAGTGCACGCGCAAACGCACCGTCGGCCTGAGCGCCAAGGGCAGATTCGTGAAGTGCGAGCCCTTCGAGCGCAGCGCACCACCACTCCTCGCCGGCACACTCGCGCGCCACGCGCAGCGCTGCACTGTCGTTCCTCGCCTCGAGGAGATAGCGAACCCGCTGGCCCGTTATCCAACCGTCGCGCGGCGCGCGGAGGGCTGCGCTATCGAGTGAGGCGATGACGGTTTCCCGCGCCCTTCTAATGACTCGTGGCTGCTTCGCCTCCACGGTGTCGTCGGAAGAATTCCACTGGCAGAATCGTCCGATCCTCGCATCGCACTCTCCACCTCGCGGCCCTGAGTAGGAAAGCGGCAGGTGCTGGCGCCGAACCATCTCGAACATTGCCTGCGCGCGCGTGGCACTTCTGCGCGCATCTGCCGAATCCTTCTGCTGCGCGCCCGCCGATGCGTACGCGCTCAGTACGAGGATGGTGAAACCAGTTGCGGCTTTAACCCAGATATTCATACACGGGCCTCGTCAGGGGCCGGATGGCTTCGACCAGATCTTCCGTGAGGCCTGATCGAGCTACTTCGCGCGTTCCGCCAATGCCGTCTCGAGCGCATTCCATGCCAGCAGCGCGCATTTCACTCTCGCAGGAAATCTCGATACTCCGCCCAGCGCGCGAAGGGGGCCGAGTGAGGCGTCTGCTGCGGCGGCTTCGTCGCCCATGACCATTTCCCTGAAGCGATGTCGGAGTGTTTCAATTTCTTCGACGTTTTTGCCTTTCACAAGCTGCGTCATCATGGATGCGGAAGCCTGTGATATGGAGCAGCCGCGTCCGGAGAATCCGACATCAGCGATGGAGTTTCCCTCGTACCGCAGCTGAACCGAGATCTCGTCGCCGCACAGCGGGTTCTTCATCAGTATTGTGTCATCCGGATTCGCGATCTCGCCCTTGTTTCGGGGGCGACGATAATGATCCAG
>JBKJNN010000060.1:0-4745 GCA_046593625.1 Gemmatimonadaceae bacterium | reverse complement strand
GAATCGTTTCGCCATGATCGCCTGAGGAGTGGCCCCTGCGAACGGACGCTCACCCGTTATCATTTCATAAACGACGCAAGCCAGGCTGTATTGATCGCTCTTCCCGTCGAGATTGGTTTCACCCGCAGCTTGTTCCGGGCTCACGTATGCTGGCGTGCCGACCATCATGCCTGTCTGCGTCAATGTCTCTGAACCCGCCGCGCTCACCGCTTTCGCGATACCGAAATCGGACACAACTGCAGCGCCACCCGAAAGAAGGACGTTGTCCGGTTTGATATCGCGATGAACAACGCCTCGCTCGTGGGCATAGGCAAGCGCGCGCGCAACATCTCGCAGGATGCTGACCCGCTCGCCCACACCGAGAGGGTCGCTCTGACTGAGCCGCGCGCGGAGTGACGGACCTTCCTCGTACGGCATCACGAAGTACAGCACGCCGTCAGTTTCACCCGAGTCATACATCGGAATGATGTTCGGATGACGGAGACGAGCCGCGATTGCGATCTCCTGCAGAAATCGTTCGCTGCCGAGTGAGACTGCGATGTCGCTGCGAATTATCTTGACCGCGACTTTTCGATCGTGCTTCGTATCGTGCGCAAGAAATACCCGCGCCATGCCGCCCCGCCCCGCCTCGCGCTCAATTCGATATCTGCCGCCGAGGACCTCCGGGATTCTTGTCTCGTCAGTACCATCGAATAAACCCGCAAAGCCTTCTGCGGCGGGACGGTCGATCAGCGGGAGATCCTGTTCACATTCCCTTATCAGCTGCTCGAGTTGCGTTTTCCGGTTCGCGTCACCGTCGCTGGCCTTAAGTATCAGGGATGGGCGTTCATCGAGCGGCGCGGCGAGGATGATGTCGATGAGGGGGCCCAGCTCTTCCCAGTTTTCAGGCAGCCATGACCCTCCTATGCGCTCCGGTGGCAATGGCCCTGGATCTTTCACGCGGACAACGCTCGCCTCAGCAGCATTCGTGCTTTGGCCCAGTCGCGCTGAACTGTGCGCGTTGTTATTTCGAGCGCATCAGCGGTTTCTTGTTCGCTGAGGCCACCGAAGAAGCGGCACTCCACAACTTGCGCGAGTCGGGGGTCAACGGCAGCCAGACGGTCGACGGCATCGTTGATTTCGAGCATCACCTCGGGCTGTTCCTCGCTGGCCACGAATTCGTTGTCGAGGGTGACGCGAATAAGTCCCCCTTCGCGCTTGTTGGCCAGCCGGGCCTTCGCGCGATCGACGAGAACATGGCGCATTGCAACCGAGGCGAGGGCGAGGAAATGCCCGCGGTCGCTCCACGCTATGCGAGACTGTTCGACGAGCTTCAGGTAGGCTTCGTGCACGAGTCCCGTGGTGGTCAGCGTACCTCCGCCCCCTCCTTTGGCAAGCTGCCGGCGCGCAATGGTGCGCAGATGATCGTAGACCACGGGCATCAACTGGTCGAGCGAGACGCGACGCCCGCTTCGCACCTCTTTGTCTGACTCGACCATGATTGGCTCCGCGCCCGGTGGTATCGCCTGCCAGCGGGGCCTGGTGGCGGTTGCGAACAACTCCGCCCTAAGCTGGAGCGGAGTTCACAAACTGGAAAGAGGAAGATTCTGTCAGGTTTCCGCGAACCGCCACTCACAAATTTATATCCCTTGACATGTATATACTTTATTAGGTATATACAGTGCATGCAATCCGTGTTCGACATCATCGCGGAACCCAACCGCCGGGCAATTCTCAGCCTCCTCGTCTCGTCGGAGCACTCCGTTGGAGAGATCGAGCGTCGGCTGCGGATGCCTCAACCTACCGTGTCAAAGCACCTTCGAGTGCTGAAAGACGCCGGTTTCGTGGACTCTACGGTGGACGCGCAGCGCCGTCTCTACCGGCTGAAGCCTGAACCACTTCAGGAAATTGCCGCGTGGCTGGCTCCGTTCCGTCGATTCTGGTCGGCACATGTGGACGCTCTCGAGCGTCACCTCGACCGCATTGATCAGCCAACAACACCGAAAAGAAAAAAGAGGGCAGGCAGATGACCGCACGCAAGGATTACCTGCCGGGCCCGGCAAACGGAGCGCGCGTGCAGAAGGTCGGAGAGGAGTGGACGCTCGTTCTCGTCAGAGAATTGCGGCATGCTCCGGAAAAAGTCTGGCAGGCGCTAACCGACCCGGCGCAGCTGTCCGAATGGGCCCCCTTTGACGCAGATGCCAACCTTGGCGCCATCGGAGCAACGGCGCATCTCTCCACCATTGGCGCACCTGCATCTCAGATATCCAAAACAACGGTGACTCGAGCTGACGCGCCCAGCCTGCTCGAGTACAACTGGGGCGACCAGATTCTCAGATGGCAACTCGAGCCTCACAACGGCGGCACACGCCTGACGCTATGGCACAATATCGATCGCCGCTTCATCTCGATGGGCGCCGCCGGCTGGCACATCTGTCTCGACGTTCTCAATCACCTTATCGGCGGAACTCCAATCGGCCGCATCGTCGGTGGCGAAGCGATGAAATTCGAATGGAAGCGCCTGAACAAGGAGTACTCGAGTCAGTTCGAGTAAGCTGAACGATCATCTTCGATTCGCGGTCGACCGGGGTACGGCCGAAGCAGGTTGTTCATCTCGTTGAACAGCGCCGGTAGCTTGCTCGCAACCGCCGCAGCGATATCCCTCGATGCATCAACCACGACATTGGTGATCTCGACCGCAAGCTTGCTCAGCAGCAACCCGACATCGACTCGCGCGCCCCGGTCGTCTCCCATCGCCGCAAGTACTTCCCGGCGATGTCTGAGAATCACGGGAGCCGCAAACGCGACTGGATTGAAACCAGGAACGTATCGCGCACCTATTCCTTCAATCAGCGCGACGGCGCGGCCAAAGTAGACAAGCTCGCCGCGAAGGACGATCGGCCAGTCGTAGACCGTCCGCATCACATCGTCGGCAAGCGTTCGGTCGGAGAGAATCCGCGTCGCTATGTCCGCCGAAGCAACCCCATCGAATGCCATGCCGAGGAGCACGTCTACCAGCCGATGAATGGTTGTCATGTCCGTGCCGGGCTCGACGATTCCAAGGTCGTAGAAACCGCGGATGACTCCCGCAGAATCTCTTCCCACCGCCGCTAGCGCAGTGCGAATGAGCACACGCCTCATCTCGGTTTCTACGCGCACCACCATGCCGAAATCCAGCAGCACCAGCCGGCCATCATCCGTGACGAGGAGATTCCCCGGATGCGGATCAGCGTGGAACAGTCCGTCCACGAGCATCATCTGGATGTACGCTTCAACAACTGACTCCACGATGCGATTTCCATTCAGCCGCCCCTCCGTGACATGCTGACTGAGCGAATCAACCTTCGTTCCTTCCATGTATTCCATCACGATCACACGCTGGCGTGTCATCTCCGTTTCGATCGATGGAATCAAGACCCGCGGATTTGCAGCAAAGCGAGCGGCAATCGCCATTGCGTTATCCGCTTCCTGCCTGAAATCCATCTCTTCGCCGATCCGTTTGGAGAACTCGTCAACGACCACGCGGAATCCGCGCAGATGAGAGTTAGACCACCGGGCCGAGATAACGTCGAGCAGTTTCGTAACGGCGCGCACATCGCTTGCGACTAGCGACTCGACCCCGGGGCGCAGCACCTTCACCACCACATCCCGTCCCTGATACTTCGCCCGGTACACCTGGCCGAGCGAACCTGACGCGAGCGGCTCGCGATTGAATTCGTCGAACAGGTTCTCAGGCTGTTGCCCATATGCAGCGACCAGCTCACACTCGATCAGCTCGAACGGAACGAGCGGCACCTGGTCCACGAGTGTTCCGAACGCCGAGAGGTACGGCTCGGGAATAACGTCCGGCCGCGAGCCAAATACCTGCGCAAGCTTCACGAAGGTAGGTCCGAGTGACACGAGTGCGTCCACCAGCTTGCGCGCGCGCTGCGAGTGAAAACTCTGGCTGCGACGCGCAGGTGGGCCGGCGAATATCCAGCGCCTGAAATCCCGCCGGAAGGAAATCCCGAACGGGAGAAGGCGCCAGAGAATTGTCAGGGTTCGGAACTGTGCCAATGGTAGTTCGGTGTCAGTATGTCGGATGATGCCTACTCATATCTACTACCCCAGAGCGGGCCGAGTGTACGCTCGAACCCCCTCGACTTAGCTTTCCCACCGAAGTCCACCAGTAATCCGTGAGGTACAATGGCCTGGATCGTACTCGTAATCGCGGGGCTGTTTGAGGTTGGCTGGGCCATCGGATTGAAATACACAAACGGTTTCACCCGCGTTGTGCCTACCGTCTGGACCGTTCTCTCTATGGCCATCAGCCTGGTGCTGCTCGGCATCGCCATGAAGACATTGCCTGTCGGCACGGCCTACAGCACATGGGTGGGCGTCGGAGCGGTCGGCACGGTTATACTGGGCATCGTTCTCTTCGGCGAACCCGCGAACGCAGCTCGCCTCTTTAGCATAGCTCTCATTGTCGCCGGCATTGTCGGATTGAAACTCGCGGCGGGGTGAGCGCATTCCACTTGCCTGCAACGGCTGTCTTCCGCATCCTTCGATGAATCCCTGAAGCAAACCCGGATTCGCCAGTTGGACAACACGTGCGTGCGGAGGAGTCGGAATGTGAGGGCTTTTCTCTCTTGTTTGTTGTGTGTTTCCGCGTTCGGATGTGCGGCTACCTCCCCTGCACTGGCCCCTGTTGCCGCACGCTCGACGGTTCTCGTAGCGGGCACGGACTCAACCCCAGCGCACGAAACGTTCGCGATTCAGTCGACTCC
>JBKJNN010000009.1:0-5695 GCA_046593625.1 Gemmatimonadaceae bacterium | reverse complement strand
AGCTGCGCGACGAACTTGATGGTCGGAGAAAGACCGCGCAAATCGTCCACGAGGCCGACCGCGAAAAGGAGAGAAGCACCTGCCAGCGCGCCCCAGAGAAATCTGATCTGGGCGTCTCCCTCAGCCCCGATTCACGATCCCCGGTCCGGAGGCAGACGCCCAGATCAGATTTCTCTGGGGCGCACTGGCAGGTGCTTCTCTCCTTTTCGCGGTCGGCCTCGTGGACGATTTGCGCGGTCTTTCTCCGACCATCAAGTTCGTCGCGCAGCTTGCGGCTGCAGGAATCGCCTGGTATTTCGGCGCGCAATTCGAATGGGTTGCGCTCGGGTACGGTAAGGGTGTTTCTGTCGGTTGGCTTGCGCTCCCTCTCACGGTTCTCTGGATTGTCGGCGTTACGAACGTCTTCAATTTCATCGATGGGTTGAACGGCCTCGCAACCGGAGTGGCCATCGTCGGCTGCGCAACTATCGTTGTCGCGTCTGTGGCTCTTGGTAATCACACAGTCCTGCTGCCCACAGTCGCGCTCGCTGGCGCCCTCCTCGGCTTCCTTCGCTACAACTATCCGAACGCCAGGATCTTTCTCGGAGATTCGGGCAGTCTCAGCGTCGGTTTTCTGTTGGCGGTTTTTTCGCTCAAGGCCTCGGTCAACGCGCACGGGGCGGTGCTGGTGATTATTCCGCTCGTTGCTGTGGCTGTCCCGATCATGGACGGAACTCTTGCCATCCTGCGACGCTGGCTTCGCCACGTGCCCATTGCGGGTGCAGATGCACGGCACATCCATCATCGCCTCCTGGCAATGGGTATCGGACCTGCGCGAACTGCGGTTCTGCTATGGGCGCTCGCGGGCGCAATGGCGGTGTTCGGCCTCCTCGTTGCTCTCACCGCCCCCTATGTCGCGAGTACGCTGGCAGTCCTCGGCTTTGTCGGCGTGGCGTTCATGGTGATCTACGGCACCAACCTGCTGTCCTACCACGAGCTGAGTGTCGCGGGCGAAGTCCTGGCAACGGCGCCGTCACGCGTTCGCCGCGTGATCAGCAACCAGATCATGGCAATGGACCTGATTGCTCACATTCGAAGTGCCCGCACTGTTGAAGAAATTGCCGGGCTTCTTCTCGAGGCAGCACCACAGTTCGGATTTCTCGCAATGGATCTGAAGCCGCAGGAAATCGACGACCGACGAACGCCTGAAAGCGTTAGAAAGGTGAACTGGGCGTGGAAGCTCGACTATCCCATCCGCATCAGCGAGCTGGAGGATTCACCACACTTGGTCCTGAGCGTATGGTGCAGCCAGGCAACCAGCACCCGCCCGTACGGCGCTGAGAGAATAGCGCGGATCGTAGGTCCGGCAATTCACGACTGGTTTGTGACGCGGCGAATGGAAAAGGAGGAAGAATCGAGCGGCGTGAGAAAACCAGCAGCGCCGCCTGAACCGCGTCGCAAGCGCTTCAGGATGAGGCGATAGCGGGTTCGATATCGTTCTCGACCGCCCATTTGATGAGGGTGTAAAGCGCCCACGGACGGCTCCAGTTCAATCCCGGTTTGCGCTGCTGAAATCCACTCCAGATTGATGACACCACCGCGCTGTCGAGTCCCGTGACGGACATGTCGGCCTCCATCATCTGACTGACCTCGGAATACAGTTCGCGGCGCATCCATTGTTCGAAGGGAAGAGTGAATCCCTTTTTCGGACTGGAGATGCTTTCCTCCGAGAGCAGATCCCGCACTGCCTCCACCAGCAGGGGCTTCCCGGCGGCGGGGCCTGAACCGGCGCTCTCTCCGCCAGACCCGAGCGCTGCCGCCGCCACACCCGCATCTACGAGCGGCACGCGCACCTCGAGACCGTGCGCCATGCTGAACACGTCACTGTCACGCAGAAGCGTGTTGCGCATGTAGCCGGTGGTCTCGTAAAAAGAAACCTCCTGCATCAGCGCCAGCGACTGCGTCTCGATGGAGTCATCTCCCCGTTCCTGGAAGAATGCACTCTCGAGCGAAGAGCCGGTGAGATCGTGAATCTGGTTATCAGCAAACAAAGTTCGAGATGCGCGATATGCACCGCGCGATGGACTGCTCGCCGCTATCAACGCTCCGAGCCGTGCGGCGCGGGCATCCGAAAAGGATTCAGTTCCACGAGCAGCGAGGCGGCGAAGCGAACGGGGCAACCGCCACAATGGCGCCGCCCTGCGAGCCCGCGCAAACGAAGGATATCCTCCGAACAACTCGTCGCCGCCGAGTCCTGACAACGCCACCTTGAACCCGAGCTCGCTGACTGCGCGGCTGACTACGAACGTGTTGAAGCCGTCGAGCGACGGCTGGTCCATCGCGCTGAAGACGTCGGGGATTGCGTGCAGCACGTCTTCTGCCGCGAGCGGAACCTCGTGATGCTGCGTTCCGAACCTGCGCGAGGATTGGCGGGCCGCCTCGGCCTCACTGTAGTCGGCTTCGGCAAACGTGACGGTAAAGGTTTCGATCGGGGTGGTAGAGACCTCGCTTGCGAGACCTGCGATGGCCGTAGAGTCGAGGCCCCCCGAAAGAAATAGTCCGACCGGGACATCGCTCACAAGGTGATATTGAACGGATTCCCTCAGCGCTTCGCGAACGCGGCTGGAAGCAGAACCCGTACACTGACCCGCACCAGGGACGGCGTGAAATACGGCAGCAAATCGCTGCGGCGCGCCGACGGCGAAATCCGGCCCGTTTCTTTTTACCTCGACCACACAGCCGGGCGGGACGGCCTGAACGCCTTGAATGATCGTATAGGGCTCAGCAACCGAACCAGTGGCGAGATAGCTCTGGACTCCATCCGGCGAAAGCGCGCGGGCAACTTTTCCTGAAGCGAGCAGTGCGCGCACCTCGCTCGCGAACAGCACATCGCCTCCGCGCTCCGCGACATAGAGTGGCTTTATACCAAATCGGTCTCGAGCGAGGAAACCGCGACCCGCGTCGCGATCCCAGATAGCCAGCGCGAACATCCCGCGCAGCTCGGCGAGAAATGGGAGCCCATGCAACTCCCATCCGGCCAGAAGCACCTCTGTATCGGAGTCGCTGAGAAAAGCCACGCCTTTCGCGATCAGTGAATCGCGAAGCTCCGCGTAGTTGTAGATCTCCCCGTTATAGGTGATGCAATGCCGGCCGGAAGAGCTGAACATGGGCTGGTGACCTGCTGGCGACAGGTCGAGGATCGCAAGCCGACGGTGCGCAAACGTGCCGTGCGTATCGCCAGTGGCTGACCGAATGGCTTCGAGTCCGCTGTCATCCGGACCGCGGTGCGCGAGAAATTCGGTCATTCGGCTGACCGGCACTTCGGAGCCGCGAGTGGAAAAAGCTCCTGAAATGCCGCACATCAGCCAGAACCGCTGCTAGTCGTCGGCTGCTGTGTACTCGTACTCGTACCGATAGTAGGCTCCGTATTCCGGAACCTTCGCATCGGGATCGTTGAGTACTGCGCCGACTACGCGAGCGCCAACAGACTTGAGCTGCTCCATCGCCTGCTGTGCAGCGGCGACATCGGTCGAACCCGCCTTCAGTACGACGATAACTCCGTCCACGAGAGTGGCGAGCACTGCGGCATCCGACGCCGCGAGGAGTGGTGGAGTATCGATGATTACGATGTCGTAGCCACCCGAGAGCGCCTCCACGGTGCGACGCGTGGCGTCGCCGCCGAGCATTTCCGACGGATTTGGCGGGAGCTTTCCCGAAGGCAGGATGTACAAGCCCGGAATAAGGGTGGCCTGTGTACAGTCGTCCGCATCGTTGGCACCGAGAATGATCTCTGTGAGGCCGGGGTCCTTCGGAATTCCGAACATTCTGTGCAGCCGCGCCCTGCGAAGGTCGGCGTCTACAAGCAGAACTCTCAGCCCCTGCTGGGCGAGTGACACAGCGATGTTGGCCGCGGTGGTACTTTTGCCTTCTCCGGGTGCGGCGCTGGTGATAACGAGACTGTGCAGCGCCTGCACTGCCTGCGAATACATGAGATTCGTGCGCAGGGTCCGGAACGCTTCTGCGCCGGAGGAGCCCACGTCGTTGATCGTTACGAGATCCGCGTCCCGATTGGTCGGTGGCCGCTTGCTTTTACTCGAACGTGCCGGCAATGCGCGCGTAAACCGGTTGGTTCTACCGTTGAGGTCCGGTATGCGAGGGATGACGGCGAGTCCCGGAACGTTCAGCAGCCGTTCAATGTCACTCCGTTTCCGAATGGAATCGTTGAGTGCATCGATGACGATTGCCGTGCCGATACCAAGGATCAGGCCGAACAGAATTCCGAGAATCATACGGCGCGAATTGCCGCTCGGAAGCTCCGCACCCGGTGACGTGGCAAGATCTATTATCTCTACCTGTCCAGCTTCAACCGCCTCGGCCATCTTCGCCTTCTGGAGTTCCTGCTGCAGCTGGGCGGCCATCTGTTGGATGGTCTGCACGTTCTGATTGAGCTGCTGCTCTTCGCTTTCGCCGGCTGGCGCAGCAGCAATCTGTGAAGCACCGCTGGCGCGCAGATTGTCCAGCGCCCGCAGGCGAACCGTGATGGATTGAAGCTGGCTTCTCACAGCATCGAGAATTCGCGATGCAGTAGCCGGGATCATGGCGTTGACGGCCTGGACGTCAGGATTCGTCGAAGCGGCACCGGAGGCGAGCAGCGTGTCCCTGGTTTTTTCAAGGGACGAGAGCTGGCTCGACAGCTGCTGGACGACTGGATTCGAAGCGATGCCCGGTGACGACAGAAGCGCGCGCAAGCCAGCCGGCGTTATCTGCCCGCCGCGCTCCGCCTGTGCAAGCAGTGTTTCGTACGTTGTTTTTTCAGCGTCAAGCTCGGCGCGACGCATGTCGATGCTTACGAGACCTGCTTCCTGCGCGCCGGCCTTGGTCGCCGAGCTGAAAACCTGGCGTCCGCTGCGAAACTGGCTGTAGGATGCCATCGCCTGTGACAGAGAGGAGTCCGTCTGGCGGAGCTGACCCTCGAGAAAAATCCTCCGGCGCCGAGACTGCTGCTGTGCACTCGAAGCGTTCTGAACCTGGAACCCGAGTGCCATCGCGTTGACGACGCGCTTGACTTCGTTCGGCTCCATCCCCGTGTACATCAGGTCGAGCACATCCGTCTTCTCGCGTACAGTCGCCTGGAATCCGCCAAGAGCGTGGCTGATTGCAGCCTCTTTCGAGACGACGTCGAACTTCACGTCCGGCGTGGCCGGACGTTTCGCCACAATCACAATGATCCCCTCGGCCTCAGCGGGCTGACCGTATGGGGCTTCGCCCTGTCCGGTTGGAGTTTGCAGCGTGAATGACGTCTGGCCGAATGTCACCAGGGCCGAACGCGCGGTGGTGCTGTCCGAAACCTTGATGGACGAAATCTCGTCGACAAACTTCTGGCCCGCCGCGGGAATGAGCCGCAATCCACCCATCTCGGCCGCAACCGAGGCGACCGCCCGGCTCTGAAGTACCTGAATCTGCGATTCCAGAACGTCAGTCCACCTGCTGAACTGCCCATCGCTGTAGCCGCTTCTGTCCATGCCGCCGGTCATCTGGCCACGGGTATCGACGAGCCGGGTGGTGGCGGTGGCGCGGTAGCGGGGAGGCGCGTTCAGAACGGTGTTTGCAGTATACGCGGCGGAAAGCGCGAGAATGCCGAGCACGACCAAGTAGTGCCGACGGACGATTCCGAAGTATTCGCGGATACCCTCGAACTCGGTCGATGCACGGGGCG
>JBKJNN010000048.1:0-17225 GCA_046593625.1 Gemmatimonadaceae bacterium | reverse complement strand
GTCGCTACCATGGTGACAGATTCGGGATGGAGCGCCGAAATGCGCATCCCTTTCAGCCAGCTCCGCTTCACGGGCCGTTCTGACCTGGTCTGGGGGCTTCAGGTGGAGCGACAAATCGCACGGAATCAGGAATTCTCGGTATGGTCATTCACGCCCCGCGAACAGCCAGGCGGCATTCCGAGATTCGGCCACCTCGTGGGAATCAACGACATCGCCACAGGCAAGAAGATCGAGATAATGCCGTACGTTGTCGGCCGCGCCGAAAGCATCGACCGCAGCAACAACCCGTTTCGCGACAATCGCGAAGCAAAGGTTGATGCGGGGCTCGATCTCAAATACCGCGTCACGAGCAACATGACTCTCGACGCCACAGTGAATCCGGATTTCGGTCAGGTGGAAGTTGATCCCGCTGTCATCAACCTCACGGCGTTCGAAACTTTCTTTCCAGAGAAGAGACCGTTCTTTGTCGAGGGCTCCGAACTCTTCAACTTCGGCAATGACGGATCCAACAACGTTTTCTACTCGAGACGTGTAGGACGCCAACCGTCGCTCGCACCCCCTTACGCGCAACGCGACGTACCTAGTGCCTCCCGCATACTCGGCGCCGCCAAGCTGACGGGAAGAACGGCAGGCGGCTGGGCGATGGGTTTCCTCGATGCAGTTACACAAAAGGAAACGGCGCGATTCAGAACGCCCGATGGAGTAGATGGAGAAAGTGTAGCTGAGCCGGCGACGAATTATTTCGTGGGACGCTTGAGGAGGGAGACGCGCGGGGGTTTGACGGCTGTCGGTGGATTCCTGGGCGCAGTCAATCGCGCAGACCTCGAGGGAAATCTTGCAGCCGTGCTCAGGAAATCCGCGTACACGAGTGGAATTGACTTCTCACATCAGTGGGCCCAGCGCACCTGGACACTTCAGGGGTTCGTGGCTTCGACTCTCGTAGAAGGAGACAAACGCGCCATCACCGCCACACAGCGCCTTCCCTATCACTATTTCCAGCGGCCCGATGCAAATCATCTGGAACTGGATACTGCAGCGACTTCGCTCACGGGAATCGCCGCCAAGGCGGCGCTCTCCCACAGAATCGGCCGCCACTGGAACCTCGGAGCGTTCGTCAACACGATCACTCCCGGCTACGAGGTGAGCGATCTCGGTTTCCAACGTCGAGCCGACCGCATCGATCTTCAGACGAGCGCGAGTTACGTGGAGACGCGTCCAGGCCGCTTCCGCCGCTACCAGGTCAGCGGCCAGGTCACTGACGAACACAACTACGACTGGGTCCACATCTCCAGCAGAATATTCGGCAACAGCTTCGTTCAGTTTCTGAACTACTGGAGCGCAAACCTCAACTTCTCCACTGGCTTACCAGGCACGGTCGATGACCGCCTCACGCGAGGTGGTCCGGGCGCCGAGCGGCTGCCATTCCTCGCCGTGAGCTGGGGCATCGCCTCCGACTCGCGAAAGCCAGTCGTCTTCAACATCGGCAACTTCAACCAGACAGGCCCGGGCGACGGCTACGATTTCGAGTGGTTCGCAAATCTTCAGTTCAAGCCACAGCCGGGTCTCGAATTCTCCGTAGGTCCTTCGCTCGCGTGGAACAAGGCCGAGGCGCAGTACCTTGGCCGAGTGACCGATCCTGCTGCTACGCGCACGTTCGGGTCGCGGTACGTGTTCGCGAGCGTCGATCGCACTACGCTCTCGCTCGACACGCGGGTCAACTACACGTTCAGCCCCAGCCTCTCTCTCCAGGTTTTTGCGCAGCCGTTCATTGCAAGCGGCGAATACGGAGCAGCGAAAGAGTTTGCCGAGCCCGGTCAGTTCAAGTTCCTGACCTATGGCACTGATGTGGGCGTAATTGCAAACGACCGCATCTATCCCAATGGGCAAACTCCAGGCGCAGTGTCGTTTGCGGTTCCGCGGCCCGACTTCAACATCGGCGCCCTGCGCGGAAACGCGGTCATCAAATGGGACTGGCGCCCGGGTTCCACCATGTACCTGGCGTGGCAGCAAACCCGCAACAGCTTCGAGCCGATTGGCAACTTCGGCCTGAGTCGCGACCTCGACAGGTTGTTCAGCGCCACACCCGACAACATTTTTCTGATGAAGATCAGCTACTGGCTCAATCCATAATCGACGAGTCAGCGCAATTCACATCCCGGTATTCCGGAGGCACCCATGTGCAGGAACATCAAGACTCTCGCCAACTTCGAGCCGCCTGCAACGCAGGATGAGATCTATGCGTCGGCGCTTCAGTTCGTCAGAAAACTGAGCGGGACTACCCGCCCGAGCCGGGCAAACGAAGAGGCGTTCAACAACGCAGTAGATGAAGTGACTGCTGCGGCCCGCCGTCTCATCGACTCACTGACGGTAAACGCACCGCCAAAGAATCGTGAGGAAGAGGCGGTGAAGGCACGCGCCAGGTCAGCCAAACGCTTTGCGTCTGGCTGACCCCGCGTACTGTCCGGCTCAGTTGCCGGAGTTCTGTGCGCCCACGGGCGTGATTCCGACGCGTGGTTCCGCAAGCTGGCGTACTGCACCTGCCAGTCTCTGAGCCTTCGCCTGATCGTTTGACCCTGCGATGTAGCCTTCGAGTTCGGTCGAGAGCTTGAGCAGCGCGCTCCGCTGATTCGACGCGGTCTGTCTCTCTGCCTTCACGAGCGACTCGCGAACTTCCGCAATCCTGCTCGCAGAAAGTCCGTTGGAGCGCTCGAGCTGATCCACGTACGCACGAGCAAGCGCAAACGACGCTGGCCAGGTGAACTTCGGCTGGTTCTGCGCGTTGAACTCTCTCAGCACAACAGACTTCGCCGCCTCTATCTCGTTCTTCGAGATGAACCCGCTCGGCGTCAGCTCCATGATGTCGAGCCCGCGGGATATCTCGGAGCTCACGATCACGCCGTTATACCAGTAGGCCGACCAGGAGCCGCCATCGTCGAGCGTGGCAGCGTTGACTGGTCCGCGATCGAAGAACGCGATCTCCTTCGGATGCTTTGGATCAGTCCATTCGAACACTGACACGCCACCCTGATACCACGCCTGAACCATTATGTCACGGCCGGGGATCGGTATGAGTGACCCGTTGTGAGCGACGCAGTTTTCCTGAGCCGTCTGAGCTGCGGGCAGCTTGTAGTAGCTCTGGAAATTCATCTTGCCGCCGACGATGGTGAAGATCGCGTCAGATCCCCACTCTGGTTTGTCAGACGCGCGACACTTCGGCTGGCCGCCTCCGCCCCATTCATCGGAGAACAACACCTTGTTGCCATCGTTGTTGAACGTGGCTGAATGCCAGTATGCAAAGTTGGAATCAGCAGCCGCTGCAATTCTTACCGGGTTGGCGGGGTTGCTGATATCGAGCAGGAGTCCGTAGCCGCCGCACGCACCACCGGCAAGGCCAACTGCAGGATACACAGTTATGTCGTGACACTGCGTTGGACCCGGGCGCGGTCCCGTAGATACGGGGGTCGCAAACAGCCTGGCGGCAATTGCAGGAAGAGCGGTCCGCAACGCAGCACTGTCTGCTGACGTGGGCGAGCCTGTTCCGTTTCGTGCCTTGACGATGCTGTCGAGCATGGAGCCGACAAAGCTGGACCTCATGACTCTTTCCGTACCGTTCACAGTCGCTATGAACGCCCCGTTCTTCTTAGCCTCCGCCAGCGCCTTCGCGGCGGCAGCAAGGTCTTCAGCAGCTGGTCCGTGAACCGGCGGTGCCACGAGGTCATTGAAAATGCGGGGCGAACTCACGATCGCCGCACGCTCTGGATGCGCGAGCGGAATCTTGATGACTTCGATCCGGAACAGAGCAGAATTCGGATCCTTGTCAGGCGTCGCGCTCACACAGCCAGCAAGCTCGCTCGGTGATCTTACGCCGGACGAACCGGAGATGTACACGTACACGTTCTCCGTATCCTTTGGATCCACCAGCAGCGTGTGCGTGTGGGATCCGCGGCACGTCTGGACGTTGGCGACGTTCTTCGGATTCCTGATATCCGTGATATCGAAAATTCGAAGCCCGCGCAGGCGCTCCGCGCTCACTGTGTCCTTGACGCCCTGAGTTCCACAGTCGAGCCGGCCACTCAGGCCTTCGCCAGAGACGAAGATGAGATTCTTGTAAACCGACACATCGCTCTGCGATGCAGGACAGAGGTACGCTGAAACCACTGAAGGAGTGCGGGGATTCGAGATGTCCCACACCTGGTATCCGTTGTAGTTACCCTGGAACGCGTACTTGCCACTGAACGCGAGATCCGAATTGGTAACTCCCAGAAAATGCTCGGGCGATGGGGTCTTGGAGAGCACGCGCATATTCCACGTTGCCTCTCCGGCGTTCATGAGGCCCGCGCTGAGTCCGACACGCGGGTCTGGGTTTGGAGCCGTCGTCGACATGCTACCCGTCACCGCTCCGCCGCCCGCCTGGCCGGTGGTTGCACACGCGGTGAGCGAGGCGCCGAGTAGGAGGGCAATAGACGGGGCGAGCGTGCGTGCGCGGGCAATGGACCACGACAGGGAAGTGCGACTAACAGTCATTTCGTTCCTGTGGGAGTGAGGGAAGTTGAGGGAGCGGTTCTGACAACTGCGCGGGTCACCGCGGTGAAGCAAAAATCAAGGAATTGAGCATGCCCTGCATGCGCTCTATTTCGGTCGTCTGGTCAACGCTGACATCAGACGCAAACTTGAAAACCGTTTCATCCTGAGCGGCGCCGTAGGTGCTGAACAGATCCTTCACCATCGATACGGCGCCACTGTGATGCTGGATCATGAATGTCAGGAAAAGCCGGTCGAAGTCTTCTCCGCGCGCACTATCGAGCTGTGCCATCTGCGACTCGGTGAGCATACCCGGCATGTTCATATGCGACATCGCCGCTGGCGAGGTCATGTCATGATTGTCCCCGTGCATTGTCATCGTCGCGTGACTGACATCGGGAACCGGCTGGCGCCTGTCGGTGAGCCATCTCGTCATAGTCGCGATTTCGTCGCGCTGGCCGTTGACGACGCGTGCTGCAAGCGTGCGGATGGAGAGGCTCGCTCCGTGAGTCGGAGCCCATTCTGCCATGACGACAGCTTGCGCGTGGTGGGCCATCATGGCCGACATGAAGGCGATGTCCGCTTTTGTATAGGCAAGACGGGCGCTGTCCGCCCTCGCTTTTTCGATTCGCGAAGAAGCGACGCTCGGGCCCGGCTCCGGGGCGGGTGTCTCGATCGGGGCCTGGCGCGAAGCCCCGGCGCACGCGGCAACGGCCAGAATGGCCACGAGCGCACAAAAACCGCGCGTGGTTGAGGAATTCATCGAATCATTATGGGTAGCTGGGTCTGAGGCGAATGGAAATCTGCTGCTCTGGAACCCGATTGAGTCAAGGTAATGCAGCGAACGACTCCGAGGGTAGGCCGGGCGATAACGTCATGAATCCTTCATGTAGGCTGATCCCGATTTATCTTTCTGGGAATGTCGCCCAACCCTCCCCGCCGCCGGCGCGGCCCAGTTCGGAAGCAGCAGGAACACACATCTCTTCCCACGTCGCGGAACGCCTATATGGAAACGCGGGAGTGGCTGCTGAAAAAACACGGGCCGGTGTGCGCATATTGCGAGCGAAAAATCAAGGCGAGTCTCATCACACTCGACCATGTGACGCCGCGGAAGGGAAAAACTGCATACGACCGGCGCGACAACCTCGTCCTCGCGTGTCCCGCCTGCAATATCGACAAGGCAGACAAACCGTTTCTCGCATTCCTTCTCGCCAGAAAATCGCGCGCGGCGTCAGTGCTGCGCTATGGCGATCACCTCAGTGGAATGCTCATCAAACTTGCGGCGGAAATTGCTGGCCCCGAGGCAACTGCACGCGCGGCACGTCTCGCCGATCCGGATTATCCCTACCTGGACTGATGCTCCACCGAGAGCCCCTGCCGCTCGATCTGGCGATACGGCACTTCTCGAAATGGCGGTAGCCCTGCCTCGCGAATAACCCACTCCAGCCCGCTGCGATCGTGGAATTCGATTCCATCGCGATCGAGTATCACAGTGTTTGGGTAAGCCGGAGCCAGCCTCCGGAACTCGTCATCGATGAGCCGGAACCTTCGCACTGTGTTCTCCACCTGCTCGAATGCCCGCCTGCGTTGGCGAATGTGCTTCTCAATAGTATCTGTCCCTGACGTGAGCACGATGATGCAGTCGGGATTCCACCAGCCGCCGACCTTCAGAACTTCCCTCAATCCTGAGTGGAACTCTTCCGGATACTCGGCGATGTGAGCTTCGAGGGTGATCAGTGCGCCCTCGATGAAGATCACCCGGTCAGGGCGGTCGTGCTCCTGTGCGTCGCGATAGTTGGCGTCGTAGAGCTCGCCGAAATACGCAGTGACCCCGATGGGGTTCAGCCCGTTCTCGATGTCCGAGAGTACGCGCGGGTGCCAGACGCCTTTCTCGCCCTCGCCGTAAGAGCTGTGGTGATAGAGATCACCCAGCTGCCTGACGAGCGTGCTCTTGCCCACTCCGGGTCCACCAACGATTGCCACCCGCATTGCCATGAATCCTGTGTGAGCGTACGTAAAAGATGGCGCACCCAGGATTCGGAGCCAAGTCATCGACGTCAGTGCGCTGTCTGCGCGAGCTCGGGGCGTTCCCAGAATTGCGCGTTGAATCGAAGAGCGCTCCAGTCAACGTCGAGAGGTACTCCTGTTCGAATAATGGTTCTGCCGACGAGCATTCGGGTGCCTACCGAGTTGCCCTGAATGATGGCGTGAAGCCGCGCAGTTTTACCCGGTCCGGGCCTGATCTCCAGTGCCTTCCCGTTAATTGCCATCCCGCAGCGTCCATCAGGAAAGACCTGAAGTCTGACGGCGTACCACGTTCCTGTATTGATGCGGGTTCCGGGCTCACCGCCGGCTGAGATCAGCCCCCTGTACCATGTAGGACGTGTCACGGCGTCTTCCCCCTCACCCGCCGGATATGTGAACCAGCAGCCGGGGTCCTTGTCGGCCAGATAATGTTGTATGTACCCCGTACGATGGTCCCAGCCCACGAGTCCTTCCCCTCGGGAGAACTCCTGGAAGCCAGCGATCAGAACTTGCCATTGCGGCTGCGTGACAGGAGAAGAGACCTCAAAGTCGATGGCCAAACCGTTGCGTGAATCGATCGCCCGCCGCAGGTACGCGCCGCTGAAATAATTTCCATTGCCGCGATTGAAAAACGCGCGGCTCCCGTTCTCTTCTAGCACGACTGGTTCTGGAATCCCGAAGACACGCCAGCGATTGAGAGCGCCCGCGCCCCAGCCCTCGTCCAGAACCACGTCAACCGGCACCGCCTCTACCGGCAGCGTGTCCTGCGCAGTCCGCCAACCGCCCGCCGAGACTTCGACTACTGCAAGTCCGGGTTTTCGTGCGATGAACGTACCGGTCGAATCGATAGTGGCAATCTCTGGAGTGAGCGACCTCCATTGAGTTGCCGAAACGGTCATCGGCAATCTGCTTCGCGACCATCCGATTGCCACAAGTCGGTGCGGTACGTCGGGGGCGATGGGCACCATCGGCTTTATTATCGCGATGCTGTCCAGATACGTGGACGGAAGATGCATGGACGCAAACGCCGGAACGATTGAGGTGGCCGCGTCTGGCATGACACGGCGGGCAAGATCGAATCGATCCGACGGCGAAATCATGAGCTGGTCGCCGCCGTCGGCCCTGATCGAGATCGCAGCCCATTTTCCTGACGCATCCAGTGTGATTGCACTTCCCGCAGGCAAGGCGGATCTGGAGACGGCGCGGGTGACGGTATTATAAACCAGCCACACTGCGTGCCGACTTGCCGAATCCGCCTGAATCACGACGCGGTGATCGTCGAGCCACCCGACCTGCGACCGGAGTCGCCACACCGGGAGGCTGCTGCACGACAGCTGCGCCCCGCTCACGCCCATGATGCAGACTTCACCGCCGCTGCTGGAAAGAGAGCTTCGCGTAAATCCAATGCGGCTGCCGTCCGGACTCCAGCGCGGATCGTCGTGTGTTGCGCCGCCAAACGTGAGCCGGCGAACTGTGTGTGTCCGCATGTCCATCACAGCCACATCAGACCAGCCCCGGTCGCTCCATCTCGAAGTCAGGAAAAGCAGTTGGCGCCCATCAGGCGAGAACATCGTCGGACGATCGTCGCCCCGGGCATATGTGAGCCGTTGCTGGCGCGAGCGTGGCCCGTTGAGAACGATTTCCCCCTGGCCCGAATCTGGGTATATGACGGTGCCAGCCCAATACTCACTTCCCGGCTGCGGAGTGAAGTGCGAAGCGACTGGCAGGCCATCGGTATCTCCGACGCTGCTCGGAGCCCCAGGAATCAGTGGAACCCCTGCGTCCCAGTGGTCCAGGTCGAGCTCAACTTTCTTCGCCTGCAGTTTGCCTGCACCGTCGGCCGACAGCAGCAGAAAAGCAGTTTCCGGCTTGTCCGTGTTCGAAGCTGCCGCGACAGAAAGAATCATGTAGCCCGCAACCACCGGCACCAGGCCCATCAATGCATGCCGAACAATCCGGGGCCGCCTTACTGTGATCGGAAGTGCATTCCTCGCGGCATCGAGCGTTTTATCATTGGCCGCAACGCCGAGCAATTCGCCGAGCGCCACGTTGACTTCACGTTCCGTTGCAGCTCGCTCGCGGACGAATGGCGCAGCCGCACGCGCAACCTGATTCCAGTCTCCTGCCGCAGCGAGATGCGGAATGCTCCGCTTGCGCCAGGAGGCTTGCTCGCTGGCCGCCATTGCTGCACCGAGCGCCGCGCGCATTCGCGTCTTCTGTTCGCTCGTTGCGTTCGACAGAACAGTTTCGGCAATCACATCGTGCGCGAGCATCCACGACTCGTCGTCGGATGAAAGCAGACCGCGCAGCTCCAGGTCAGCAGCGCTCTCACGAGCTTCTCTCTCTCCCAGCCCCGCTGCCTCCGCGACAATGCGGCGAGGTGTTGGCATTCCGGCAACACCCAGCGCCAGCACTATCGACTTCTCCGATCCGGATAGCGATGAAATCCTTCTCTGGTCGATCGAGCTGTGCACCATGAGCGCACCATCCAGTGCCTCCGCATCTGCGCACACCCATTCCTCCTGATTCCGGCTGAGCAGCTGCGCATCGAGGCAATACCGCAGCGCCTCGAGTACCTGGAACGGAGAGCCACCGCACGAGCCCTGAAGCAGCGCGGGCAGCCGCCGGGCCCATGGCTCCTCAGGCAGCCTTGCAACGCTGGTGACGAGCGCGCTCACCTCGTCCTGACTCAGGTCTGACAGGAGAATCTCCACTCCGTCAGATCGTGGCACAGCGATGGAATAATTCGGGCGGGCAGTGGTGATGAGGAGGACTCTCTGCTGTTGAAGTCGGGAAACCACAACCGTCAAAGCTTCGCGGGATTCCGGGTCAGCCCAATGCAGATCGTCAATCGCAAGGGCGAGTGTCGCCTCTTCTGAAATGGCGGTCACCAGATCGAGCAGTGCGAGCCCAACGCGAAGCGGCTCGAGCCGCTCCGGCACCGTCGATGCAGTCAGATAATTCGCAGACAGCGCCGGATTGAGGGACACCAGAGTCTCCGCAGCCGCCGGCGCAATTCCACCCGCACCCCGGGACGACGCCAGCTGCTCGGCGACAGCAGCTGCAAGGCTGAAGGGAATATGACGCTCGCCATAATTGGCTTTTACATAGTGAGTCATTCCGCGACGCACACCAATACGCGCGAGAATGTCTTTTGTAAGTCGCGTCTTTCCCATTCCGCTTTCAGATACTATCCGAACTATTCGCGCGCCCTTCCGTTTCGTCGCTTCCCACGCTTCGTTGATGGCTGTGAACTCACGCTCGCGGCCCACGAGTTCTGAAGTCACGACGTTTGGATCCACCACCGCGACGAACGAACCTGACGCAATCCGCACCATGTCGAGAATCGAGCGGCTCGCCGGCTCCACGTCGATTTCCTCTACCTTGATCCATTCCTCGAATTGCTCTGCATCGCCCTTGGCGCCGATTACGTCGCCCGCTGCAAGCCGCGCCTCCAGTAGAATCCTCCACGCGGTCTGGCCAATCGGATCCACCGCCCGCAGCTGCCTGGCCCGGCCGATCGCCTCCTGGATTCTGCCAGCAGCAATTGCCGCTCGGGCCACGTTCTCGGTAGCCTGAACAAAGAGCGACAGGAAGCGTGTTCTCTCGAGGCTCGCCCATTCCTCGAAACGACGAGCGCCCGGGGCAGCGTACCCCGCAAAGAAATCTCCGGAATAGAGCTCAGTCGCATGCTCGAACTCTCCTGCTCCAATGGCAGCCACGAACTCGTCCGCATCGGAGGTGACGGGCACACAAAGTGAGATCTCATCGCCCGTTGTCGTGATAAGCCCGGGATGAATGCGGGTTTTTATCAGCCAGAGTGTCTGCCGGAGTGCGGGCCGGCACATTTCGAGGGGCCTGTCACCCCAGAGGAGGTCGCACAGGGTATCGCGCGTAGCGGTTTGCCGCGGGGCAAAGGCAAGAAATGCAAGGACGGCGAGGGGTTTGCCTGCGCCCACCAGTTGGGGACTACACCCTTCCATCACCGTCAGGGAGGGTGTGCCGAAAGTCACAAACCGCAGGCTACAGCTACCCGTTGAATCGGCCATTGAGACCCGGAATCCGCCCGAATGCCCGTTTGACTGGTCAGTCAAACCGTCAGTTAGGGGGCTAGCACTGTGAAGCTACGCCTGTTTCTCGAAGGTTGGCGAAGCTAGGATGACATTGTCAGATGAGCAAGTCGATTTCAGCCCGTCCCGTTCGACGTAATGGTAGTGAAGGGATCTGACAATCCTTCCAGAAACGGAAAAAGGAGGCAGGATGCGAGTAATGGTGATGATAAAGGCGACAGCGGAGAGCGAGGCGGGCGAGATGCCCAGCGAGGCGCTCCTGGGCGAGATGGGGAAGTTCAACGCGGAGCTGGTAAAGGCCGGAATCATGCTCGCCGGCGAAGGTCTGCAGGCTAGCTCCAAAGGCGCCAGGGTGAAATTCTCCGGAAGCAAGCGAACAGTGACCGACGGTCCTTTCGCCGAAACGAAGGAACTCGTCGCTGGATTCTGGATATGGCAGGTGAAGTCGCTCGACGAGGCAATCGAGTGGGTCAAACGCGCACCCAACCCGATGCCCGGCCAGGAGTCGGAAATCGAAATTCGTCAGGTTTTCGAGGCCGAAGACTTCGGCGAGGAATTCACGCCGGAAATGCGGGAGCAGGAAAAACAGCTTGCAGAGAAGATGGCGGAGAACGCCAGGCGGTAACTGTCGCAACGTAAAAGGAGGGCGCCACGAGGCGCCCTCCTTTTGCATCACAGTGCCGCGTGCCTCAGGGCAGGCGGACGTAGCTGAAGCTCACGCCGGTCTGAAAGCCAGTGCGCGCACGGTAAACCTTCTGCATTCCAAAGTAGATGTCGAACGACCTGTTCCCCACCTGCTGAAGAGCGACTCCGAAATCCGTGTAATAGCTCTTGCGCGTATCAGGCCCCTTTGAGCCACAGCTGAAGTCCCACACAACTCCCGGAGTTACGTAGCCCACGAGGCGTGGCCGCTGCCTTCTTTTCGCAACCGAGAACGGAAGCCCGAAGTTGAGCGCGCACGCGTTCATGTCGCCCACCACCTTGGGCGCATACCCGAAACCGAATTCGGCGCCCAGCGTGCTCGTCGCAGTGTTGTCCCGCAGCAGGTTGGCGAACATGGTACCGCCGGTTACGATGTTGATCTGCGCTCGCGCGCCAAACAGCGTATGTCCGCCGCACTCAGATCCCGGAATTTTGCAATCCCGCTTCTGATATCCGCCGGTCACCCCGAACACAGATCCACCTTTGATCTGGCGGTCCAGCCCCAGAGCCCCCGCCGGAACCGCGTAACCACTCGGCGTTTTCCTATAACCGGCCTGAAGCCGTCCAATCCAGTAGCTGTGATTCCGGCTTGCCGGCATCGGCAGCGACAGTGGAGGAAGAGCAGTGAGCGGAACCGACAGAAGGCGAATTACTTCTATCTCCTGATCACTTGCCTGAGCGCGCCCCACGGCAGGAATGCAGATACCCAGGCCGAGTGCCAGCATCAATGTGTGTCGCGTCATCAGCGTGTCTCCAGCCAGCGTGAGAACGGCACACCGCGGACGCCAATCCCCGAATAGTCAAATACGCTCAACAGCACGCCCTTACCCTTAAGAATGTCAACTCGCATGAATCCCGTGCGATGCTGGCTCACATAGTAGCTCTCTCGCATGTACACCGCGCACGCCGCCTTGGCCTCGGAGCCCGAACCACTCACCAGCAGGTATTGAACCGCTGGTGTACCCTTTAACACCTGGAGATTGTGCTCATGACCGGCAGCGTAAATCAGCGGCGGGTTCGTCTTGAACGCGCTTTCGATTGAATCGCGCATTCTCCGGTTCGCGGATGATAGAATATCCTGCCCCCGGCCGCCGAGACGGCGGAAAGGTCCGGTAAAACCGCAGTAGCCTCCGTGTTCGCCACCGGTCATCAATGGATGGTGGCCAGCCGCGATAGTGACGCGGCCTTCGCGCTTCTCCGTCACCATGGTGCGAATCGCATCGGTAACGCCACCCATTGTGGTGATGCAGTTGGAGGCTTCGTCCCTCACGATGAAGTCATGCAGCCACCATTGCGTATCCAGAGAGATCAAACGCAACCGCCCCGTATCCAGAGCGACCGGCCCGGGGCAGCCGTTACCAGGCAGCATCCTTATATCCCTGCCGCGTGCGAGCGAACGGATCAATCGCTCCTGAAGGCGCACTGAGTACAGACCGAATGCTGTCGTCGCTGCCCAGTCGTGGTTCCCGGGAAGAAATATTCCACGTGCGCCATCAGGTACTGCATCTACCTGCGCAGCGAGGCGCCGCCGCGAGTCCTTGAACCCGAGAGCGCTGTCGGGTGGTATTCCCGCGGGATAGACATTGTCGCCCAGGAAAACGATGATCGTTCGGCTCGGTGCCTCCGACGCCTGTCGCTTCAGCGAATCGAGCGCGAGCGCACGCGATCGCGGATCCGGCTCGCCGGCATCGCCAATCAGGAATAGAGTCGTCTCTATTTCCTGCGGTTCGATGTCCTTGATCTGCACCCTGTGGCCGCACGCGGACATCGATACGGCTGCGAGTCCCGCCATAACGCCGGCGCGAGCGAGTGCCGCTCCCCTCGATGACTTCGCCTTGCTCCGCCACATCAGAACGACACTCCCCTTTGAAGATAAAAACGGTGCTCTTCACCTCGCGCATAAGCTACGCTGAAAGTCTGCCCGAGCGATGAAAACCAGATGCCTCCGCCATACGCCGAGTGCCACCCGCCGGGGCTCGCGCCGTCGAACCACACGCGGCCGGCATCTGCAAGCGCGAACACGCCGGTATTCCATCTCACGAGCAGCGGCACAGATCCAACGGGCACGCGTATCTCAGCCGATCCAAATCCGGACTTGTCGCCCGTATACCTGCGCGAGGAGTAGCCCCGAACATTCGACCCCCCGCCTATGTACGCCGCATGCTGCACCGGAAAATCTCCGGCGACAGCGGTGCCACCTGCGCGGACTGCCAGATGAGGACCTCCAGATCCGAGCGGCACATACCCGGCCGCAACTGCGTGCAGCGTCGCAAACGACTCTTCGAGATCGAAGAGAGGAGGGAACGCCGACGCATCTGTCGTCAGCGTAAACCCCTTCGTACTCGGCGACTCATTCGACGTTCGATCGAGTTTCAATCCTGCGCTGACCCCGGCGCGAGAAACTGTTTTCGTTCCCACTGAAGCAAACGGCGCAAGCGCTGATGGATGCGCGCGGTTGTAGAGGAACACAGGGCCGGCATGGATTCTTCCAACAGTGGGACGAAGGCCTCCGGTGTTTTTCTCTTCCTTGCCAAACGCGTTGCCGATATCTTCGCGCGAGCGCCAGCCGATCTGTCGTATCAGCATCGGCTCGATTGCAACGAGGTCCTGGTTCACGTGAGAAAGCCGCGTAGGAAGCAACGGTGTTTCGTTTCCAAACCCCGAAAACTTGAGCACTTCGTATCTCGTCGCGCGCGCATTGAATGCAAATGACATCGGCGAGTTCTCAAACCGATAGTCCGCGTTGGCGGTGATGCCGGGGAGGCGATTTCCAAGGGCGAGCATGGCATTGGCGCCAGCTTCCCACTTGTGCGGGAGACGCCGGAATCCATTCGATTTGTAACGCGGCCCGAAACCGACCACGAGTCCGCCGCCCGACACGTAATCGAAAGCCGGACCCCAGCCGCTGCTCTTGCCCCAGTCAGGACGCCACGGTGCATCCAGGCGAATGCCCTGTCCTTCGCGCGGCTTCTTCCACTCCTTCTCGCTCACACGCGTGCCATGTGGCGTCACGAACTTGTTCTTTCCTTTTTCATCATAGAAGCGAGTGTGGCCACCACCTGCTGAGTCGGTAAGGATATCGTCGCCGCCTCCGCCAATTACGCGGACAGTCACCTTGCCGACGGGTGCGCCGCGCACAATTGCCCTGTCGTCACCACCGTGCATGTAAATCCGCACCTCGTTGGTTTCATCGGGCACGAATGTGCGGTTAATAAAATCGGGAGCTGAATCTGAATCATCCTTTCCACGAACTTTTACAGTGACACGACCGTCAGCATGGCGGTCAATCAGCACGCTTTCATCCTCATCCGTTCCGTGCAGGTCAACTTCGCTTGCAAGCGATGCATAGAACTCAGCAGCAACCTCAGGCAGCTTTTCCCTCCGCGCGCGAAGGTTGGTGCGGAGCTTTGCCACTACTTCCTGTTGCGACCGCCACTCAGGTGGCAGCGTGGCAATCGCCTTCTCTATGACATCCTCAGTGATTGCGCTCTGCACCTTCAAGGCAACTTCTGTTGCATCGGCTTTGGTGAGCCGCTGAAGCAGGCGCCGATCTATCTGGTATGACTCGAAGGTCAGTCCGGAAAGACTGTAGTCGGGGCCGAATGCAATCAGCTTTGGATAAATCGGCCGGACGATAAAACCAATTATCCACCCGGTGGCATTGCCAAATGCGCGATCCCTGTCGCGCGGAAGCGGACGCCACCTGTACGCGCTGCTGTCTCCGAAACGCGCGAAGCGCATGTTGTCGGTAGTCCGGTCGTTGTCATTGGCGAGAAAGTCCACCAGCCTTATTGCGAACAATTCCCGCTCGTCGAGCCGATGTATCCGGGATTCCTCTACGTCCTCGAGAAACTTGTCTGCGCTCTTGATCTTTCTCGACCCTGCGAACCCCGGCTCGTCATTGTCGTTTTCCTGCGGACTGAGCTCAACTGTCCCAAGAAGACCGGCGAACTCTTCCCGGTACTCACCGAGCGCAGGATCATCCGGCATCTGATACAGTCCGGGCGTCACATGAAGTACGCCGATTGCCTGAAGAAACGGAGGGATTGCCAGGCCTGCGGCAGGAAACAGCCCGCTCACCTGGTCCTGGATGATGGTCGCGAGCGTCGTTCCGTGAATAGCAGGCGGCATCGCCTGCCCGACGGGAAACTTGTTGACCGAGCGGAAGAGATAATCGCGCCCGGAACGGTCAGTAAAGTGAAGCGTGCGAGTCTGGTTGCCGCCGCCTTTCCTCGCCACTTTGAGCCCGCCCGCATGCGTCGAAATGTCAAATACCGGAACCGCAACCGGCGCGACCCAAAGATCCCGCCAGCCCTCGCCAAGAAGCTTCTCCTTCAGGCCGCTGGCCTCGTATTCAGGGCCGGGCACTACAGTGACTTTTTTGGCGCGGGTGGGCTTGGCAGGGTCTTCCTGAGCCGCGCCGGTCGTGGCTATGCCAAGACCTACGCCAGCAGCGACTGCCATGTAGCGAAGGCGCCGGGTGGTGGTTGTTTGCATTTGAGGTCTCAGAGTGCCAGAAACGTTCCACGGCAACGGGGGAGCGCCCTCGCCGCCCCTGTTCAGGGTATCGGTACCAGCTCGCCTGCCTACATTTCCCGTGATGACGCACGCTTCGTCATCCCCCTCCAGCCGGGACTGCCCCTCTTGATCTGTTTGGATACCCGCTGCCCCAATGACAGGGAAAGAGCACTGAAGCTGGAACGCGCCGGAGCAGCGGAATGATCGTTCACCTGGTGGACGGAACGTACGAGCTCTTCCGGCACTTCTATGGGCTCCGCAGGTTTTCCAAGACAGACGCGCCGTACGGAGCTGTGCTCGGCGTACTCCGCACCGTTGTGCAGATGCTCGAAAGCGGCGCGACACATATCGGAGTCGCCACGGATCACGTGATTGAATCGTTTCGCAACGAGCTGTGGGCTGATTACAAAACGGGTGAGGGAATTGAACCCGCGCTTCGCGCGCAGTTCACGCCGCTCGAAGACTCGCTCCGCGCGATGGGAGTAATCACGTGGGCGATGGTCGAGTTCGAAGCAGATGACGCCCTCGCTGCAGCCGCACATCTCGCCGCGCAGGACGAGCGCGTACAGAAGGTGAGCATCTGGACGCCGGATAAAGACCTCGCGCAGTGCGTGGTTGGCGAACGAGTGGTGCAGGCAGACAGAAAGAGCGGCGCGATCAGGGACGAAGCCGGCGTCGTTGCGAAGTTCGGAGTTCTTCCTGCCCACATACCTGACTATCTCGCGCTCGTTGGCGATTCGGCAGATGGATTTCCCGGGCTTCCGGGATACGGCGCGAAGACATCGGCTCGCCTCATCCAGAAGCACGGCCCCATCGAGAAATTCCCCCCAGGCACACTCGGCGACAACGAGCAGCTTGCGCTGCTGTTCCGGAAACTCGCGACGCTGCGCACCGACGCCCCCGTTTTCGACGATGTAGAAGAGTTGAGATGGAAGGGGCCGACCGATTCATTTCCCGGGGTGGCGGAACTCATCGGCGATCCTCGCCTCGTCACCCGGCTCGAAGCAGTCCTGGCCGATCAGGCAAACGCGCAATGAAAGAAGATCAGCCAGTGCGGAGAATTTTTCTCGCCGACGCCGACGCGTTCTATGTGGCGGTTGCGCGGATGATAGATCCCGGAGGAGCGGGATTTGCTCCTCTTCTTATAGTTGGAGGCACGCGCGAGAGCCGCGGTGTCGTGTGCTCCGCATCCTACGAGACCCGGAAATTCGGCGTACGCTCGGCGATGCCGATTTCGCAGGCGCTGCGTTTGTGCCCCGATGCGCTGTGTGTTCCCGTTCCGAGAAAGGCCTGTTCGGAGAAGAGCCGGGAGATTCGCGAAGTTCTGATCCAGTTTGCGCCGCACGTGGAATCAGCGAGCATCGACGAATGGTACATGGACCTTGGCGG
>JBKJNN010000030.1:0-6835 GCA_046593625.1 Gemmatimonadaceae bacterium | reverse complement strand
TTGTCATGGAAAACGGTGAAACCGAAGGACTTGGCGTGGTTCTGATCGAGGCTATGGGATACGGAAAGCCGGTGATCGCTACATCGGCAGGGGGGATTCCAGACATCGTGACTGACGGTGACACCGGTCTGCTGGTTCCGCCGGGAGATGTTGACGCGCTCGCCCGTGCCATTTCGCATGCGATGGACGAGCCGGATGAACTCGCTGAAATCGCAGATCGCGGAACCGCATTCGCTGAGACTGCGTTTGGCTGGGATGCCATCGTGGCGAGCTTGCAAAACGTTTACGAATCTGCAATCCGGGAAACGAGACTGGCGCGATGAACAGGCGGTGCCGAGTATTGTGGCGATGAGCTCTAAGAAGAAGGCTGCGCGTCAGGCGCGGCAGGCACCGACTCAGCGGACGACTGCACCCGCGCCCGCGCAGGATTCGCATCTCGAAATCTCCCTACGGTTTGCTGCGGGGATTTTTCTTGCGATAGCGCTCGTGTATTTCGCTCCCGCCTTTTTCCCCAATCAGTCCATCTTCGGCACTGACTATCTCGCGGGCGGATATCAGTTCATGGAATTCCTCTCCAATCAGCTGCGATCGGGAGTGATTCCAAAGTGGGTCCCATACGTGTACGGCGGAGTGCCTCTCCATGCGAACCCGGGGAGCACGTATTATCCCACGCGCCTCTTGCTGATGTTCGTTCTGCCGGATTCGAGAATTTTCCCCGCGTTGTTGCTTACGCAGTTTGCGATCGGCGGAACGGGTATGTATCTGCTGGCGCGCGAATTGGGCGCGCGTACCTGGATAGGGTTTGTCGCGGGACTGGCTTTCATGTTCACGGGCATCACGATGTCCGGTATCTACAGTGGACACGACGGGCGAATTATCGTTGCCACGTTCGCGCCCATGGTCTTCTACTTCCTGCACCGTGGAATGCGTACCGGGCTGCTGGCGCCATTCGTCGGGCTCGCGGCAGCGCTCGGATTCTCGCTCCTCTGCTTTCAGATCCAGAGCAACTATTACCTGCTCCTTGCCGGCGCGTCGTGGACGCTGTTCTGCGCCTGGCAGTTCCGCGCGGACGGCTGGTCTCGCATCGCTATACGAATGGGGAAGGCACTGCTGGCAGTCGGGTTCGCATTTGCGCTCGCCGCCGTGAATTTCCTTCCATTCCTGGATTACGTGGCGGAGTCGCCTCGCGGTGCCGCCGGCGGCCGCGGTTATGAATACGCCACTTCGTTCTCGATGCCTCCGGCCGAGGTGGCGGGGCTTGCCATTCCGGAGCAGCAGGGGACGCTGACTACGTATCATGGTCAGAGTCTCTTCAAGCAGCACACGGAGTACGTCGGTGCACTTGTGATCGGGCTGCTGCTGCTCGGATTCTACTTGTCGAGGCGCAGCCGACAGTGGATCTTCTTTGCCGTCACGGCTGTACTTGCGCTGACGATGTCGATGGGCGGATACACGCCCATCTATCGATTGTACTTCAATCTCCTTCCGGGGGTGAACAAGTTCCGCGCGCCGTCGATCTCGTTTTTCCTCGTGTCCATGTCGCTAGTGATCATGGCGGCGTTGACACTCGAGGCGATGGCAAAGGTGCGCGACAGAGCGGGCGAACAGTCGAAGAGAAGTGCAAAGAACGCGACGGTTCGCACTGAATCCGACTACGCGCGTTACCTGACGATGGGATTGATGGGCATTGCGGTGATGATGCTGCTCGTTTCGCAGGCCATCCCATCGCCCATGGGCGAGAGCGTCGGCTGGATACGGTTCGCCCTCTTCCTCGGCGTGTTCGGATTCTTTTTATGGAGATGGATGAGCGGCAAGCTGACGTCGAGGGTTCTGGCGTTAGCGCTTAGTGTTGTGACGCTGGGCGATCTCTGGATCATAACTCGCCACTTCTTCCAGATGGCTCCGCCGCCTTCGCAGATATATGCGCCTGACGAGATAGTGCAGTATCTGGAGTCACAGGGTGAGCGCGACCGCGTCTGGGTCTTTCCATTTGGAAGCCAGTCCATCTATCACGGCGCCGACCAGGTAGGCAACAATCGCATTCCGCTCCGGAACTACCTGATGCATTTCGGATTTGAGCAGGCCGGTGGTGAGCACGGAAACCAGCTTGAGCGTTTTAACAAGTTTGCCGGTGCTGGCGAGAAGGTTTACGTGGATTGGCACAATTTCACCGGATGGCCCGCTTTCATGGCCGCCGCAAATATCCGGTACATAGTGAGCGGGGTTGAGATCGACATTTTCAACGCAGACAGCACTTCTGCCAGAAAGGATATCGAAGAGGTTTACCGAGGGCCCTCGGCCATAGTGTATCGAAACAATCTTGCGCTGCCGCGCGCCTATCTCGCATCGGCGGTGCGCGTGATTCCCAATACCGACAGCGCTATCGCGTTCATGAAGGTGATTGGCTGGAATCCAAAGAACGTCGCGGTAATCGACAGGCCAATCGGAATAGAGATCCCTGACACACCGCTCGTCGATTCGACCGTAATAGTGGAGAAGCTTCCCGACCGGGTGGTGGTCAAGACTACGACGAACAGGGCTGCGTTGCTCGTGTTGAGCGATGTGTATGCCCACGGATGGAAAGCGTGGGTGGATGACAAGGAAACACCCATCGCAATCACAGATGTGGCATTCCGCGGAGTGCCAGTGAGCGCTGGCACGCACACTGTTCGGTTCGAGTTCGACCCCGATGCGCTGAGAACCGGGAGAATGATCAGCTCCATTCTGTTCCTGATCCTGCTGGTGTACGGCGTGTGGTATGTCGCAGTGGAGCGCCGGCGAGAAGAGCTCGATGACGATCCGGCGATGGCGTCGTGAAGCCAGCGTTCTCGGTAATCGTTCCGGCGTTCAACGAAGCGGAGAATGTGCGCCCGCTGTTCGAGGCACTCGCGAAGACCTTCGCGTCCTCACCGATGGAAGGGGAAGTGGTTTTCGTGGACGACGGCTCTACAGATGAGACCTGGGCGTACGCAGTTGCGGCTGCATCACAGATGGGCGCCAGAGCGCGAGTCGAGCGGCACAGACGCAACCTCGGCAAAACTGAAGCAATTCTCACCGGGGCTCGCGCGGCCAAGTCGGATGTATTCGTCGTGTTCGATGCAGATCTTCAACATTCCACAGATGAGATCCCGCGATTCGTCGCAGAAATTGAAGCCGGATGGGACATAGCGACCGGTCGCAAAGTTGGCGCGTATGAAAAGAAGGCGGTGAGCTCGGTCTACAACCGGCTGTCGAGATTTCTGTTCGACGTGCCGGTGCGCGATCTGAACTCCATGAAGGCGTTTCGGCGCGAAGTGCTGGAGAGCATTTCGCTGCGTCATGACTGGCACCGGTTTTTCGTGGTGCTCGCTTATGCGCGGGGGTTCTCGGTTACGGAAATAGACATCGAGCTGTTTCCGCGTCGCGCCGGAGTTTCGAAGTACACGGGCGCGGGAATGGTCGCTTCCAGCGTGGGCGACCTGCTGGTGGTCTGGTTTTACCTCCGCTTCAGCCGCAAGCCGATGCAGTTGTTCGGAGGTGCGGGAATGGCACTCACCGCGCTCGGTGTGGTGATCGGCCTTGTGGCCACAATCCTGAGGGCACTGGGAATCGGGCCGCCGCCCACCGGTTACCGTCCGCTTCTCGGTCTCGTTCTGCTCCTCATCGTAGTTGGCATCAGCCTGTTCGGCTTCGGGTTCACGGCCGAGATGATAGCGCTCCTGAGGAGTGACGTGGAGCAGCTCAAGAATCACGATCGCAAAAGGGTGGACTAGCAGCCCCCGTTATATTGGCTCATGCCAAAATCCAGACTGGCGATCGCGATTGACGGTCCCGCCGCTTCAGGAAAATCATCCACCTCCAAGGCCGTGGCCCGCGCCCTGGGCTTTCACCATGTCGACTCCGGCGCGCTGTATCGTGCCGCTACCACGGCACGCCTTCGCCTCGATGACGTGTCGGACGGCTGGAGTGAGGAGTCCGTCCTCGAGGCCGCTGAATCAGTTTCGCTCGTGCCTACCGACTTTGGGTTTCAGGCGCTGCTGGACGGGGAAGGCGCCGAGTTGGAGATGAGGGGCGAGGCAGTGACGAGCAGGGTGTCGATTGTGGCGAAAATGGCGCGGGTCAGGGATTGGGTCAACGCGCAGGTGAGGAAGGCAGGAGACGAGTACGATGTAGTGGTGGATGGCCGGGACATCGGGACTGTCGTATTCCCTGATGCGGCCCTAAAGGTATACCTCATTGCAGATCCCGCGGAGCGGGCGCGCCGTCGCCTCGTTGAGCGGCTGGATCGCGCTCCCAATGACGCTGAGATTGCGGACGAAGTTGAGAAAATCGTGCTCCGCGACAGCATGGACGCCGCGCAAAGCGGGCGCGCACCGGACGCGATCGTCATCGACACTACGAAGCTGAGCCAGGCCGAGCAGATCTCCCGGATTGCGGGCCTGGCAGAGAGTCTGAGGCTGGCGTAGCAGGCCCCAAACCCAGTTAGCCCGCCTTCCGAGGCCTTAAATCCATTCCACAGTTGAACTTGCCACCTTTTGCGGCTAAATTAAAAGGCTGTCCGAGAAGTACGTTGGTTAACCCTTTTACCCAGTAGAATGCCCGAACTCGAAACCGAGGAAACCTCAACCGGCACGACGTTGACTCCGCGCGAAAAGCGCGATCTGCAGAAAGCGCAGCTTCGTCCGCTTGCCAACCTCCGCCCAGAACTGTACGACGAAGACGATTACTCGCCCGACGAGCTCGAAGCCATGATGGAGATGTACAACGGCACCATGGCGTCCATCGAAGAAGGCGAAATCGTCAAATCAGTAGTCCTCGACATTCGCGACAACATGGTCGTCCTCGATATCGGATTCAAATCCGAAGGGACGATCCCGCTCGAAGAATTCAAGGACATGCCCGACCTCAAGGCCGGTGACGAAGTCGAAGTGCTCCTCGAGCACCTCGAGGACATGGAAGGCTCAGTTGTCCTGTCCAAGAAGAAAGCAGACTTCATGCGTGTGTGGGAGCGCATTCGCGTTGCCTACGAGAGCGACGAGCCGGTTGCCGGAACCCTGGTCAAGAAGATCAAGGGCGGCGTGGCCGTCGACCTCATGGGAGTGGACGCATTCCTCCCCGGCTCGCAGATCGCACTTCGCCGCGTTCCAAACGTGGACGAGCTGCTCGGTCAGTCGTTCGAGTTCAAGATCATCAAGCTCAACAAGCGCCGCCGGAACATCGTCGTTTCGCGCCGCGTAATCCTCGAGCAGGAAAGAGCAGGCAAGCGCGACAAACTCATGAAGGACCTTCAGAAGGATCAGGTCCGGAAGGGTATCGTCAAGAACATCACCGACTTCGGTGCATTCATCGATCTTGGCGGCGTGGACGGACTGCTTCACATCACCGACATGTCGTACGGACGCATTCAGCATCCGTCGGAGATGGTGCAGATCGGTCAGGAACTCGAAGTCAAGGTTCTCGATATCGACTGGGAAAGAGAGCGCATCTCACTCGGACTCAAGCAGCTTCAGAGCTATCCGTGGAAGGATGTTGCAGAGAAGTATCCGGTCGGCACGCGCGTGTCGGGCAAGGTCGTCTCGATCACCAACTACGGCGCGTTCATCGAGCTGGAGCCGGGCATCGAAGGCCTCGTTCACATCAGCGAGATGAGCTGGACCCGCAACGTTCGTCACCCGTCGAAGCTTGTTTCCATTGGCGAAGCGATCGAGGCAGTCGTCCTCAAGGTTGACCCGAACGAAGAGAAGATCTCGCTCGGCATGAAGCAGACTGAGCAGGATCCGTGGATGATGCTGCCGCAGAAGTATCCTGTGGCGACACGCCTCAACGGCAAGGTTCGCAACCTCACGAGCTTCGGAGCATTCGTCGAGATCGAGCCCGGCATTGACGGACTGATTCACATCTCCGACATGTCGTGGACCAAGCGCGTGCAGCATCCTTCGGAGATCGTGAAGAAGGGTGATGCGGTTGACGTCGTGATTCTCAACATCGACGCCGACAACAAGCGCATCTCGCTCGGCCTCAAGCAGGCGCAGGATGATCCGTGGCTCAAGATCGGCGAGACCTACCCGGTCGGAACCGAGCTCGATGGATCTGTCGTCCGCCTGATGGACAAGGGAGTGGTCGTTGATATCGGCAACGATATCGAAGGCTTCGTCCCCGTGAGCCAGCTCAACTTTGGCAACCCGGTCGACAGCCCTGCTGACATCACCTGGGAAGGAATGAAGGTTGGCGTTCGCGTGCTCGAAGTCGATCCGATTCAGCGCCGCATCGTCCTTGCCGTAACGAACATTCCGGAAGGACAGGATCGTCCGGCAGAGCCGAGCAAGGTGATTCCGATGGAGTCCGACGATTACAACATGTCGGATCCGATCCAGGTTCCTGTCTCGTACGACGAGATCGACGGCTGATCGCGTTGTAGTTCCCAACAAATAGAGCGCTCACTTCGTATTCATCGAAGTGGGCGTTCTTTTTTTCCTCCCCTTCCTGCCTGACTCTTCACCCTCCATGATACTCATGCGAAAAGGCGTCTATTCCATCCTGTCGTTGATTCTCGTCGCTACCTCTCCGGCCAGTGGCGTTGCACAATCCGCCGCTGTCTCAAACGAGCCAGTACTTGCACGCATCTGGAAGCTCGGCATGGACAGCTCGTTCACTCCGCGTCTGGCCAGTGTGCTCCTCGATTCGCTTGGGCCGCGTTTGACGGGAACGCCCGGCCAGAAGCGCGCGAACGACTGGATGGTGAAGACCTATCGCGAATGGGGAATCGAGGCGCGCAACGAGAAAGTCGGAACGTGGCGGGGTTGGAGACGGGGTCACTCTCACATCGACCTGATTTCGCCCCGTGTGCGTACGCTCG
>JBKJNN010000181.1:0-4494 GCA_046593625.1 Gemmatimonadaceae bacterium | reverse complement strand
GGTCAACTTCGTCTGTTCCTCGGACGGAGCAATCACCCGTCACGGAGAGCCTGTTGAAATATTCTGGATTGATCGTCTGTCTCGTCCTTGTCACTTCGTGCGGCAAGGGCGCGACCTCGTACTCCATTGGTGCCGCTGGTCCCTGGAAAGAGGGATACGGCGTGATGAGTCGTCGCGGCATAGACCTGGCCGTTGACGAGATCAATCGCGCCGGCGGTATCCACGGGGCACAGCTAAAAATCGTTGCGCGCGACGACGAAGCGAGCGGCTCACGCGCTGCCACCATCGCGCAGGAATTTGTCAGCAATCCGGAAATTGTCGCCGTAGTGGGCCACGTAAACTCTGGCGCAATGCTGGCCGCATCTCGTATCTACGACGGGCAGCTCACCGCCGTTGCGACGACTGCGTCGTCACCTGATCTTACCGGCGTTTCCAAGTGGACATTCAGGGTGATCTCGAGTGATTCCCTCAACGGCGTTACTCTCGCGCGCTTTGCTTCGCGCATCGGGGGAACCGAAGGGACCCTCAAGTACGCGTCGGTCCTCTACGAGAATGATGCGTATGGCCGCGGGCTCGCCGACGCTTTTCGCCGCGCCTTTCGCGGTACCATCGTAAGCTTTGACCCCATCAGTGAAGACGTGAACGCCGAACCGTTCGTGTCCTACCTCAAGATGAAGGCGCCGGGAATTGTATTTGTTGCCGGACGGGAGGGCTCAGCCCTCAATATCCTGCGAGAGGCGAAACGCCAGGGATTTGAAGCCGTGTTCATTGGCGGCGACGGCTGGCAGGGAGTAGTGGCCGACCCCGTCGCAGCGGCCGGAGCATATGTCGGAACATCGTTCAACGCCGAAGACGCCGACCCCGCCGTCAAACGGTTTGTCCAGGCATTTGAAAAGCGGTATCACGTCAAGCCTGATGCCTTCGCGGCCCTCGCGTACGACGCTACTCGCCTGGTGGCCGAAGCACTGACAAAGAGCGGTGGAAACAGGCGCGGTGTCCGCGATTACCTGGCTTCGCTGGAAGCGGCTAAACCCTTCGAGGGCGTTACCGGACCCGTGTATTTCAACAGCAGCGGAGATCCCATCGGAATGGGCTTTCACGTCGCACAGGTAATCTCGGGAACTCTGGTATCCGGCGGCGCACGGGTCAGCCCGAGCGAAATGGCTACAGGGGGAGAAGTCCGTCAATGAAAATCCCGGAGATTGGAAGGACTCATACAATTCGGCGGACTCTCGCTATCGGCTTCGGTCTGCTTGTGCTCCTCCTGGTGCAAGCGGGCTTTGTCGGGTGGGCATCCATCTCGAATCTTTCGGACGAGGTCGGCTCGACGTTCAAGCACGCCAACGAGGTCACCCAGCAGTCCGCGCGGTTCTCGCATGTCATCACTCAGGAAGTTCAGGCGGCAACTGCCTACCTGTCGGACCGTGACCCCGGCAGCGAACGCGAATTTCGGAACCTGGGACTGGAGGCGCACGGCCTCCACCGGACGTTCACGTCGCAGCGCTCCGAGCTGGCAGGTGAGGTAGCCAACACGGTAATAGTGGACTCGCGCCTCGCTGAAATGGAAAACGCCTACGCCATCGCGCACCGCCTTGCAGACATCGGCAGGGAGCGTGAGGCGTTCGAGCAGGCGCGAAAAGCCAGGCGCCAGGTTGATCAGCTGCTGATCGAACTCCAGCGTGTAGACAGGGCGAACAACATCGCATTCCTGCGAGCATCCGATTCACTTCACGACCATGCACTTCGGCGCTCGGCTCTCCTTGTCTTCGTGATCGGCTTCGCACTTCTGCTCGCAATCGTCATCGTCGTGCGTACGTCACGAGAGATTGGCCGTCCCCTCAGATCGCTCGTTCGGCACGCCGTGCAGCTGAGTCGCGGGAATCTCCAGAATCGAACCCACACACCGGGAATGCCGGGCGAGTTCAGAACACTTGCCGAGGCGATGAATCACGCGAGCAATTCCCTCTCGCGCGTCGTCTCGGGCGCGGCACTAACCGCCGATGACGTCGCCCGCTCGGCCAGCGATCTCGCGTCCGCCTCAAAACAGATCTCCGACTCCGCCGGGCAGGTCGCCGAGGCCGTGGGTGAGGTTTCTCATGGCGCCGAGTCGCAGGTACAGCAGCTGCTCAAGGTAAATGCGGCGCTCGAGGTAATACGAACCCGCGCGACTACTGTCCTATCCGGCGCGGACGAAGTCCACGCTCTGGCAGGGGCAATCGAGTCTGAAGCAGAATCGAAGCAAGCCGACATTGCCCATGCGCTTCAGATTCTGAACGACGTGCGCGACATCGTTCAGAAGGCTGCCACTGAAGTCAGCGGGCTGACGACTACCGCGGCAGAGATCAACAGCTTCGTATTGTCAGTCAGCCGGATAGCTGAACAAACAAACCTGCTGGCGCTGAACGCATCCATCGAAGCAGCGCGCGCCGGCCCGGCCGGAAGGGGCTTTGCCGTTGTCGCAGCTGAAGTCGCAAAGCTTGCCGAGCAAACGCAAACCGCGGCCGACGACGTGGTGCGACTGACCGACGCGGTAACGACGAGGGTCACTACGACATCCAAGGCAATGGAAGGCACGACCGCCCACGTGGGTGAAATCGAACGAGTGGGCCGCGAGCTGAGCGGCGCACTCTCGACCATTGTCACGGCCGCCGAACGCACTCTCTACAGTGCGGCTGCTGTAACAGCGGCAGCGCATGACAACGTTGACGCGGTGGAAGAAGCGGTCGCGAACCTTGGCCTCATCGCCAAAACTGCCGAGGGGCATGCCGCTGCAGCGATGCAGGTCAGCGCGTCAACTGAGGAGCAGAGCGCGGCGTGCGAGCAGATGACCGGCGCGTCGACACAGCTTCTGCTGGGAAGCCGCCAGTTGAAAGGTCTTGTAGGGGAGCTGCAGACAGCGGCTGCCTAGCCGCTGTCTGCCGTCGGGCTACTGCACGCAGGGAGCGGCCGGATCACCAACCGGCTTGTCCACTTTCACGCGATGGTCCAGGTTCGCGACACGCACTGTCAGGTCGCGCACAAAATCCGCAACACGTGACATGTGATCGTAGTCGATATACTGCGGCTCGTCGGTTACCTGATGGTAGTCGGCGTGGAGTCCGGTCGTGAAGAAGGTGACCGGAATTCCGTAGCGCGCATACATATAGTGATCGCTGCGGCAGTAGATGCGCTCGGAGTGACCGTTGGCATCGTACTGATAGTCAAACTTGAACGGGCGCGAGCGCGCCGCGTTGGCCGCCTCGACAATATCCCCGAGTTCGGTGGATACGCGGCGTGATCCGACGAGCTGGAGATAATCGGGCCCGCCACCGGCGATGTCGGCCGCGCCTCCCCGCCCCACCATATCCATGTTGAGCTGGGCAACTATGCTCTCACGGGGGACAGTGGGATGCTCCGTAAACCACTTCGCACCGAGCAGTCCTTTCTCTTCGGCTGTATGCCAGACAAAGATGATCGAGCGCTTCGGTTTCACCGGCATCGCGGCAAGAGCTTCGGCGATCTCGAGTACCGCGACAGTGCCCGAGCCGTCATCATCGGCTCCATTGCTGATGGAATCCCGACGCAACGGACGAATGCGACGGAGACTGTCGACGTTGATGTGAATTACGGCCTTCAGCGAGTCGCGACGTGCACGCGAATTCCGGTCCCACATGGGTGCGCCGCGGCGTTCCAGTTCCATGTTGTACGCATGCAGCGAATCGTGATCAACTGCGGTCTGGCGCACTCCGACATGGTCGTTGTGGGCGCCAACGGCGACATATTCATTTCGCAGCACGGGATCGCTGCCGCGCAGGATTGCGATGACGTTTCGAGCGTACTCCGGATGCTCCCCGGTATTGAATCGGGGAGTGGAGGCCTGAATGTTCTGGAAATAAGTTCCGCCATCGCCTGCGGGCTCGAGCCCAAGGCGCGCCGCTTCGGCCGCGATGTACGCCGTTGCCTTGAAATTTCCGATCGTGCCCGATTCGCGCCCCATCATCGAATCGTCGGCGTAAGCATAGAGGCGCGATCTCAGATCGGTGGCTGAAATCGCCGCAGCGGTTCGCCCAGGCGCATTGCCTGTCTGGATACCTGACTGCTGAGCGCAAGCGGTGACAACGGCGGCAGACAAGCCAACAGACATCAGTAGACGAATCGCTCTCAAGTGGGTTCTCCGGATGCTTATCTTAAGGTCATGGAAGGAAACAAGGCCGTATTGCTATTGAGCGGGGGGCTCGACTCGACGACTCTGCTCGCGCTTGCTACGAGTCAGGGATACGCGGTTCACGCTCTCAGCTTCAGGTACGGCCAGCGCCATGCGGCTGAAATTGCCGCCGCTCAAAAGATCGCCGAGCGTTACGCTGTAGTCCAGCATGTGATCACTGATATCGACCTGCGTGTGTTTGGAGGCTCCGCCCTGACCTCGGACATCGGGGTTCCGAAGGATCGCGATCTGGATTCCGGTGAGATGGGCGCGAGCGGCACGGAGATCCCCATCACGTACGTCCCTGCGCG
>JBKJNN010000155.1:0-11928 GCA_046593625.1 Gemmatimonadaceae bacterium | reverse complement strand
AATGGCGGCGGCATCGTCGGTGATGGGGCCGCCACCGCTCGACATAGATCCTGCCCTTACCGCCGACTGGCTGGTCTCGTTTCTTCGCGAGGAGCTCCAACTGCGCGGGTTTTCGCGCGGAGTGATCGGTATTTCAGGGGGCGTGGACTCGGCTGTTACCGCATTTCTTGCAGCGCGTGCACTAGGCCCGTCGAATGTGGTGGGCGTCAGAATGCCGTATCGAACATCCAGCAGCGACTCGCTGGAGCACGCAGACCTCGTTATCCAACGACTCGGCATCGAATCGCGCACAATCGATATCAGTCAGGCAGTCGACGGTTATCTCATCAATGAGCCGGATGCCAGTCCCGGCAGGCGTGGCAACGTCATGGCGCGGACGAGAATGATCGTGTTGTTCGATCAGTCAGAGCGGGAGCGCGCACTGCCGCTTGGCACCGGTAACAAGACCGAGCGACTGCTGGGCTACTTCACCTGGCACGCGGATGACGCTCCGCCAATCAATCCGCTGGGCGATCTGTTCAAGACGCAGGTGTGGGCGCTGGCGCGGCATCTTGGAGTGCCCGATGAGATTGTCGGAAAGCCGGCGTCAGCGGACTTGATCGAAGGCCAGACCGATGAAGGAGACTTCGGCATCAGCTACAAGCGGGCTGATGAGATTCTCAACTGGCTCGTAAACGGCTATTCACTGGACGACGTCGAAGCGCATGGCTACAGCCATGAGGAGATCCAGCTCGTTCACAAGCGGCTGTCGCGGACGCACTGGAAGAGGAAGCTGCCGACCGTCGCCATGCTGAGTGGAAGCGCGATCGGCGAAACTTACCTCAGGCCAGTGGACTACTGATGAGACTCAGAAGAACATCCTCGAGCTGAGCATCCCGATCACCAGATAGATGACGATGATGGACACTATCACCGCGATCACGTAGGTGGTTGCCTTGTCGGCCGGTGCTTTCATCAGGATTGGCAGGCCGATGTAGCAGAGATAAAGGCTGTACAGGGCGCCGATTGCAGCCAGGATTGCGATCGCCGGGAAAATGTTGAAGATCGCGGCAACCCATGCGGCGGTGGAGCTATACGCGGCAACCTTGATTGCCTGCGGCATTTCCTGAGTTGCGCCGAACGTGGGGGCTAGTGCGTTGATGACCCACGCAAGCAGGAATACGCCTACGATGGCAAGCACATAGCTGACTATGGCGTGCATAATGAGCGTGCCGATCGAGAGGCGGAACAGGCCTCCAAACCCGAACGTCGACCATCCGATGATGCTTGCGATCGGTCCGATGGCAGCCAGGGGAAGCACATACCCCACCAGCAGTTCGCTCAGATTCAGCGGTTCTGCGTCGATTGCTGCCCACTCCTGACGGGGATTCACAATGATGCCCTTCGCGCGGGAAACGAGGTTCATTCTGCCTCCGATAAGGGTCGGTGCGACGAATCGCGACGATAATAGTGCCGTTCGGCGATTTGTGCACGAGCCAGCGTGATCCGACCCTCAGTATTAACAGCAGAATGGCCTACTGGGCCACGCAGTATCCTCCCGACGAGACCACGGTGGGCGCAACGCGGAACTCGCATGTCGAAACAATCTGATATTTCTGATTGTAGGCCTGCTCAGCCTTGGTGATTTCTGCGAGTTTGCTGTAGAGCGCTGCGGAATCCGTGGATTTTGCGCACCAGGGCAGGTAGTATCGCGGGCCGCCGCACGCCTTCTGTCCAACTGGGGCCGAGCGGCAGTCACCAGAGGATGTGCAACCTTCGGTTTTTGCGAGGGCTTTGGCCTGCGTTTCGAGTTGCAGGATTCCCGCCCAGTCAGCCTCTTGTGCGGCAGAGTTTTTCCCGGGGCCGCCCGGAGGATCGATCGATGCAGCCGGCGGCGAACAGGCACCCACAATTGCGATACTGAGTGCGGCGGTGAGCAGGCGCGACATGTGCACCATGTGGCATACCTCGAGAGGGGAAGCGCAAACAATCGTCAAAATGTGCGCCACGGGGGATTTGCGCTGTGTTCGGTAGCCCGCGGCCGCTTCCCGCAACTATAATTAGCAGGAAGGCTACCCGAACAGTGGATTGAGATGGCTACAACAACCCGCCCCGACCGAAAATCTTCCGCAACGCCCAGCTCGGCACTTCCGCCTGAGGCGCTCGTCGCGGCCTACCGCAACATGCTCCTCTCGCGTCGTATCGACGACAAGGAGGTTCAGCTCAAGCGGCAGAACAAGATTTTCTTCCAGATTTCCGGTGCGGGTCACGAGGCCATCCTGACAGCCGCAGCGATGGTGCTCAAACCCGCCTACGACTGGTTCTATACCTACTACCGCGATCGCGCCCTGTGCCTGCATCTCGGTGTCACTCCGGCGGAGATGCTATACGAGGCAGTCGGTGCAGCCATCGATCCTGCTTCGGGTGGACGCCAGATGCCAAGTCACTGGGGTCACAAGGATTACAACATCGTCTCGGCCTCATCGCCGACAGGCACTCAGTTTCTTCAGGCAGTGGGATCTGCGGAGGCCTCGCTGCGGGCGAGCCAGCTCGATGTTACGGAGGGCTTCCACGGCGATGAAGTTGTCCTCGTCTGCACCGGCGATGGCACCACCAGCGAGGGAGAGTTCTGGGAGTCGCTGAACACCGCAGCCAACCTGAAGCTGCCCGTCGTTTACCTGGTAGAGGACAACGGCTACGCGATCTCGGTTCCCGTTGAGGTGAATACCGCCGGGGGTTCCATATCGAAGCTCGTGCGCTCGTTCCCGAATTTCTACATAGAAGAAGTGGACGGCTGCGACCTGATGGCGAGTTACGATGCGATGACGCGCGCTGTGGACTATGCGCGGGCGCGAAAAGGACCGGCGCTTGTTCACGCGAAAGTAATCCGGCCGTATTCGCATTCATTGTCTGACGACGAAACGATGTATCGCCCGGCGTCGGAGCGTGAGGAAGACGCTCTCAGGGATCCGATCACTGTGTTCCCGAAGTGGCTCGTCTCCGAAGGTCACGCAACCGAGCAGGAGCTCGCTGGCATTCTGGAGGAAGTGGACGCGCTGGTGCTCGCGGCCACGGATGACGCGCTGGCTCAGCCGCAGCCGGGGGCAGACACTGTGTATCACGCAGTGTACTCCCCAGATGTAGATCCAACCGGCGAGCAGTTCGATACCGAAGACGATCCGCAGTTCAGCGGCGACCCGACGACGATGGTGGATCTCCTCAACGCGTGCATGAAGGAAGAGATGCGACGCGATGGCAACATCCTCATGTTTGGCGAAGACGTCGCTGACGTCTCGCGCGAGGAGCACCTGGGCAAGGTCAAGGGCAAGGGTGGCGTCTTTAAGGTGACGTGGGGGCTTCAGAAGGAATTCGGCAGCGCGCGCGTCTACAATTCGCCGCTCGCCGAAGCCAATATCGTCGGCCGCGCAATCGGCCTCGCAATTCGCGGATTCAAGCCCGTCGTCGAAGTTCAGTTCTTCGACTACATCTGGCCTGCGTACATGCAGATCAGGGACGAGCTCGCAACGATGCGCTGGCGGTCGAACAACGCGTTTGCTGCGCCGGTGGTGATTCGCACGACATACGGCGGTTACATCCGTGGCGCGATTTACCACTCGCAGACGGGTGCATCGCTGTTCACGCATTGTCCGGGGCTGCGCGTCGTTTGTCCCGCGACTGCGCTGGATGCCAACGGGCTTCTTCGCACCGCGATACGCTGCGAGGATCCCGTGATTTTCCTCGAGCACAAGCATCTCTATCGCCAGACTTACAACAAGAGCGCGAATCCCGGCCCCAACTTCATGATTCCGTTCGGCAAGGCAAAGACCGTTCGCGAGGGCACTGATGTGACCCTGGTGACCTACGGCGCAACGCTTCAGCGCGCGGTCACCGCGGCTAATGCGGTGGCCGACGAGGGGATCTCGGTGGAGGTCATTGACCTCAGAACGCTGAGCCCGTGGGATCGTGAGGCGGTTTACGCATCGGTGAAAAAGACGTCACGAGTGATCGTAGCGTACGAAGATTCGCTGTCGTGGGGATACGGGGCAGAGATCGCTGCGGCGATTGCAAATGACTGCTTTGCGTGGCTCGACGCGCCGGTCAAGCGGGTTGCATCGAGCGACACGTTTGTGGGGTATGCGCCGCAGTTAGAGGATGCGATTCTGCCGCAGGTCGAGGATTTCAAAAAAGCGTATCGGGAAATCGCTTCCTACTAACTGCCCGGACCGCCTAGCGCCTCCGCCTTCCCCGCCCGGCCCCTGACTTCGCCGGCTTGCCTTCCTCGGATGCAGTCCTGTACGGGGACTGTCCACCAGCAGAACTACCCGCTCGCGTCCCGGACTTGGCAGCACCCGACCGCGACTGTCCACCGCGGCTCTGCCCGCCTCCGCCCGGCGCGCCGCCCCTCCTCGCTGCCTTTGCGGCGGAGCGTGCCCGGTCTTCCGCTTTCTTCTTCCGGATTTCGGCGATGCGTTCCGCGAGTGGCACCTCAAAGCGCTGCTGCGGCTTGGCAGTATAATCGAACCCTTCGATGATCACCCGGGGAAGTTTACGCGAGATCGCTCGTTCGATTCCCTTGATCTCACCTTCTTCCTGCGGAGAGAAAAACGTGAACGCTTCGCCAGTCAGTTCCGCGCGTCCTGTTCTGCCGACGCGGTGGATGTAATCCTCGGGTGCCGGCGGCACATCGAAGTTCACGACGTGGCCGAGTGCTTCGACGTCGATGCCGCGGGCGGCGATGTCGGTGGCGACGAGGACGCGATACTTGCCGCTCTTGAATCCGGCGAGAGCTTCGGTGCGCTGTGTCTGCGACCTGTTGCCGTGAATACGCTCCGACTTGATGCCGTTCTTTCCCAGATACTCGGCCAGGCGATTAGCGCGGTGTTTGGTGCGCGTGAAGACCAGCGCTTCCTTCATGTCGCCGCGATTGAGCAGTTCGAGAAAGAGCGCTGACTTGAGCTCCTGGGGCACAGGATACAATGCCTGAGTGATGCCGACGGCGGGCTTCGATGTGCGTTCGAGGTTGATGGTTGCCGGGTTCTTGAGCATCTGTGATGCGAGCGATGCGATGGGACCGGGCATCGTCGCGCTGAAGAACAGAGTCTGCCGTTTTGTCGGGACTGATTTGAGGATCCGCTTGATGTCGGGAAGAAATCCCATGTCCAGCATGCGGTCTGCTTCGTCGAGAACTAGAAACTCAATCTGGTCGAGCTTTGCGTATGAGGACTTCATGTGGTCGAGCAGACGACCAGGCGTAGCGACGATGACGTCGGTGCCGCTTCTAAACGCGTGCTCCTGTGGACCCATTCCTACTCCGCCGATTACTGAAGCTGCAGTCACCGGAGTGTGCATTGCCATCGCGTTGAGCTGTTCTACGATCTGAACTGCGAGCTCGCGGGTCGGCGTGATCACGAGGGCGCGGGTCGTGCGGCGCGGCCGCTCGATGAGCTTGTGGAGGATCGGGAGAAGGAAGGCGGCCGTCTTGCCGCTGCCGGTGGACGCGCAGGCGAGGAGGTCGCGTCCCTCCATTGCCGGAGGAATGGCGTCTGCCTGAATGGGAGTGGGACGGACGAAACCCATCTCCCGAATTCCCTTCATCAAGCTGGGATCGAGCTGAAATGTCGAAAAAGGCACTTTGTTTTTTTCTGGAAAGCGAGAACCGCGTCGAGCGGTGCGCGCACTGCCAGAGTGACCGTTCGCGCCGTAGCCCTTAAAGTTAGCGGGTTGCCCCGGCTCGGTGCGGAGTGTCGAACTTTCCAGGCACCGGCCCGGGCAGGATCTGGGTCGCCTGTTCGATGAGAAAAATCCCCGAATCAGTCATCTCAGAATTTCCCCACCAGAAGGTTCAGTCCGTGCACCGCCACGACAGCCAATGCGATTCCAGCGGCGGCGAGCAATGCGATTCCCGCCACGGCGCCGGTGATTGCGAGGCGAGTGGATCGAACTGTCCGGTCCGGGTCGGCCAGATGGCGGTCGAGCAAAGCCGCGTTGCGTGTGTTCGCACGAAAACCGACATCGAACAAATCGCCAGCAAGCGGTACTGCGCCTACGACGGTATCGACCCCAAGGTTCAAAATCATCCTGGCGACGACCGACGGGGGGACCCCCATACGCGCAGACGTGAGCACTATGTAACCCGAGAGCAGCGCACCTGCAAAATCACCGACACCCGGAACCAGACCGATGATAGGATCGAGCCCGATTGTAATGCTCGTTCCAGGAATCCTTACGGCCGTGTCCAGTACCCGCGCGAGTGCGCGAACTTTTTCTGCGTCGCCGGGCAGCTTCAACGCGAGACTTTCTGCCGGTTGACCCAGAGTGCGCGAGCGAGCGCCCCGCCGGCCATCGCCATCACGAGATATAAAGCGGCGAATGGCCACTCACCTCGCATAGCGAGGAGGTAGGCGAAATAGAGCTGATAGAAGGCGAAGCCCACTATCAGCACGATGAGGAATGGAACGAGGCGAAAGAATCCAGTCACTTGATTTCAGGAGTTGAGAGAAACGTGCTGAAATGAAATCGGTAGTGCCGGAGAATGCGACCTACGGGGCAGCAGACAGCGCCGCCCCGTAGTCGCATATCAGTTTTTCTTCTTGCCGAAAATTCCCTTGAGCTTGCCAACCGCCGCATCCTTGGCGGCCCCCTTGGCCGCGTCCGCGGCCCCTGCCTTCGCGGCCGCGGCCGCCGAATCGCCATTGATCGACTGACCGTTGGTCTTCGATCCATCCCCGGACCCGGCCAGGGTCGCGTCCATGTTCGGCATTTCGATCATGGCATAGCTCGCCGGAACCGCAAACGTGGAAGCCGGAACACTGGCCGCCTTGAAGTTCAGCATTTCCATAGTAGAGACCGTGGTCTGCTGCTTGCCCTTTTCATCGGTTGTCACAGAGGTGGTCACAGTCTTCAGGGGAACGCCATTTTTCGGAAGCTTGGCGTTGGCGGCGGCCATCTGGGTTTTGTAGTCGGGATTGTTGAACATGTCGAATTGCGACATTGCAGCCATCTGCTGGCTGTTCGACACAAACGGGTTAGCGATCTTCAGTGACGGAGCGAAGTAGAAATCCATAGTGGTCTCGCTGCGATTCTTGTTGGTCCTCCCGAACACACTAGCGGTCATCGTATAGTTCTGGACCATTCTGATGTGGCGCGTGGGATATCCCTGAACAGTCTCGCCCGGCCCGAGATCGTGCGCATCGATCTTGACGTCTGACATCTGCATCTTGACGAGTCCGCCTACAGCATTGAGCATCTTGCCCATGCCCGCCAGCATGCTGGCCATATCCCACTTCATGTACTGCTTCTTCTCGGGATCGACTAGCAGCATTTCCTTGCCGCCGTCCTTTACGATGAAGTACGAGCCCTTGCTGCCGAACATGTCAGGACCACCCGCATTGGCCGACGCCTCGAGAATTTCCAGCTTGGCATCGTCACCGGCGTAGGTGCCGCGGCCGCGCATGGTGATCGTTTCCTTGTTGCCGGTCTGGGTGGACTGTGATTTCATGACGAACTCGTACGTCATGCCATCGGCCAGGGGTGTCGCGGCTGCTGCGAAGACGAACGGAATGGCGGCAGCTATTGCCAGTCGCGCTGCTCTGCGGGGGTGGGTGCGCATCTTTACTCTCCTCTTGTTCGGCGGGAGCTTGCGTTTATTCGGGAGGACGAGACTAACGTAGGGTTGGCGGTTATTCTGCGCCAGATTCCGTTCCCGCAGGCGCGCGTAGCCTTCTTTAATTCCTCTTTAGCCGGCCTGCCAGGACAGCAGCCCGTTGTGCAGCCTGCTGTCCGCGGAGCTTGAACTTAGAGTCGGCGTTTGCCCAGGCTGCTGCAACAATCCGATATTCTGCGGCGGCCATCCCTTGCCGGCCAGCTTCGGCGTAGGCCTGCCCGGCATCCGCTGAGGATGTCGTTCAGGGCTACGGCTCGCTGTTCTTTTTCGGGAAAGCCACCGACGCCCCGATGGACGCAGCCAGCATTGCGGCGATAGTGATCAGCGAAATGTGCGTCGGAATGATGTAGACGCTCCCGATGAGCATCTTCACTCCGACAAAAGTCAGTACCGCCGCAATTCCCAGCTTTAGCAAGTGGAATTTGTGAATGACGCCAGCAAGGAGGAAATAGAGGGAGCGGAGTCCGAGTATGGCGCAGACGTTCGACGTATAGACGAGGAACGGATCCTTGGTTACCGCAAAGATCGCGGGGATCGAGTCGATTGCAAAAACGAGATCCGTTGTCTCCACGAGGATCAGAACGACGAACAGCGGCGTTGCCATGAGCGTGGCCGGCTCGCCGGGGCGCTGTGGCTCTTTGACGAAAAAGTCCTGGCCACGATAGTCGTGCGTGATTGGAAGAATACGCCGAACCAATCGCAGGATGGGATTCGCCTCGGGCTCGATGTCGCCCTCGTCGTGCGTCGCCATCCTGATGCCGGTGAATACCAGAAACCCCCCAAATACGTAGATGATCCAGTGGAACTCGCGGATCAGTATCGCCCCGGCGGCGATCATCGCGCCGCGCATGAGGAACGCGCCGATGATTCCCCAGAAGAGAACCCTGTGCTGGTATTTGTCGGGAATCCTGAAGTACGAGAAAATCAGGACGATGACGAAGATGTTGTCTATCGACAGCGAGTATTCGATCAGGTAGCCGGTAACGAACTCCAGGGCGGCCTGTTTCCCCATGAGCTGCCCAATGACAACGGCAAACCCGAGTGACAGGGAAATCCAGACAGCGCTCCAGGTGGCCGATTCCCTTACAGTGGGAGCGTGCGCCTTCTTGTTGAAGATGCCGAGGTCCATCGCGAGTATGGCGAGGACTCCGACATTGAAGGCGATGAACAGTGGGCCCTGGGTCATTGGGAGGCCATCATCGAATCAACATTCCTGAGATAGTCCGGCGTCAGCGGCGCTCCATGTTGTCCCGCACGTCGAGCAGTATCTCGAAATAGAGCTGTTCACGCCTGTAGGCAAAATCGAGCGAGGCCATCTTGGCCGGGTCGCCCGATTCCTTGGCGCGCTCGAAGGCCTCAGCGTACATCTCGTCCAGGTTCTGCAAAATTCGTTCGCGGGAGCGGGACATCAGGTCCTCTATGGTAGTTTGGCCGGGAAGTATGTTGCCGTGCCTGTCAATGCCGGAGAGTCGCTCCAGCATCGTCTCCGGATCGCGTCCCTCGAAGAGGAACTTCCTCGCTGCACCGAGGGCCAGTCTGCGCGGATCATAGGGCGGCATGCAATGGAATTAAAAAGGCACCGAGCTACAAAGGAAGCTATGGCGTCGGGCGACGTGCCCCTGCCGGGCGATCGATAGTGCGGCTTGTCAGGCACCGTGGGTATAAAACACTGCATCCTTTACCACATTTCCGCCCTTGAGGTGCTCTACGACAATTCGCTCCAGAAGGTCTGGGGTAACTCCGGCATACCAGACTCCTTCGGGATAAACCACCACGATGGGCCCGCCGGCGCAGACTCCGAGGCACGGCGTTTCACCGCGTTTGACTCGATCGGGGCCGAAGAGGAGTTCTTCGCGCTGAAGCAGCGAGGCCAACAGCGAGTAGAGTGAGCGTCCGCGCCGATCGGGAGAGCAGAAGCCGCCGGTGCAAACGATCACGTGGCGGGAGTACGGCTCCATGAACGGTTCCCCGATTGGCGGCAACTTGTTTTGGCTCATGGCACAAAGATGACCGCACACACCTCCGGTTGACAGTCGCGGAAACTCGGGATTGCTTCTCTTGTCTGCACTTTGACGAGGTCAACATGGCTCCCCCAACAAAAGACACAGTTGCCGATGAGGCAATCGCGACCAAGGGATACGCTCATCCCGAGGCCCTGGTAACTACCGAGTGGCTCGCTGCACATCTCGACGATACGAACATCAGGATCCTGGAAAGCGACGAGGACGTGCTGCTCTACGACACCGGCCACATCCCCGGCGCGCAGAAAATTGACTGGCACGTGGATCTCAACGATTCAGTCCTCCGCGACTACATCTCGCAGGAAGAGTTCGAGACGCTCCTGCGCTCGAACGGGATCGACGACACCACCACCGTGATCTTCTATGGCGACAAGAACAACTGGTGGGCAGCGTATGCGTACTGGGTGTTTCAGCTCTTCGGCTTCACCAACGCACGGCTGCTCGACGGCGGCCGGGTGAAGTGGGAACAGGAAGAGCGTGAAATGACTGAAGAAGTTCCTTCGTTCCCGCCGACCTCGTACAAGGCGAAACCGCGGGACGATGCCAGTATTCGCGCATTCTTTCATGAAGTACGAGAGCACGCCGACGCGGGCAAGCCGCTTGTGGATGTGCGGTCACCTGACGAATTCAGCGGAGCAAAAACTCACATGCCTGACTATCCCCAGGAGGGCACGCTGCGCGGTGGCCATATTCGCGGTGCTAAAAGCGTCCCCTGGGCACGTGCTGCAAACGCCGACGGTACGTTCAAGTCAGCGGACGAATTGCGAGCCATCTACGAGGACGAGCAAGGTCTCTCACCGAACGACAACGTGATTGCATACTGCCGCATCGGCGAACGCTCCTCCCACACATGGTTCGTTCTCACCCGCCTGCTCGGCTACGACAATGTCCGCAACTACGACGGAAGCTGGACCGAATGGGGCAACGCGGTTCGTGCGCCTATCGAAGTCGGAGGACCGAAGTGAGCGCTCCGTCACGTGTTCTCGTAGAGTGGAAGGGCGACCGCAGATTTGAAGCGCAACGTGAAGGCAGACCTCCGATTCTGCTCGACGGAGACAGCGTCGCCGGGCCGTCGCCAACCGACGCGCTGCTGGCCGCGCTCGCAGCGTGCATATCCGTGGACGTAGTGGACATCCTCGCCAAACGAAGAACCCCCGTTGAAGTACACTCAGTTGAAGTGCTCGGCGAACGCGTCGATTCACTTCCCCGCAAGTTCAAACACATCACGCTCAACATTTCCATCACTGGCAACGGAATCGAGAAAGCACAGGCAGAACGGGCCATCGAACTCGCTGTGACGAAGTACTGCTCGGTCCGGGATTCACTTGCGGCCGAGATTGTCGTGGACTGGAAGCTGATGCTGAACGAGTGACAAGAACTATCCGGCTGGGCCTGGCGCTTATCCTGTTCCTGCTGTCACTACTCGCCGTGGTGCCAGCGCAGGTGTATCACATGTGGCGCATATCAGTGGGGGTGACTGAGCTGGGTCACTACCTGGCGATCGCGGCTCTCCTGCTGATCGTGGTTCCAGGTTGGCGCAGCTCGCGGCGTGGCGTCACAGCGGCAGTCTTGAGTCTCGTCGCGATGGTGCTGTTTCTCACTCCGGTCTTCCGCGCGCTCCCTGTTGCGGGTTCACTGCCGGTTCGGCTGCGAACAGCGTTTGGCGAGGTTCGTCCTCGCTCGCTTCCAGGCGCACGCGCTAGTGCAAAGCCGCTATCGCTGAGGACCCTTTTCTCGAAAGCCGCTTCGCCCGAAGTGACAATCGAGACGATGCCGTTCGTGGTACGCGATGGAGTGGCTCTCGAGCTCGACCTCTACCGCCGCGCCGACGCGGCGGTTCCCCGCCCTCTCGTCATCACCATCTACGGCGGTTGGTGGCGCCTCGGAAAAAAGACAAATCTTCCGGAGCTCAACTACTACCTCGCTTCGCGCGGCTATGCAGTCGCGGCCGTTAGTTACCGGTTTGCTCCAGAGCATCCCTTCCCGGCGCAGACGCTGGATGTGAACGCTGCGATCACCTACCTCGAGGCCAACGCAAGAAAACTCGGCATCGACAGCACGCGCATTGTTCTCATCGGCCGGTCAGCGGGCGGTCAACTGGCGCTTCAGTCGGCGTACAGGAACGCGGACCCGGCAATCAGGGGAGTCGTTTCGTTCTACGGCCCCAACGATCAGATATGGGGATGGAATCATCCTACGAATCCTCTGGTTTCCAACAGCACGACTACGCTGCGTGACTTTCTGCACGGCGATCCAAAATCTGCG
>JBKJNN010000148.1:0-4465 GCA_046593625.1 Gemmatimonadaceae bacterium | reverse complement strand
AGCGACACCGAATTCCTGCGTGTGCAGGTGTATGAGGGCGCGCGGGAGCGGTGGGGCGATAATCTTTCCGACGCGCAGAAGAATCAGATCGAGCACGAGCTGCGCGTCATCGGCGCACTTGGATTCTCCGGATTCTTTCTTGTGATGTGGGACGCGGTGCGATTTGCGCGGTCGCGCAACATTCTCTGCCAGGGGCGCGGGAGTGCCGCCAACTCCGCTGTTGCGTACTGTCTTGCAGTCACCGCTGTAGATCCCGTGGAGAACGGACTTCTGTTCGAGCGGTTTCTTTCAGAGAAACGCGTGGACGGCCAGACTGAAGCGCCGGATATCGACGTGGACATCGAGCACGACCGGCGCGAGGAAGTGCTCGACTACATGTACGGCCACTACGAGCGCTCGCATTCTGCAATTGCGTGCATCGTGCAGACGTATCGGGGGCCGAATGCGCTACGTGATTCCATGCGCGCGTTTGGGTATCCAATCGAGCTCGTGAACGACATGTCCAAGCGGCTGCATTACAACGACCCGGCGGATGGAGCCGAGCGTGTTCGGGAAGAGCTTGGGGCGAAGTTCGGGCTTGTTGTGGATGATGCGCGTGGCCGTGCGATGCTTTCGGCGATGGCTGCGTTCGAGGAGTTGCCACGTCTTCGCGCAACGCATGTCGGCGGATTCGTTCTTTCGTCGCAGCCGCTTGGCGAATACATGCCTATCGAGCACACTACGATGGGGCGCACCATCGTGCAGTTCGACAAGGATGATCTCGACGCAGTTGGTGTTCCCAAGTTCGATTTTCTCGGACTTGGTGCGATGTCACTCGTGCGGCGTGCGTTCGACTACATCGAAGTACGCACTGGGGAACGGCCGCAGATGTACAAGCTGCCTGCGGGTGACAAGAAGACGTACGATCTCATCTGTCGTGGTGAGACTATCGGGACCTTTCAGATCGAGAGTCGGGCACAGATTGCGTCGATACTGCACACTCTTCCCGACTGCATCTATGATATCGTCGTACAGGTGGCGCTCATAAGGCCTGGACCGATCCAGGCAAAGTTTGTTCATCCCTACACAGCACGCCGTCGCGGCATGGAGCCGGTGACGTATCCGCATCCATTGCTCGAGCCGATTCTCAAGCGCACGCAGGGCATCCCCATCTTCCAGGAGCAGGCCATGGCTATTGCCATGGTACTCGGCGGATATACAGGGGCGGAGGCGGATGAGTTGCGGCGGACAATGGGACATGTGAGAAAGATTCCGCGCTTGTTGGAGACTTTGGGTCGTTTGCGGGACAGGATGGTTTTGCGTGGCGTGGAAGAGTCAGTTGCCACGGGGATAGTGGAGGATTTGAAGAGCTTTGCGAACTATGGATTCCCTGAGAGTCATGCATGGAGTTTTGCGCTCATTGCGTATGCTACTACCTGGCTAAAAGCTCACTATCCGGCCGAGTTTTTTGCTGCGCTGCTGAATTCGTGGCCCATGGGTTTTTATCCGCCCAGTACGTTGATACATGATGCGAGACGTCATGGAGTGGTGGTGCTTCCGCCGTGTATGTGTGATGGGGAATGGGAGTGCAGCATGGAACGAGGCGGCAGAGAAGGCAGAGGCGCAGAGCGCAGAGGCGCAGAGCGCAGAGGCGCAGAGCGCAGAGAGCGCAGAGATCAGATGGATTCGGATGGGCCTGCGTTGCGTGTGGGGTGGAGGCACATTCGCGGGCTCGGGGAGAAGACGCTCGATGCTTTGCGGTTGGCGAGAGGTGGGAAGGCGGCGGTTGGTGTGGGGCAGAGTATTGGCAAGTCGCGTGGCGGGCGTGCGAGGGCGGCGATTGCGCTCGATGATATCGATGCGGGGATGTTGGCTGCTGTGCCGGACAGGCCGTTTACTTCGATTGAAGATGTCGTGCTACGCGGGAAGTTGAAGCGTGCGGATGCGTTGCAGCTTGCGAGGAGTGGTGCGTTTGCGGCGTGGGAGCCCGACCGGCACAGAGCCGGGTGGGAGGCGTTGCGTGCGTGTGGTGATTCACTTCCGCTGGCCCCGGCCACGCGGGGCATGCATGCGCCTCGTCCGCTGACGCGTACCGAGCTGATTTATCTGGACTACTTCGCGACTGGAGTCAGCATTCACGGGCATCCCATGCAGCACATGCGTGAGCGGCTGCGTTCTGCGGGGGTGGTGGACAGTGAGGGGCTGCGCGATCTCAGTGGTGGCGAGCAGATACTGGTGGCTGGGCTGGTGACGATTCGTCAGCGTCCTGCATCTGCGAACGGGACGATTTTTCTGTTGCTCGAGGATGAGTGGGGGTTCATCAACGTTGTGGTGCCGAGCTTTCTGGTGGAGGAGAACAGCGAAGTGGTGAAGTTCGCGACTTTCATCCTGGTGCAGGGGAGGTTCGAGAAGGACGGGAACGTGTTGAACGTGGTGGGGAAGAGATTCAAGGAGCTCGATGTCAGGCAGCTCGAGCACAGGGCCCGAAGTTTTCGATAACCGGCGGATACTCGCAGCCGCCGGTTGTTCTGCCGGTGCCTGCGTGCACCGTTTGCGTTATTGATGCGGCAGTTGACTCAGCAGAAACGCGTACTCGAAAGCAATCTCCCTGAATCTGTCATACCTGCCTGAAGCCCCACCGTGACCGGCTCCCATGTTTGTCTTGAGGAGCAGCACATTGTTGTCGGTCTTCATCGCGCGCAGCTTCGCCGCGAACTTCGCGCCCTCCCAGTACGGAACCTGGCTGTCGTTGAGCGATACTTCGACCAGCATTGCGGGGTAGGCGTGCGCCTTCACGTTGTCGTAGGGTGAGTACGTCATCATGTAGTCAAACTCCGACTTCACGTTCGGATTGCCCCACTCCGTATATTCGGCCGTCGTTAGCGGGAGGGAGGCGTCCATCATCGTGTTCATGACGTCTACGAATGGAACGGCGGCGATGGCGGCCTTGAACAACTCCGGCTTCATGTTCACAACGGCGCCCATGAGCAGACCACCAGCTGAGCCGCCCTGGATTGCAAGCCGATCGCTCGATGTGTAGTTGTTCTTCACGAGATAATCCGCGACATCGATGAAGTCGGTGAAGGTGTTCATCTTCTTCATCATCCGGCCGCCTTCTCTCCATTCTTCGCCGAGTTCGCCGCCGCCTCTGATGTTGGCGACCGCCCAGATGAAGCCGCGGTCGAGGAGCGAGAGCCGGTTTGATGAAAAGCCGGCGTCCTGTGATGACCCGTACGATCCGTATGCGTAGAGAAGCATCGGTGCAGAGCCGTCAATCTTCGTTCCCTTGCGATAGACCATTGCGACGGGAACCTTGGTGCCGTCGCGCGCTACTGCCCATACGCGACGCGACTCGTACTTTGAAACGTCGTAGCCGGGAACCTCCTGCTGCTTGATCAGAGTGCGGGTTTTCGCCGCCATGTCGTAGTCGAAGGTCGAGCCAGGCGTGACCAGCGAGTTATACACGTATTGAAGGTGATGCGTGTCGTATTCCGCATTGGCCCCGGTGCTCATGGAGTAGGCGGGTTCCTGAGCTGCAATCCTGTGTGATGCGCGTGTTTTCCTGTCTACTATGCGAATGTACGGCAGACCACCCTCTCGCTCCCGCAGCACCATGTGGTTTCGGTAGAAATCCACGCCGTTGATTTTCACTCCAGGTTTGGCTGCAATGACATCGGTCCACTTGTCAGGCGAGGCCAGGGGGGCGCTTACCACACGGAAGTTCTTTGCGCTTTTGTTAGTCCGGATGTAGAAGCGTCCACCGTCGAAATTGGCGTCGTACTCGTGGCCGGGCTCTCGGGGCAGCATGAGAGTGAGAGCAGATGCTGGCTTGTCTGCTGGAAGGAAGCGCATCTCGCTCGACGTTTTTGCGGCGCTTCCGAGGAAAATCATCTTTCTGTCACGCGACCTGTACGCGCCGACATCAAAACTCTCATCCCTTTCCTCGTACATCAGGTTCATTGACGCGGTCCCTACGGGGTGTCTCCAGAACTTGTCGGTGCGCTTGGTGATGGAGTCTTCAGTCGTAAGGAAAAGTGTTCGGCCATCGGTAGACCACACGACGTCATTGACACGCGCCACGCGATCAGGAAGCATTGCGCCCGTCTTCAGGTTCTTGATGCGGAGCACGTACTGGCGGTACCCGGTGCTGTCGAACGTGAAGGCAAGCAGCGAATCGTCGTCGCTCACCACCCGTGCGCCGATTGCGTAATAGCCCAGCCCCTTCCCCAACTCGTTCAGGTCGAGCAACACCTGCTCGGCGCCGCCCTTCACCGGTTTGCGCAGGTATACGGGATACTGCTTTCCGGTTTCGGTTCGCGAGTAATACGTGTAGGCGCCGCGGCGATATGGAACGCTGAGATCGGTCTGCTTTACATGACCGACTATTTCCTCATACAGAGTTTGCTGAAGCGCCTCGGTCGACTTCATCATCGAGGCGGTGTGCGCGTTCTCAGCTTCCAGATAGGAGATTACCGCAGGATTGGTT
>JBKJNN010000021.1:0-2627 GCA_046593625.1 Gemmatimonadaceae bacterium | reverse complement strand
ATTCTGCTCCCGCGCATCACAATTCATGTAGAGGAGTGAGCAACTGTCGGCAAGTCCCGCGTAGGCGAGAGCATAGTCGGGGTCGATCTCGATCGCTCGCCTGAACATCTGCCGGGCGTATTCGAGACCGCTACGGCTCCACTGATGAATGAACTGTCGCCCCCGCAGGTAGAATTCATACGCCTGCATGTTCACCGACCGGTCGCGCTCGATCGCTTTCTTTTCGCCCTCGCTGAGAATGACCCGGAGCGCGTTGAAGATTGCCTGTGATATCTCGTCCTGGATTGCAAAGACATCCTCGACGTCCCTGTCAAACCGCTCCGACCAGAGTTGATACCCGTCGGCGACGTTTATCAATTGCGCCGCGATGCGCAGCCTGTTGCCCATCTTCCGCACGCTGCCCTCGAGAACCGTAGATACTTTGAGCTTCCGCCCTATCTCGCTGATGTCCTCGTTCTTTCCCTTGAATGCAAACGATGATGTCCTCGACGCGACCCTCAACGCCTGAATCTTCGAAAGCGCGTTGATCAGCTCTTCGGCCATTCCATCGGTGAAGTACTCATTCTCCGGATCGGCGCTCATGTTGGCGAACGGAAGAACCGCGACGGACTTTGCTGCGGAAACTGTAGCATGCGGAAGCGCAGCCGTATCGGTTGGAGTCGCGAGGATCTCGCTTCCCAGCGCCTGTGCGAACAGCGCGGTTGTCGCGTAGCGGCCCGACGAGGCGGTAGACATCGCTTTCGACACTGCCTTCTCGACATGTTCTGGAACGGCACCGCGCACTGTGCGAAGGGGCGCTGCTGTCTCTGTAAAACGCTTCGCCATCACGGCCGATGCGTTATCGCCGGTGAACGGCCGCTCTCCCGAGAGCATTTCGTAAAGCACGCAGGCGAGACTGTATTGGTCGCTCTTTCCGTCGAGGTTCAATTCACCAGAAGCCTGTTCCGGGCTGACGTAAGCTGGTGTCCCGACCATCATGCCGGTCTGTGTCAGCGTCTCGCTTGTTGCCGCGCTGACCGCCTTGGCGATCCCGAAATCCATCACCATCGCTTCGCCTTCGTAAAGCATCACGTTTTCCGGCTTGATGTCGCGATGCACGATATTCTGTCGATGTGCGTAGTCCAGCGCCGATGCGATCGACTTCGCGTGGCGAACAGCCTCATCAACGGAAAGCTGCTTGTCGCGTTCAAGCCGTTCTCGCAGTGATTCGCCTTCGATGTACGGCATCACGTAATACAGAAACGCTTCTGCTTCGCCGCTATCAAAAAGGGGAAGTATGTGCGGGTGATTCAAGCGTGCTGCGAGCTTGATCTCGCGGAGAAAACGCTCCGGCCCCAGTGTGGCAGCCAGATCGGGGTGCAGTACCTTCAGGGCAACTACACGCTCATGCCTTTTGTCCTGGGCGAGATAAACCGTCGCCATCCCTCCCCGGCCAAGCTCGCGGTCGATGTCGTAAGTGCCGGCAAGTGCAGTTCGCAACCGTTCTAGTGGCAGAGCCAAAAGTTACCTATGGAGAAAGATGAATCGTGGGGAAGGTGCCGGACAGCTGTGTGCCAGTCAAGACGGCAGAAATGCCGCCTAAAGGCTCGAGAAAACCCTTGGCGACTCACGCTCACGCGGAAAAGGCTCGATGTTCACGGTGACGATACCGCGGAGCGAGGGAAGCCCTCGCTCCGCGTAAAGCCTTACCGCGCCGCGATTCGCCGGAGCGCCTGAACGGCCTGCACAGTCTCAGCTGAAGGCAATGCACCGCGTACGACCTGAGCGACAAGCTTGTCGTCGCGATCATACAGATCATTCCCAAAGAACAGCTTGCCGTCACGAATGTATGCAGTCCCATACGTAATGTAGACCGGAATCTTTTTCGGCACCTTCACCGACTGGTTGTCCGAGCCTTTCATGCCCTGGTCAACCTTAGCCGCGTCCCATCCGAGCACCCATTGCGCCAGCTCGGCTGGCTTTTCGACGCGGATGCATCCGTGACTGAACGCCCGTACGTCCTTGACGAACAGCTCGCGATTCGGTGTATCGTGCAGATAGATGTTGAAGTCATTCGGGAAGAGGAACTTCACGAGGCCGAGTGAGTTCTTGTCGCCTGGCTTCTGCCGGACGCGTGTTGCACCGCCTTCCTTGTAGAGCTCAAGGTTTTCCGCTTCGAGGTATCCGGGGTTTGAATTCATCTTCGGAAAGATTTCTTTCTCCGCGATGTCCGGTGTGACGTTCCAGTAGGGACGGAAAACGACAGTCTCCATTGAATCCGAGAAGACCGGTGTCGCCTTGTCCTCGAAATCCTCTCCAACGATGACTTTCATTTCGAGTGTCTTCTGTCCACCATCGTAGGCTTCGAGACGGAATGCAGGAACGTTGACGTAGACGTATCTGCTGCCGAGCGTGCGGGGCAGCCATCTCATGCGCTCGAGGTTTGCTGCGATTTGCGCCGCACGGTACCCGGCGGATTGGTTCAGAGAAGCCATTGTTTCCGCGCCAAGCATGCTATCCACGACTATTCCGTGATGCGCCTGGAAATCGGCGACGGCTCCGGCGAGGCCGGCATCATAAACGCCGGAAGACGCACTTGTCTGACTCGCCGGTTTTGCGGCCGGCTGAGGTGCAGCGCCGACTGCAAT
>JBKJNN010000045.1:0-5608 GCA_046593625.1 Gemmatimonadaceae bacterium | reverse complement strand
TTGCACCCGTCACGGTGTCCTCGAGTTGAACTCCGGTGATCTCCGAGTCTCCGTCCACCTCTGTCACTCGCGTGTTCCAGAGAACGCGGACTTTCGCGTGGCCGAGTACGCGGTCTGCCATCACTTTGGAGGCGCGAAATTCGTCGCGGCGGTGAATGATCACCACTTCGCTCGCATACTTGGTGAGATACAGCGCCTCTTCCATGGCGGTGTCTCCCCCTCCGACCACAGCGAGAACCTTGTTGCGGTACGCCATCAGCGCGCCGTCACATACGGCACACGCGCTCACTCCCCCACCCTGCTGTGCGAGACGCAATTCGTTTGGCAGGCCAATCCATTTTGCCTTGGCACCGGTCGCGACGATAACCGTGAGAGCGCTCACGGACTCGCCCGAACTCGACGTTACCACGAATGGGCTCCTGCTCAGATCGATCGCGGTGACAAGCTCGGAGCGGACCCGGGTTTCGTACTTCAGCGCCTGTGCCTTCATGCGATCCATCAGCTCGGGACCGGTGATGACATCGGCAAAACCAGGGTAGTTCTCGATTTCCGTGGTCAGCATCAACTGGCCGCCCGGGATTTCGGTCCCCATCGGCTCTCCTTCGAAGACCAGCGGGTCCAGGTTTGCCCGGGCCGCGTAAATGGCGGCGGTCCATGCGGCCGGGCCGGATCCAACAATTACGGTTGACTCAATGCGAGGTTCATTCATCTGCTGTACGGTAATGTTTGTTTTTCTGCACTCACGTGCGGATTCTCCGTCCCCCGTCCACGACTATTGTCTCGCCGGTCACGAAGTCCGCTCTTAGAAGATAAAGCATCGCGTCAACTACGTCCCCCGGATCGCCCAGGACTCCTAGCGGAGTCGTCTCCGCGAGATGCCTCGCAGTAGCCGGGCTGAAATCGGATGGAAGCAGCACGGCGCCCGGCGCAATTGCATTTACGCGAATTGATGGAGCCAGGACAGTAGCAAGAGACTCCGTCATGCGGACCACTCCGGCCTTGGACACCGAGTGAGGGATGAAATCCGGCCATGTCTCGAAGGCGGCCAGATCGGCAATGTTTACGATGGCTCCACCGTTCGCGCTCATAATTGCGGCCGCAGCCTGCGAAAGAAAAAAAGGTGCGCGAAGATTGAGCTGCATGGTTGCGTCCCAGTCTTCCGCGGTCACGCTGCCAAACCTGGTTCGGGTCATCACCGCGGCAGAGTTCACCAGCACGTCCAGCGCTCCGAATCTTTCCGCAACTTCTGTCACGAGCTGAGAGGGAGCGGCCGCATCTGTCAGATCGGCTCGAAAGGGCTGTGCCTCGCCGCCGGCATCGACGATCATGCGGACTGTTTCTTCCGCTTGTTCTGCCGCAGCATGGAAGTGAACGGCGACGCGCATTCGCTCGCTGCCGAGTGCGATGGCGAGCGCGCGGCCAACACGATGCCCGGCTCCCGTGACGAGTGCAACGCGACCGTCGAGCTTCACTGAGTCTCCGCTGCCGCCCGGCGCGCGACGAGCACGTCCTGCTGATGCAGCCAGGCCGGAGGAATGTGCATGCATCCGATTGTGCGGGGCCCCTCGCTCGACCCGTGCCAGTCAGAACCGCCGCTGGGGACGAGGCCAAAGAAATCCATGAGTGCCGACAACCGCTTGACGTCTTCGGACTGGTGGCTGGGATGCCGGATCTCGACGCCGTCGAGCCCGAGTTTTACGAGGGCCTCGAGGCGCTCGCGCCTGCATTCATGTCCGGGATGAGCCCAGATCACGATCGCTCCCGCAGCGTGCGCGAGAGCGATTGCATCACCCACCTCGAGCCGTGTCTTTCCAATGAAGCCCGGACGTCCAGCGCCAAGAAACCGGTCGAACGCCTCGCGCGAGTCTTTTACATGCCCGCCGCGGATGAGTGCGCGGGCAACGTGCGGACGTCCCACTGCGCCGCCTGCGGCTTCCTCCATCACAGCCTCGATTTCGACGTTAACTCCAAGCCGGCGCAGTCGCTCGACGATGCTTTGCGCGCGAATTTCGCGCGCATCACGGAACGTGGACAGTTGCTCTTCGAGCAGCGCTCGCCGCGACACGTGCAGCGCCAGCAGATGAATTTCCCGCGCACCATCGTGCGCGCTCAGCTCCACACCAGGCACGATCCGGATGCCGAGCGACTCGGCTGCGAGTTCTGCTTCGACAAGCCCGCCCATCGTATCATGATCGGTGAGTGCGATGGCGGCGAGACCGGCGTTCGAGGCGGCCTGCACCACGGCGGAAGGCGCAAGTGATCCATCGGACGCGGTCGAGTGCATGTGAAGATCGACCTCGCCGGGCGGCCCGTTGGCCTGCCCAGGACCGGTCACTGTCTGTAGCCGGCCTCTGGCGACGTGAAGCTGGGCTGGGACTGGCTGAAAAGAGTGCGCAGCGATTCTTCCGAGAGTTCGGCGAATGACTGCTCGCGTGAGCGGGAGCCCTGAGGCGAATACCGGGTGACTCTGATCTCGCGGCTCTCTCCCGTTCCACGCGCAAAGAACAGCCCGAATTCGTCCTGGTCGTACTGGGTTATGTGGCCGGAGGGGAAAACGCTCCAGTCGGTGCCATCGATGCTGATTATTCTAGCCGGCATTCTTGCCGATCTCCGTTTCGTAGTAGACGCGCGCGGGGTCGAGAATTCTGTGAGGTGCATTCGCATGCGCTGTTGCCAGTGTAGCCTCGTCATCGGCCTCGACAAACTCAATGAAGGCACCCGGAAGCCGGTGCTCCTCGAATACGCGGAACCTGCAGTTCGCAGCCGCATAGTGCTCGGCGGACGTGCGCAGGCGCTCGAAGTATTTCGTGCGCTCGTTTGACGGGACTGTCGTTCGCTGGATAGTCAGTGCATGCGGCAATTCAGACTCCGCTTTCGGGAAAGTCCTCGAGCGTCTTTTTGACGAACGCGAGGAACTGATCTGCGACCGCACCATCGATGATGCGGTGGTCGAACGAGATTGAAAAATAGGCGCAGGTGCGGATTGCGATTGTGTCCTCGCCGTCCGCTCCGGTAATGACCTTGGGACGCTTCTCGATGGTCCCTATCCCGAGTATGGCTACCTGGGGCTGGTTGATGATTGGAGCGCCCATGAGCGATCCAAACACACCCGGGTTGGTGACGGTGAACGTTCCGTTCTGCACTTCCTCGGGCGAGAGCTTCTTGGCGCGCGCACGTGCAGCGAGATCGTTCAGCGACTTTGCGATGCCGCCCAGCGAAAGATTCTCGGCGTTCCTGATGACCGGGACGATGAGGCCCCAATCAAGCGCAACCGCAACACCGATGTTGATCGGCTTGCGATAGATGATGTTTCGGCCGGCGACCGATGAGTTCATGACCGGAAATGCCTGCAGACCTTTTACGATGCTCCCGATGATGAACGGCAGGTAGGTGAGTTTCTCGCCGGTTGTTGCCTGAAATTCTGCCCGTTTTTTGGCTCTGATACGGGCTACTCGAGTGAGGTCCACTTCCATGAACGACGTCACGTGCGCTGATGTTCTCCTCGACTGGACCATGTGGTCACTGATGAGGGCGCGCATCTTGGACATCGGTTCGACGGTATCCCCTGGCCACTGCTCGGGCATTGGCCCGTGCGACAAGTCAGACGTCACGCCGCCGGGGGCGTGCATCGAGCGCGCCGGCATTGGAGCGCCTGATTCGATAAAGCCGAGGAGGTCTTTCCTGGTGACACGGCCGGCGATGCCGCTGCCCTGGAGAGAAGTGATGTCGAGGCCGTGCTCCGCCGCCATCTTGCGCACGAGCGGCGAAGAGCGGGTGCGAATGCGTTCTTCGAACGAGTTGCCGTTGGTTTGCGATGCGGCGGTTGCCGGGGCAGCCGAAGGGTGACCGGCCGGAGGAGCGGCAGTCGTAACTTCGCTCTTGGGGGGGGCCCCCTCAGCCGATGGAGCGGAAGAAGCAGCCTGAACCGCGGCAGACGCGGACGACGCCGCTGCTGCTACGGCTCCAGCCGCAGCACCTTTCTCCGTCTCGAGACGCGCCACCACCGTCTGCACCGCTACCGTTTCGCCTTCCTTTACAAGAATCTCCGTCAGCGTGCCCGCAGCAGCTGCCGGAATCTCGGCATCGACCTTGTCAGTGGAAATCTCGAAAATCGGCTCGTCGCGCTTGACCTCATCGCCAACTTTCTTGAGCCATTTCGAAAGCGTACCCTCAGCGATGGATTCTCCCATCTGGGGCATGATTATGTCTACGAGGGCCACCTGTTCTCCTGATCCTGTTTGTCTTTCCAGACTCCCCCAGAGCGCAATTTCATCACCGCCACCACTGGAAGCGTCAGAACACCAATCAACATACCGACAGCCGCATACAGGTGCCAATCGCACGCAGGCAGCCCTTCTATCGGTTTACACCCCCTGATACTGCCAACCACTTTCGCAATGAACACGCCGATCATCCCGCCACTGAAAAAGCCACCGACGGCAGTGACACAACCCACCCCTATAGTGCGCGAAGTACGAAACTCGTCCGGCGACTCCATCAGTACGCCGCCAGACGCCGGACCGCCTTCACAATGTCGTTAGTCTGCGGCAGCACATAGTCCTCCAGAGGCGGCGAATACGGCAGCGGAACGTCAACAGCCGTGACACGCAGCACAGGCGCGTCGAGCCACTCAAAAGCAATCTCGTTTATCCGCGCCGTGATCTCGCCGGCAATACCGCCCGTCCGGGTATCCTCATGCACGATCAGCACCCTGTTTGTCTTCTTCACGGAAGCAATTATCGCCTCGTCATCCAGCGGCGCCAGAGAACGAAGATCGATGACTTCAACTGACAGCCCATCTTCCTTTTCGAGCAGATCCGCCGCCTCGAGTGATTTCCAGACAGTAGCCGCGTACGTCACGATCGACACGTCTCGTCCCTCACGGGCTACCCTCGCCTTCCCGATTGGAGTCACGTGATCGCCCTCGGGCATCACATCCTTGATTCGCCGATAGAGATACTTATGCTCGAAAAACAGCACGCAATCCTCGTCGCGAATAGCCGCCTTGATCAATCCCTTTGCATCCGCAGCTGTCGCCGGATAAACCATCTTCAATCCGGGCGTATGAAGAAACGCAGCCTCCGGATTCTGTGAATGAAACGGCCCGCCGCGCACATAGCCACCGCTCGGCCCCCGCACAACCATTGGACAGGGCAGCATCGCCCTGTACCGCGCCGTCGCGACATAGTTCGTCAGCATGTCGTACCCGCACGAGATGAAATCGATGAACTGCATCTCGCACACCGGACGCATTCCCATGTGCGCCGCGCCTGCCGCCGCGCCAATGATTCCAGCCTCGGAAATCGGCGTGTCGATCACGCGGGCTTCGCCAAACTTTGCCTGAAGCCCCTCGGTAACCTTGAACGCTCCACCAAAAGCACCGATGTCCTCGCCGAGACAGAACACATTGCCATCCCGCTCCATCTCCTCAGAGATGCCTTCCCGAATCGCTTCCAGATAGGTGATCTCAGACATCGTGCGTTCCCCAGCTCGCGGGCCGTTCGTTCACTTCCACTGCAGAACGGACACCCTCGCGAAACCAGAGCGGTTTCTCCTCGGGCGGATCTGCATAAATCCCAACCAGGGCATCGAGCGGCTCGGGCATCGG
>JBKJNN010000035.1:0-7463 GCA_046593625.1 Gemmatimonadaceae bacterium | reverse complement strand
CTAAGGTCAATGTTGAGCATGGTCAGGATATGACCATCCGGCACTCAGGAAGCAAGGGGGTGTAGATGGCGGACTATAATCGCTGCGATCTGCAGACTAACTTCGGATTGCGGAATTAACGCGGACTGCGGAATCAACCCGGGCCCGCTGCATCGAACTGACAAAGGAAGGCGTCGTGAGGCGGACAATGATGCGAGGGATGTTACTCTCGCTGGTGGTGAGTGCGGCTGCGGGTGCGCAAGTCGAAGACACGGTGAGTCAGCGGCCCCTGTTCAAAGCTGGAGATGCGGTGCTCGCAGGAGCTGCGATTGCGGCATCGCTGGCGACGGCACCCGCCGACAAGTGGATTACGCACGAGCTTCAGGACGAGGCGCGCCAGGCGAACCACCTGTTTAACAGAGGAGCCACAATTTTCAGGTTGTTTGGACAGCCCGGTGCACTGGTGGCAGGAGGAAGCATCTATGCAATCGGACTGGCTGCAAAGAACAGCAGGGCGCAGGATCTCGGTCTGCATTCTGTCGAGTCTATTTTTCTCAGTGGCCTGGTCGCCGCTTCGGTTAAAGCCGTTGTGGGGAGGGCCAGACCCCGGGTAAGCAAAGATGACCCGACAAACTTTGGTCTGTTTCGGGGTCTCAGGGATGACAAATACAGGTCATTCCCGTCGGGACACACGACAGTTGCGTTTGCATTCGCTTCGATAGTGACTGCCGAAACCAGTCACTGGTCATCGAACTCGCGATGGATTGTCGGCCCGTTGATGTACAGTGCGGCGACGCTGACCGGAGTTTCCCGCATCTATAACAACGCGCATTGGGCCAGTGACGTAATCGCCGGGGCGGCAATCGGGACGCTCACCGGTGTCAAGGTTTACCGCTTTCAGCACTCGCACCCGGACAACTGGTTCGACAAGAAATTTCTTCGAGCCGGGGTTTCAATTTCCAATAACGGGGCACTGCTGCCGATCCTTTCAGTGGTACGGCAATAGGTGCAGCCTGCCAACGGCATCTTCATCATCGCAGAACTCGGTGGAGAAGCAGGCAGGCGGATTCATTCCATAAACGAACAGTATGACCCCAAGCTGGCGCGCTACAAGGCGCCGCACGTGACCATTGCAGGTTCATCAGGAGTCGGCCCGATTCCTCCCTCCGTTTCGGTTGCGGAGCTCAGTGAGAAGCTCCTTCCTATCACGTCCGTCACGGAGGCAATGGCCCTCGACTTCTCCGCTCCGCTGCGCTTCATGCAGAGCGAGATAGTGGTGCTGCCGCTCGACCCGCACGGGCCGCTCAGAATTCTGCATGATCGCATAGCGACCTCGGGGCTGCCATTTCAGCAATCCAGGTTCACGTTCAGCCCTCACGCCACGCTGAGTCTTTATCCGACTCTCACCCGGGAGAGCGAACGTGAGCTGCTTGCGATGAGAATTACGGAGCCGGCGGAAATAGTGCAGCTCACGGTCTATCAGACTCTCGATCCACAACCCTCGAAGAAGCTTCTCGAGCTGCCGCTCATCCGCACAGAACGCTTCCTCCGTTGACGTTGAGAACCTCGCCTGTGATGTGACGTGCGAGAGATGAGCAGAGAAAAACGGCAGGCCCCGCGATGTCGTCAGCGGTTGCAATTCTGCCGAGCGGAATCGACGCGTAGATACGCTCTGATCCTTCGCGGCCGATGGCGTCCCTGACCATTTCCGTATCTACCCAGCCGGGAGCAATGCAGTTCACGGTGATATCCCTGGCTCCGAGTTCTACCGCCAGCGATTTGGTGAGAGAAATGACTGCACCTTTCGTAGCGGCGTAGTCAGAGTGGAACGCCTCGCCCCGCTGTCCGGCCGTGCTGGAAATGAAAACGATTCTGCCACCGTTGCCCATGACTTTCACAACCGCGCGGGTCGTATAAAAAACCGAGTCGAGGTTGTGTCGCATGGTGTGAACCCACTGTTCATCATTCATGTCGGCAAGTGCGACATCGTCGGGAGGCCATACACCTGCATTGCCGATAAAAATGTCCAACCCACCCAAACTGGCCACCGCCGCCGCCACCAGGTCTTCGGCTCCCTGACGGGTGGAAATATCCGCCGCGACGGTAAACGCACGCACGCCCATGGATTTTGCTTCCGTCGCGACTGATTCCGCATCGCCGCTTCGGGTGTTGTATCCGATGACCACGTCGGCTCCAGCGCTTGCCAGGTGGCGCACCATGGCGGCTCCGATTCCTCTCGATCCACCTGTCACGAGTGCACGCCGTCCCTTGAGGCCGTACTGAAAATGTGAGGATGTCATACGGTAAGAATAGCCGATGAAGCCGACTGCGGTTTCCTACATTATCTTCCCCGCATGCGAATTCTGACCGTGATCCTGACGATCTCGCTCGCGACGGTCGCGAGCGGCTGCGCTCCCGGAAACACACCTGCTGCTGCTGCTGACAAGTCCTCGCCAACATATCGGGCAAGTGTTCCGCTTCAGTCGGAGCGGCACTTCAAATCTGTTCGCCAGATAACGTTCGGGGGGGAAAACGCCGAGGCGTATTTCAGTCGCGACGGCAAGTGGCTGACATTCCAAAGCACCCGCGACGGACGCGCGTGCGATCAGCAGTACACGATGCGAATTGACGGCAGCGATATTCGGCGCATCTCCGACGGCCGCGGCAAGACCACCTGCGGCTGGTTTTTTCCGAACGGGGAACGGCTCTTCTTCGCGTCCACGACTGCTCACGATTCAACCTGTCCGGCGAGACCCGATCCTTCCAGCGGTTACGTATGGCCGCTGGACCGCTACGACATTTATACCGTCAATCGCAACGGCGGCGACCAGCGACGGCTGACTCATTACAATGTCTACACGGCAGAGGGTGTGCTCTCACCTGACGGACGAAAGATTGTTTTCACCTCGCTCAAGGATGGCGATCTCGAGATCTACACGATGAACGCCGATGGAAGCGATGTCCGCCGCCTCACGAATACGCCGGGTTACGATGGGGGTGCATGGTGGTCACCTGACGGAAAGCAGATTGTTTACCGGGCGAACCATCCATCGGATTCCACAGAGCTGCGCGCGTACAGGGATCTGCTTCGGCAGGGGCTCGTTCGTCCCAGCAAGGTGGAGCTCTACATAATGAATGCAGACGGGTCGGGCCAGCGTCAGATCACCAACCTGGGCGGCGCCAACTTCGGGCCGTCGTGGACGCCTGACGGGCGTCGGATAATCTTCTCTTCGAACTACCAGAACCCCCGCAGCGGGAACTTCGACCTCTACCTAATCAATCCAGACGGAAGCGGTCTGGAGCAGGTAACGTTCGACGAGTCATTCGATGGATTCCCGATGTTCAGCCCGGACGGAACGAAACTTATATGGGCTTCAAACAGGGAGGACGAGAAGCCGGGCGAAACCAACCTGTTCATCGCCGAGTGGCAGTGAATCTGTCAGGTTGATGCTGGGGCGGATCTAGAATCCAACGCGAAGTCCCGCGCTGATGGTGCGGCCGGGCAGCACCGTGATGTTGTCCGGCTCGCCACCTTGTTCGTTGAGAAGATTCTCTCCGTCGACCGTGAACATCATTCCCTTTCCGATTCCTACGGCCATGCGTCCGCCTATGCGAGTCACGCCGCCATAGGTGCGCCAGTAGGATCTGAGTTCCGGCCCCACGAACTGGCGAATGTCGTTTTTTTCGGTGGTGAACGCAGTGAGAAGAGCGATGCGATCGTAGTTGATCCAGTTCGACGCACGTGAAATCCGCGACGACAGGTTCCACCGCCCGCGCGAATACAATGCGTTTGCCCCGAGGGTCATGGATGGTACCTCGAGCATTCGGTTGCCGGCACGAAGATCGCCGGTATACTGCGACGCAAGTTTTTGAACCCTGCTGTCCACCTGCGAAAACGTTGCTCCAAACCGGAGCGGCCCATTCCCGAACAGGCCCTGCAACTCCCAGCCGCGATTGGAAATCTCACCGACGTTCTGGAGCTGATATACAATTCGCCGATAGCGGGGCATGGGGTCATTTGCCGCAACTGAATACACGCTCACGGGCTGAATGAGGCCTGAGGCATTCTGGTCGAATCGCGTTGCATGAAGAGAGAACGAGGAGCCGAGGAAAAAATCGACGCCCGCTTCGATCCCGGACTGTTCCTCCGGTGAAAGTGTTGCGGTCAACCCCATGAGCGTTCCTGCGCGACTCGATGTTCCCGGCGGTCGTATTCCTTTTCCGTAAGCCGCCCTCAACTTGAAAGTGCCTGGCCCCAGCGGCCTTACGAGTGCTGCCCCGAGCATTGGCAGAGTGGCGATGTCACCTTGTCCGCCGAATCCGGAGTTCCGCTCTACCCGAACACCGCCGCTTACAAAAAGCATGTCGCGCAGACTTCCGCTTATCTGGCCGATGAGTCCTGCGTTGCTGCGCGTTTCAACGGACTTGCTGGGTGACTCGAAGCCTGCACCGGATGGGGGCTCCGACGGCTTGCCAGGGCCAGACGGTCCTGGCGGTGGCTGGGGCGTGAACAGCTCGTGAGTAACTGATTCATCCCGGACTATCGAATGCTCCGCACCAAACGTAACGGTCACTGCGGCCCGCTCGTGATTTCCAAATTGTCCAACGCTGCTTGCGCGGAGGGTGGTGCGGACTGCGTTTCCTGTAGCAGCGCGGAGTGCAGAGTCGAGCGCAGATGGAAATGCTCCGTCCAGAATAGACGCACTCCTGAGGCGATAGCCATCGAGTCCAGTGACAAAACTGTGAGTCCAGCGTTCGCTTTGCGCGAATGTGGCGTTGGCGCCCAGTGTCAGCTGTCTGACTGATTGCCTGTCGCTCGAATCCAGCACCAGCAGCCGCGACAGGGAATCCAGGCGACGCTCTACGGAATCCGGCGGACTACCCGTGAACTGTGAGCTACGCAGCGGTGCGGCGCGAGCGGCAGTAGCAGACCACATGCCGATCCCGGCAAGCACGGGGCTTGCCGGAGTGCGCGCGTCCTGCGCAAACATTCTCAGCGTACCCGTGATCACTCCTCTGGAGCCGACGAACCGAAGCCCGCCGTTTGCAGCGAGCTGCTGGCTCGACGCGCCGGGAAGAAAGGGACCAATCGTGGTCAGTGTCATTCCAAGGCGTCCGGATTTCACGTTGGTGCCGGACTGAAGCGAGATCGCGTGACTTTGAGTGAGAACGTTGCCGCTGGAATAATCGCTCGACGTTGCTCCCCCCTCGGAGCGAATTTGTCGCCGAGGTGTTCCGTTTTCAGCGCCTTCCTGTCGGGTGACGATATTCATCACGCCGCTGATGGCGTCCGCCCCGTACAACGCCGCTCCCTGAGGACCGCGGATGACTTCGATCCGCGAAACAGATTCTGGATCCAGGTGCGTGACGAGCAGAGAGTTGGCCACCTCGATGCCGTCCACGTAAACCTTGGGATAGCTGACGCCGAATGAACTGGCTCCGCGGATGCTTCCATAGCGCGCAAGGAGGCTCAATGGCGATTGTTCCCACAGCCAGAGCCCGGGGACGATTCCGTCGAGAGCGCCTGACATCGAGCCACCACCTTGCATAGCGAGTTGCTTCCCATCAACAATATCGAGAGCAATTGGCAGGTTACGATGTGAGGCGCCTACAGTGCTTCCGGTCACCACGACGCGGTTGAGCAACCCAACTGTCAGCATCGCCGTCTCGCTTTCGCTCTGATCTCCGTCGCGTGAAGAAACAGGCGCAAGCACTATCATGTCGGCGCCAACCGGAACAGCGCGAACGTTGGTGCCGGAAAGGAGGTGGCTGAGGATGAATCCTACGGGTGCGCTTTCATATTCGAGGCAGACCGGCCGCGACGGGTCGAGCAATTCCGATGAATATGAAAGCCGAACGCCTGCCGCTGCAGAAAGGCGGTCGAGTGCGTTGCGAAGGGAAACTTCACGTCCGTGCAGTGATACCCGCTTGTCCATCGCTATCTGGCCGTAGATGGAATATTCCGGAACGCGGCCAGCCGGCGCACACGTGAACTGTGCGCCGGCCTCGAGAGGTACAGCCAGAGACATGATGGCGAGTGTCGCCGATGCGGCGCACGCCAATCTGGAAGCGGGTTTCATTATTTCGATCGCGTACTCCCCTTGACCATATGCACGATAGCGGTGTCGCCGCGCCGTTCAATCTCAGCGCCCAGAGCAAGTCCAATCACATCGAGTACTCGCGAAACGGGCTCTCCTGAGAACGTGGCCGTGAGATGAACTTGCGACAGCGACGTATCGGCCACGCTCAGCTCCAGTCCGTACCATTTTTTCAGTGCTGTCGCAACATCTCCAATCGGCGCATCGCGGAAGACAAGCCGTCCGTGAAGCCAGGCGGCGTCATCCTCGTTCGCGGCGCCCTTCTTCGCCACAATCTCGCCGTTCTCCCGGAGGAGACCAGTGTCCCCGGCTTTAAGAACTACGGCTCGACCGCCTGAAGTGTTCGGCTGCTGCAGAGAAACAGAACCTTCCGTCACCGATACGGCTACACCTTCGGAGCCATCTGTGCGAACCGCAAAGGTTGTCCCGATATCCGTGATAGTGGCCGCACCGGCTTGCACGATGAAAGGGCGTGACGCGTCGTGGATCACATCGAACCAGGCTTCGCCTCGAATTTCCACCATCCTGGCATCCCGGCCGTATCCGCTCGAAATCTTCGCCGAGCTGAGGGGGCCGAGGATTATTCGCGATCCATCGGAGAGGAGCATCGAGTCGCGTACGCCAACGCCCGTCGCGAGCATGCGGGGAGCAGCTGTAGTTGCCTGCTCGCGCGGGCGGTTGTTGTAGGCCATCCAACTCGCAGCACCTACCGCCAGCCATGCCGCGGCAGCGAGTGCCGGCATCGAAACGAACCATCTGCGCGGAGGGGGAGTATCCAGCTCAGCGCTTCGAGAACCAATCGTAGTCACCTTCGCGGAAGAGAACCCTGGTGTTGATCTGACCTTTTCCAGGGCGGCCTCAACGGCCACGTCACCGGCTGAATCCTCACGCACTCGCGCGACGATTTGACCGAGCGACTCAATTGCACGCTTCTCGTCTGGACTGGCGGCCAGAGCTGCCTCGATCCGTGCGACCTCGTCGGGCCCTGCCTCGCCGGCTAGCTGGCGTGCGATTGCTTCCCAGTTGAGAGATGTGCCGTTGGTCATATGTCGAGTGAACACTCCAGGGGCGCCATACCCTACGTTGGAGGGAGTCGAAGCCTAAATTGGGGCCCTGGGGCGGTCAACGCCACATCACCCACTCCGGGGATATACGCTGGAAACCAAGAGTCTGCTCGAGCAACTTCGAAATGGCAGCGAAGAAGCGTTCAACGCGATTTTTCGCACGTGGTATCCATCGCTCGTCAGGGCGTCCGAGTCGATCGTACGGTCGCGTGCCGTGGCGGAAGAGATAGTGCAGGACGTAATGCTGGAACTGTGGAAGCGACGCGAATCGCTCACCGCCGACACCTCGCCGCAGGCATATCTGTTTCAGTCTGCCCGCAAC
>JBKJNN010000159.1:0-9694 GCA_046593625.1 Gemmatimonadaceae bacterium | reverse complement strand
GTTTCGTTCTACGGCCCCAACGATCAGATATGGGGATGGAATCATCCTACGAATCCTCTGGTTTCCAACAGCACGACTACGCTGCGTGACTTTCTGCACGGCGATCCAAAATCTGCGCCCGATGCGTACCGCGAAGCGTCTCCGCTGAATTTCGTGGGGCCCGCAACTGTTCCGACGTTACAAATTCACGGCACCATCGACCCGCTCGTGTCAATCGAACAGGGACACCGGCTGGATTCTGCTCTGGCGGCGGCAGGACGTCCGCACTTTCTGCTCGAGCTTCCCTGGGCAACTCACGGCTGCGATTACTTTTTCAGAGGACCGTGTGGCCAGCTGGCCACCTACGCGATCGAGAGGTTCCTCGCTTCGGTGATGTAGTCCGCTCGACGGTCAGCGGCCCCGTTTCTTCTTGTCATACGAACCGGGCTTGAGGACGGCCCATTTTTTCTCGGTGTCCTCCAGCTCGTCTCGCAGCTTCAGATAGCTCTCGTATCGAGCAGTCGTGACGCTGCCTGCGGACACCGCCTCGCGAACACCACAGCCCGGCTCGTGCCTGTGCGTGCAGTCGGAGAAGCGGCAATCATCCAGAAACTCGCGAAACTCACGAAAGCACGAATCGAGATCTTCGGATGGCATTCCCCACATTCCGACCTCCCGCAATCCGGGAGTGTCCACCACAAATCCGGAATCAGGCAGGGGATGAAGCAGCGCTCCCACCGTGGTATGGCGCCCCTTGTTCACGCTTTCGCTGATCTCGCCGACACGCAGGTTCAATCCCGGATACATGCCGTTGAGCAGCGATGACTTGCCCACACCTGAGGGGCCGCTCAGAACTGAAGTACGCCCTTTCAGCGCCTCGTGCAGCTCCTCGATTCCCTTCCCCGTCTTGGCGCTCGTGTAGTGCATTTGGTATCCGGCGCGCTCGTAGTCCGCAAATCTCTCATGAGTCATCGTCTCGTCCGCCAGGTCGAGCTTGTTGATCACTATCAGCGCGCCGAGTGAGTTGCCTTCGGCAATGACGAGAAACCTGTCGAGCATTCTCACATGCGGTTCCGGCTTGGCGGCGGCAAACGTAATCATCACCTGGTCCACATTTGCAGCAACGATTCGTTCACCATGACCACCGCCCGGCATTCGCCTGGCAAGCTGCGATCGTCGCGGGAGAATCTCGCCAACAGCCCACGTCTCACCGGCGGAGCCGGGCTCGATCATCACATCATCACCGACGGTCAGCTTGAGCGCGTCATCTGCTTTCTTGAGGCGGCCGCGCATTGGCGCCTCTACTGTCTCCCCGTCGTCGGTGCGGACCGTCCATATGCCGCCGGTTCCCCCCATGACGATTGCCTTCCGGGATGTTGCGGGAGAGTCGCTCAAACGGCGCCCTCGTCATGCATTGCTTCCCACCACGGGCGCGAACCGGAGTTGCGCTGCGCTATCACTCCATCGAGCAGTGCGAGAGCGTCATTCAACGGCATTGCGCCAACCCGGGTGCGAACAGCTTCTTCGGTTTCTCCATGAAGGAGGTAGTCCGTTTCAACATGACCGGAAGCAATTGGATCGCCGTGAGCATAACGCACAAAGAGAAGGTAGCTGGCCCACGGCTCCGACGAGTCATCGGTTTCGTCCGCCATCACCTCGACGCTGTACGAAGCGCCATCCTTTCCCTCGAAGGCCGGAGGCCGCGAGTGAACGGCAGTGTAGCCGCCGACTGTGTTGGCATCACCCTTGGAATGGTCCGCGGGCAGGAACTGGCTCATCGCTAGTCCTTTCTTCTCCCGACCATCTCTTTCACGATGTTTCCAGTGATGAAAGCCATGTTCGCCGGACGCTCGGCGAGTCGCCGCATCAGATACGGGTACCACTGAGTGCCGAACGGAACGTACACGCGCATACGGTATCCTTCCCGCACGAGCTTCTCCTGTAAATCGCGGCGAACTCCGTAAAGCATCTGGAATTCGAACTGGTGATTCCCTATGTCGTTTTCGCGGGCAAAGCGCTTGGTAGCAGTCACCATCGCCTCATCGTGCGTTGCGATGCCGGGATAGTGTCCGTCGAGCAGCAAGGCCTGCATGGAGCGGACATAGTTCGCGTCCACATCTTTCTTGTCCGGATATGCCACGGATGCCGGCTCCTTATAGGCTCCCTTGCACAGCCGCACGCGCGCAGCCGCCTTGTTTGCCTCCGCGACGTCAGACGCTGTGCGATAGAGATAACTCTGGAGTACGATACCGACGTTCCCGCGATAGCATGGGTAGAGCCGCTCGTAAAACAGGTCAAGCGTTTTCTGAGTGTAGTCACTCCCCTCCATGTCGAGCCGTACGAAGCTGGCCTGCTCGCGCGCTCTTTCCAGGATGTCCTGCATGTTGGCAACGCACAGGTCTTCTGATATGTCGAGGCCCATCGCTGTCAGCTTCACCGAAACGTTGGCATCGAGATGAAGCTGTTGAATGCGATCGAGCATCTCGATATAGGCACGCGCCGACTCGCGCGCCTCGCTCTCGTTGCTCACGCTCTCGCCGAGCAGGTCGAGGGTGGCGGTGATGCCCTGGGAGTTGAGCTGTTTGACCGCAGCAAGCGCGGTCTCGAGCGTCTCGCCGGCGACAAAGCGGCTGGCAAATCCCTTTGCCATGCGGTTGTGCCGAACAAAGTTGAAAACAGTCGGCTGTGCCGACAGGTACAGGAGTGCGTTACGCAGCATTGACTTCTATTGAGTTGACGGCCCGCCACCGATCTTGAAGACAGGATATGTGCCTCCAGGACTCAGCCGCGAATCAAAGTAATTCCAGTTGACGAGCCCATCATCGCTGTCGGGCTCGAGCAGATATACCGCGAGCAGCCCAAGGGGCTGCGAGGTTTCGACTGTGAATGAACCGGGAGCTATTTCCCGTGTCCCGCGACGCCACTTCCCGGCTACCCGCATCTCGCGGTGTCCCTGAAACGGACGCGGTGCAACTGTAGCAGATTCGACCACGAACACATTGACATCCACGGGAGTGCCCCCACCTGCGCCCGCTTGTGCACTCGTCTGATTCACTGTGATGCCGTGATCACGCAACACGCGCACCACCTGTGTATCTCCAGCCGGTATGACGTACCTGAGCGGGACATTCGCAACGAGTGTCGGCTTGAATCTGTCGAAGACCGGCATCTTGACCGTGATGTAGCGGCCAGTTCTGCGCCGGCCCTTGGGAACCCCGGCTTGAGTCCTTGCAGAGTCTCCCGTGCGCTCGACGATTTCTGCTACAACGCCGACGGAATCAGGTGCAGGCACCATTTCAGAACGGATTGGAATGCCGCCGGCGGTCATCGGAGTGGCCGCGATGCGCGAGAGCTCGCGAAGTCTCCCCGATCGCTCGGCGGCGAGTGATAGAATCTCATGCACGAACGCATAGGTCGATTTCACCCGGCGTTCGAACGGGTCGTGCGAGAAGGCTTCGCTCAGTATCGAGATTCGTCCGCGCAATCCGTAATAGTTGGTGCCGAATCGCGGGCGGGAATCGAAAGTCACCCATCCTTTCGACAGCGTATCACTCGAGATGAAATCGCCGTAGTCGAAAGTCGGGAATCCGGCGCGTGACTGCATGCGATGCCTCACCACCGGCATGATCGAATCGCGAGTAAACACCCCAAGTGGCGACGCGGGATTCAGCGATGGCGCATACGTCAGCGCGTAACCGTGATAGCTGCCGTCTGTTGTATGAAGATCGACGAATACATCAGGGTCCCATTTCGTGAACATGGCCAGCGAAGCGCGCGTTTCCGGAGCTTCCACCTTCATGTAATCCCGATTCAGATCTAGATCCTGCGCATTCTGGCGAACCCCAATCATCGCGGGTCCGTTCTGCGACCCGCGATTCATCTCCTGCGCCGCAAACTTCTCGTTTCCATCTGCGTTGTAAATCGGCACCGCAATCAGGACAACCGAGTCGAGCACGTTGGGTCGCGTCGAACTGGTCAGGTCGCGAAGGAGGGCCTGAAGCGCCTCCTTTCCTTCCACCTCTCCCGCATGGATGTTGCCCTGGACGTACACAATCGGGCGATTGAGGCGCCTCGCCTCCTCAGGCGTGGAAACCCGCGGACGAGATGCAATGACGTATGGGATCTCGCGGCCTTCGTTGGTCTTGCCGATCGACCCAAACGTCAGCTCCGGCCGTCCCTTCAGTGAATCCAGAAAAGCCACGACATCTGCATAATGCGATGTCTCGAGATAATTCGTGCGCTCGGCGCGTGTGCGCGGGCCCGCGGACGGGTTCACACCGCTTTGAATGGATCCAGTGGAGCAGGCCGCGAGGAGCACCGAACACACTGGGATAATTCGAAATTTGATGATCACTGCTCCGGGTAGAATCGCTCGTTGCGACGTGCCATTGCCATGAGAATTTCAGCGGGCTCGAACCTTCCGGGAAACCTGTCATTGAGGTCCTCGAGCCGTTTTACGAGATCGGGAATTCCGATCGTGTCCATGTATCTGAACGGCCCGCCCCTGAACGGTGGAAAGCCAATACCGTACACGGCGCCAACATCTCCATCCCTCGGCGACCGAATGACGTTCTCGGCGAGACAGCGCGCTGCCTCGTTGAGCATCGGCAGCACGGTGCGCTGCTGAATTTCGAGAGGCGACATCTGAGTTCGCGCGCCAGCGGCATTGCCCGAGGTGCTGCTGGTTTGCCTGTCCGAAGGCGAGAGAAGCACATAGACGCTCTCGTCCACCTTGCCACGCTTTCCGTCTTCGTCGTACAGGAAAAAGCCCTTCTTTGCCTTGCGGCCATATCTGCCCGAAGCGACTACCGCCTGCATTGACGACGGAGGAGCGAATCGTTCTCCAAACGCCTCGTACATGATCTTTCCGGCTTTCGCGCCGACATCCAGACCAACTTCGTCTACCAGTGTTATCGGGCCCACGGGAAAACCGAAATCGAGCAGCGCTTCATCAATTGCTTCAATTGCCGCGCCCTGGTCCAGCAGGCGGCCCGCCTCATTTATGTACGGTGTGAGAATCCGGTTGACGTAAAAGCCGGGCCCGTCGTGAACCACGATAACAGTCTTGCCGAGCTTCTTACCGTACGCGACTACGCTGGCAACAACGTCGATGGAGGTTTCATCCGCCTCGATGACTTCCAGGAGCGGCATCTTGTGAACAGGCGAGAAGAAATGCATCCCGATGACTCGCTCAGGCCGCACTGAGGCTTCGGCAATCCGGGAAATCGGAATAGTGCTCGTGTTGGAAGCGAAAATCGCGGATTCAGAAATCACTTCTTCGGTTTCACGCAGTACTTCGTGCTTCACATCCAGATCTTCGAAGACTGCCTCGATGACGAGATCTGCGTTACGGAAACCCGAATAATCGATTGTACCGCCGAGCAGTGACATGAGGTCGGAGTACTGCGTTCGCGTGATCTGGCGTTTCGTCAGCCGCTCACGAAGAACATCTCTCACAGCAGCGAGCCCCTTTGCCACTCTTCCGTGGTCCGCGTCTTTCAGGCGAACGAGGGTTCCCTGCTGAACCGCAACGGACGCGATCCCCGCGCCCATGAACCCGGCGCCGAGTATTCCGACCTTGTCGATCTGCCGGATTTCAGGCTGCGCCGAGCCTGCGGCCACCGGCACACCCGGATCTTTTTTCAGAGCATTGGTAGCGAAGAAGATGTGAATCAGTGCCCGGCAGACATCTGTCATCGCCATTTCACCGAACAGCCGCGACTCTGTTCGATATCCGTGACTCGAACCGCCGCGATATCCGGCTTCGACTGCTTCAAGTGCCGCGAGCGGTGCCGGATAATTTCCCCGCGTTTTCTTCAGCGTCTCTTCGCGTGCCTTCTTCAGTACGATGTGGCGCCCGGCCGGATTTTCATCGAGCAGGAGGCCGCTCATTCCGCCGCTGTGCTTATGGTGCTTCCGTGTCCCGTCGGCAAGCTCCTGCGCACGCAGCACGGCAATCTTTCTGAGAATGGATGGATGGACGAGCTCGTCCACGAGTCCAATCTGCATCGCTTTCTTCGCGCGGACGTTCTTGCCGGTGAGAATCATGTCGAGCGCCGCGCGAATTCCGATGAGGCGAGGAAGCCGCTGCGTTCCGCCCGCTCCCGGAATCAAGCCGAGCTGAACTTCCGGAAGCGCGAGAAGCGTTTTCGGATGTTCGGTTGCAATTCGATAATCCGCAGCGAGGGCAAGCTCGAGCGCTCCGCCCATGCACGCCCCGTGGATTGCAATCACCAATGGAGTGCGCTGCTCGTAAATCGAATCGAGCAGTAGCTGCCCCTCGTGACTCAGGCGCTCGGCCTCAGCCGCGCTTTTCAGCTCGAGGAACTCTTCAATGTCCGCGCCAGCAATGAAACTGTCCTTCTTTCCGCTAATGAGCACCGCGGCTCGCACGTTCAGGTCGCGTTCAAGACGGTCAAAAAGCGCGACAAACTCGTCCTTCACGGCGCGGTTGAACTTATTGACAGGTTCCCCCGGCAAATCAATTGTGATGACCGCTACGCCATCGACTATCTCGGTGCTCAGCGCGTAGGGAGATGTCATGAGTCGCGCTCCACAACCATCGAAAAGCCCATTCCGCCAGCGGCGCACACGGTCATAAGGCCGAACTGTCCACCGCGACGGCGAAGTTCGTTGAGCAGTGTGATCGTAATCCTCGACCCTGTAGCGCCGAAGGGATGACCGATAGAGAGTGAGCCACCCATCACGTTCAGGCGTGAGAGATCCACCTCTCCGACCGGGCTCGAAAACCCTGCGCGCTCAGCCCAGTATTTCGATTCGAAACCGCGCAGGTTGGAGAGCACCTGTGCAGCGAACGCCTCGTGCATCTCCACGAGGTCCATGTCGCGCAGCGTGAGGCCCGCGCGGGCCAGAGCAACCGGAGCCGCAAGCACCGGCGCCTGTAGCAGCTGTTCACCAGGATCGAGCGCCGCATATGCATACGAGCGGATGTAGCCGAGTGGCTCGTAGCCCATCTCTTTTGCGCGCTGCTCGCTCATGAGGAGGATGCATGCACCGCCATCCGTGAGCGGCGAAGAGTTTCCCGCGGTAACGCTGCCATACTTGCGGTCGAATACCGGTCTCAGCGCGGCGAGTTGTTCGTAACTCGTGTCTGACCTGATTCCGTTGTCGGAGGTCACTACGCTTTCGAACTTCGGAGGAACGTAGACCGGCATCTGCTCGGCAGTCAGTCTGCCGTCGGCCGTGCCCGCGGCAGCGAGCCGGTGTGAGCGGAGGGCAAAGTGATCCTGCTCCTCGCGAGAGATGTTGTTGAGTTTTGCCATCTTCTCGGCCGATTCTCCCATGGTCTCGCCTGTGGACGGCTCGGCGATAGCGGGAGTAATTGGCACGAGGTCCTTTGGCCGTACGCGGGAGAGAGCTTTGACGCGTCCGGTGAGGGACTTGGCTTTGGATGCGAGAAGGAGTGCCTCGGTCATTCCCCGCGAATGCAGTATTGGCACGTTCGAAAGCGATTCGGCCCCGCCGGCAATCGCCACGTTTACGTGACCAAGGGCGATCTGGTCGGCTGCGTCGGTGATGGCTTGATTGGCCGAGGCGCACGCGCGGCTCACGCTGAATGCCTGGACACCTTTGGGGAGGAGCGGCATCAACGCAATCTCTCGCGCGATGTTCGGCGCGATGACGCTCGGTATCACTGTTCCGAAGACGAGCGCCTCCACTTCCTTGCCGCTGAGGTGGGTTCGCTGAATGAGTTCCGCAACGCACAGCTTGCCGAGGTCGATCGCGGAGATCGCCTTGAATGCAGTGCCTGCTCTTGTGAAGGGGGTGCGGACTCCGTCGATGATCGCGACGCGCCTGCCATTTCCAAACGTGGGCATCTCAGGAACTTAGGCGCCGGGGAGGTATCTTTCCAGAATGCAGCGAACCTTCGCCGCCCTCGAGTCCGGTGTTTTTGATGTACTGGTGATCGGCGGCGGAATCACCGGTGCGGGTGTGGCACGCGATGCGGCCATGCGGGGACTCCGTGTGGCCATCGTGGAAAAGGGGGATTGGGCGAGCGGAACTTCCAGCAAGTCATCCCGGCTCATTCACGGTGGCATTCGCTATCTCGAGCATGGGCAGATAGGCATGGTTCGGGAGTCGGTGCGGGAGCGCGAGGTGCTCATGCGGATTGCGCCGCAGCTGGTCAAACCTCTCGAATTCACGTGGCCAGTGTACCGGGGGGCGCGCGTGCAGCGGTGGAAGCTGCGAATCGGGCTGTCGATTTACGACTGGCTTGCTGGAGAGAGAGGCATGCCGGGCCATCGCATGCTCGGTCCCGCCGGAGTTGTCGCGGCAGAGCGCGGGTTGCTGTCGAGCGGGCTCAGGGGCGGCGCGAGCTATTTCGACGCGGCGACCGATGATGCGGCGCTCACGCGAGCAAATGTCGAAGACGCTGTAGCACACGGAGCGCTCGCGGTGAGCTTCGCGAGGATGGATGCTGTGATGTCGAGCAGCGGGAAGGCCGACGGCGCGCTGATTCAGGATATGCGCGACGGAGGGCGGGGACGCATCGCGGCGAAGGTCGTGGTGAGTGCTACCGGCCCGTGGCAGGCGAAGGGAACCAAGGGCTCCCATATAGTTGTGCCGCGGAGCCGGATCGGAAACGAGGGTGCGGTCACGATGGTGTCCCCGGATGATGGAAGAGTGATGTTCACTCTTCCATCATCCGGGGACGCAACAATAATCGGGACCACTGACCTGCGAACCGACGAATCGCCGGACGACGTGAAGGCGAGCGATGCCGAGATATCCTACATGCTCCGCGCGGCGAATTTCTACTTTCCCGATTCCCGGCTTGACCAGGACGACGTGATCGAGACATGGGCCGGTATCAGGCCCCTGGCGGAGGCGCCGCCGGGAACGCGTCCCTCCAGCATCTCCCGGGAGCATCGGATTTCGCGTGATGCGAACGGTGTAATCGTAGTGACCGGGGGAAAGCTCACCACCTACAGGTCAATGTCGGCCGAGGTGGTGGATCACGTAGAGACTGCTCTCGGCCGGAAGCCGCAGCGGTCACCAACTGACGAGGCGCCGCTTCCGGGTTAAATCAAACGCGACAGTTCAATCGTGAATTGTCTTGAGTTTCACGATCTTCAGCTTGCGGGTCGTTTCCGGAAGCTTGAGCACGGCCGTATCGCCCAGGCTTCGCCCCACGAGGGCGAGTCCGATGGGGGATGACATGCTGACGTGTCCTTCCTCGAATTCCAGCGCGTCGCCAAAGACCAGACTGTAATCCTCTTTTTCTCCGGTGCCTTCGTCCTCGACTGTCACCACCGAGCCGAGCCCCACCTTGTCCGACGGGATCTGCTTTTCGTCGATTGACGACAGCTTGCTCAGCCGCTGGCGCAGCTGGCCCAGGCGCGCCTGGACAAACTGCTGCCGTTCCAGCGCCGCCTTGTACTCGCTGTTCTCACGGAGATCGCCATGTTCCACCGCTTTTCGGATTTCTGCCGGGAGCGTGACATTGAGCTCGTACTGGAGCTTTTCGGCTTCAGCGCCGAGGGTCGCCTTGAGTTTTTCGATCATGAGGAGATTGCACCGCTGTCGGAGGAAAAAAAGCCGAGCGCCCGTTCCGTCCGGAGCGGGCGCTCGATTATCTGAAACTAGGCGCGCGATTCGGGAGCCGCCAGTCTGCTCAGTCCGCAGCGGCGCGGGAGGCTGACTTCGATTTGTGAGGTTCGACTGCGCTGATGACCGCCTGCGCTGCTTCCGC
>JBKJNN010000152.1:0-2759 GCA_046593625.1 Gemmatimonadaceae bacterium | reverse complement strand
ATTTGTTTCCGGTCTTCCTGTCGGTATTTCATTCTTCGGCCGTGCGTGGAGCGAGCCAAAGCTGATCTCGATTGCCTACTCCTACGAGCAGGCGACCAGCCACCGGAGTCCTCCGAGATTCCTGCCAACCGTGCTCGAGCGGTAACAACCTTCTCAATCCGGAGCGTTTGGAACGAAAAACGCATAGGCAGGGTTGAAGATATGCCCGGTTCCGACGCGGGCGCTCACCATGGAGACATTCAGATGAAATCAGTAACTCGATCCCTTTGTATTGCAGGAGCACTTGCGGGTGCATTTGCGTTTGCCGCCCCAAACCAGGCACTCGCACAGGGCAAGGGCAAGCCAGCAAAAGCCGAGCATAAGGTGGAGCATAAGGCGGAGCACAAGGCCACCGAGGCCGAGCACAAAATGGAGCACAAGGCGGACAAAGCGGTTCACAAGACCCGCGTCGTCACGCCCGTACGCCACCGCACCACCACTTACCGCTCGCGCGTTCTGTGCGAGGATGGCGCAGTCGTGACCCGCACCACCAATGCGTGCGCAAATCATGGTGGCGTTGCGTCCAGGCAGGGCTCGTATGACAGGTATCCCCCGGCATCGGCACGCGCCCGTGCTCGCGCCAGCTCGAACTCCGCAGTGGTACGCGGCATTGGCGCCAACAACACCCGCTCAGGCGCAATTGCACGCTGCAGCGACGGAACGTACTGGCATTCCAACACGCGCACCGGGGCTTGCTATCGCCACGGCGGCGTAGCGGCCTGGTACTAGCCGGTTCGCCCCACCGCTCGACTCGTGAACTCGGAGAGCACCAGCGTTCCGCTCATCCCTGCTCGCGAGTCGAGCTGTGCAGGCCAGTCTTCAGTCCCTTCCCAGAACACTTTCTTCAGCTGAGCCATCGCTTCCGGATTGCTTGCCGCCAGTGTGGTAACCCGCTTTTCCATCGCAGCATCGAGCGACGGAACATCATCGTGCAGCTCGGCGTAAAGGCCGTTGCGATAACCCCACTCCGCGTCACGCCAGTCTGCGTCAATCGACATCGCACTGAACGCGCCCATTCCGATTTTCTTTTGAATGGGAAGGCCTACGATAAAAGGCCCCAGACCTACGGCCAGTTCACTCAGCTTGAGCGAGGCTCCGTTTGCGGCCATTGCGAAATCTGACGCGCTCACGATTCCCACTCCCCCGCCTACCGCCTTCCCGTGCACCCTGGTGACGATGAATTTCGGCGTGCGTATCATCGCAAGTATGAGATTCACGAAACCCATGAAAAAACGTTTGCCACTCTCTGCATCGGCAATCGCCTGGAGTTCGGCGAAAGATGCGCCGGCGCAGAATGCACCGTCTCCCTCACTTCGGAGGACAATCACTCGCGCCTCCTCGTTTCTGCCGGCAGCCGTGACTTCAGACGCAAGGGATGACAGCAGTGTCCCCGGAAGCGAATTGCTCTTGGGATGGAAAAACGTGATCGTCGCGATACCGTTGGCCACATCGGTGCGTACAAATCCAGAGTCGTTTTCGGATTTCATTTTAATCTTGAGAAAAGGGCAGCGCCGGCAGTCAGACCAAAACCGGCGGGAGTGGGTATAACATCAATAAAGGTGCACCTGACAGGACTCCACGGCACTCTCACGGCTAACTTTTCGAGACTTCGCCGGATACGTTTAGAAATCCGAGGATTTGACCATGAAAGCAACTTCCGACAACAGTTCCGAAGAAGATCTCAACGCTGCCTTCGAGGCGCGCATTGCCGCTGGCGAGACTATCGAGCCCAAGGACTGGATGCCCGAGCGGTATCGCTCGCAGCTCATCAGGATGATGTCCCAGCACGCGCATTCCGAAATTGTCGGGATGCTCCCCGAAGGCAACTGGATTACCCGTGCACCCAGCCTCAAGCGCAAGATGGTACTGCTTGCAAAGGTGCAGGATGAAGCAGGCCACGGCCTCTACATCTACTGCGGCACCGAAACGCTCGGCGTCGATCGGGCAGAGCTTGTCGATCAGCTGCTGACGGGCAAGGCGAAATATTCCAGCATCTTCAATTATCCGACGCTTTCGTGGGCTGATATGGGCGTCATTGGCTGGTTCGTGGATGGGGCTGCGATCGTGAATCAGACCGTCCTCGCGAAGGCGTCGTACGGCCCGTACGCGAGAGCGATGATTCGCATCTGCAAGGAAGAGAACTTCCACAAGAAGCAGGGTTACGAAATCATTGCTACTCTGGCAAGCGGAACGCCGGAGCAGAAGGCAATGGCGCAGGACGCCGTCAACCGCTGGTGGTGGCCGTCGCTCATGATGCTCGGCCCGAGCGACACGAACTCGCCCAACACTGCCGAGCTGATGCGGTGGCGGGTGAAGCGCAAGACGAATGACGAGCTGAGGCAGCGCTTCATCGACCTGACGGTTCCGCAGGCTGAAGCCGTAGGCCTCACTCTGCCCGATCCCAATCTCCGGTTCAATCCTGAAACGAAGCATTACGAATTTGGCGAGATAGACTGGGATGAGTTCTGGCAGGTAGTGAAGGGCAATGGCCCGTGCAACCGCGAGCGACTTCAGGCACGTCGTGATGCGCACGAAAATGGCCGCTGGGTACGCGATGCAGCTGAGGCGTATGCAGCAAAGCGCTCCCGTGAATCGCAGTCTTCGGCGGCTTGATGGGGATGCCGGACAACGAAACACAGTGGCCATTGTGGGAAGTCTTCACGCAATGGCCACTGTGTTTCGTTGTCCGGCATCCCCATCAAGCCGCCGAAGACTGCGAT
>JBKJNN010000069.1:0-11628 GCA_046593625.1 Gemmatimonadaceae bacterium | reverse complement strand
GCGCGGAGGAGTGTGAAGGCACGGGCGAACCTGAAGATTCTGAGCGCGGGCACAAAGAGCGAGAGCGCGACGAGCCAGTTGCGCCTGAAGTAGGCGCTCTTGTCGGGTGCGAGTACTAGCCGGAGGATGAAGTCGCCGATGAAAATCGCCCAGATGAAGTAGCTGATTCCGTTCAGCAGTGGCGGCAAGCCGTACGTGAGTTCCAGTACGAGGAGGGCGAGCCAGATGAGACCCAGAATCTGCATTGGCCGCTCGGCCCATTGCTCGAGCTGGGCGAGGGTGGCGAGGCGTTCCGTTTTTTCTTCGGCGTTTGGCAGGGTCATGGGGTGGTCGCGGTAGGGTGCGGCAGAGTGACCGGGAGTTGGTCGCGGGGCGGGCTGCGGTTAAGTTAGGTGTGGCGAGCGCGGAATGGCTCGCCAGAGCTATCATCGGGGCGTAGCGTAGCCCGGTAGCGCGCCTGCTTCGGGAGCAGGAGGTCGCTGGTTCAAATCCAGTCGCCCCGACTTGTTAAACAATGCCCCTGCAACGTTTTGCGTTGTGGGGGCTTTTTTCTTTGGTAAAGCGTGGGGTCTGTTTGGGGGTCTGTTTCTATCCTTCAGCCCACCGATCACCCACTGCTTTACTTTTTTGTCTGTCTCGACTCGCCAAACAATGGTTCGGTGCGAGAGACCAACGTCCTCCCACCTGAGTTGACGAATCGCGCCAAGCCGCCTGCCGGTAGCCTCGGCCAACGTGAGTGCGAGTCCAACTTGAGCCATTTCCTCCGAATAACGTCGGATTTTGATTCTGCAATCAGCTCCGCCAGCACACTACGGGTTGCCAGATAGCGTTCCCACGAGGCAACGGGCCGCTTCGGGTTCTTCTCTCGAGGCCGGCGAACTCCGGCGAGCGGGTTACTATCGCGAAGTCTCTTCCCCGCCCTCGACCGCACTGTTACTGCCCACCGCAACATCGTGTAGAGAAGCTGTAGGTCAACTTCTACGGAGCGGGTTCGGACCGGTGAGGTCTTTCGCCCTTCCGTACAAACAACCTTTCGCGGTTCGCTCATTTCACGAAGCAGTGTTTCCTCATCCGGCTGCTGATAACCCATTCACGACCACCATCATTTCTTAGTGTATGTGTACCCTGCAATCACGTTGCTGCGTCCGGGACACTCATCGGGCGAGATGGCCGCAAATGTGAGCGCATCACCGGCGAGCGACCACCGATAGGGACCGGAACCGACGCATATCGTCGCGTCGTAGAACACGACGCGGTCACCGGACACAGATATTGCACCAGAGACAGATATTGCATCGACGGTCGGGGTGGCTGGCAGCGACACGTTGTAGGTTGTCGCGCCGAGTGTGAGCGTGACCTTGGTCAGGGTCCCCAACTGTGTCGTAACCCAGGTTCCCTGCATGGCAGCCGGGGCCGGAGAAGCAGGAGGCTGAGCGGAAGAGGGCCCGGTACCGCCGCCCCCGCACCCGCTCATGATGAGACAGGAAAAGAGGGTCAAGGTGCCGGGCGTGAAAAATTTCTGCAATCGCGACATTCAAGTTCTCCGGTGAGTGGTTGCCAGTGTTCGGCTTCCACGATACCGGCCCCCGCTCACTTTGTCTTGAACGTGAGAAAGGTTCGATACTGCTGCGGCGTCATCCCGGTGAACCGCTTGAACGTGCGGGTGAAGTGGCTCTGGTCAGCGAAGCCTAGGCCCACGGCGATTCGGGATAGGGAAGTGCCGGGCTCGGCGAGCCGTTTGCGGGCCTCGTCGAGCCGCCGGCGCCTGGAGTATTCGCCAAGTGAGCATCCGTAAAAACGCCGGCGTAAAGAATCTCCCAGGTGAGACTCTGGATCGCCAGCGACGAGTCTGCATCCCGACGTGCTACTTCGCTCAGCAGGCGGTTTCTCAGACTTACGATTCGTTCCCCTTCGTGATGCGCGGGCCGGTCGAGCGGCGAACCAACATCGAACAGCTCTCGCAGCCAGTCCGCCGGTACGCTCGCTTGCTCAGAGTCGCTGGGCTGGACGAACTCCTTTAGCAGACCTGCTGCGCAGAAAGACGAGGGCGGCGCCTGCTGTTGGCTATTAGCAGCACTAGCTCGGCAGCTGTTAGCACGACACTCGCATGAACCGACTAAACGCGCGCCACCGCGAGCTAAGGGCTGATGAACTAGTGTTGCTAACAGCTAATAGCCCGCGGGACATTTTATCGACCACGGTTTTGTTGGCACCGTGATAATACTGCATTGCGACCGACTTGAATTAATTGCGCTACTTGCCGCACTTGAGCGTGACTCTATCTGCCTCAGCCGGCATGTAGATCGCTAGAGCCGAAACTTTTGCATCGGCCGTGTTGCCGCCCAATGCGGCACCGACAACCTTGGCGGTAGCGCCCGTCTCCTTGAAGTCATTGATGATTATTGCATTCGCGCCGGCCGTTGCCGCCTTCTTCTTGACTTCAGCCGTGATTTTCCCATCGCTCGTATAAACCGAGTTACCCTCTGCGCTGATCCATGCCAGTTCGTAGTAGTCGTGAGGAACCTGCGCGCGACTCGTGTAGAGATCGACTGCTTCGTCGCATGTCGCTGACCGACTGAGGCTCGGATTGATATCCGTTGTCTGCGTGCGCACGCCACAAGCTGATAGGGCCAGCGCGCCCAGCATAACCGGAATAACTGTTGCGCTCATCTTGCTCATTTCTTCTCCCGAGTAGGTATTGGCCTCGATATCGAGGAACTCCAAACCGTTAGGCAGTGCAAGGAAGGGTCCCGGCGTGGTCAGACAGGAGCGCGTCTTAGTCGCGAGCACACTGAACGCAGCTAAAGGCTGGTGAGCTAGTGATGCCAACAGCTAGCAGCAGGCGCAGCCCGCGTCGTTCCCCAATCGGTTAGCGCGGGGGAAACTGCCTCAGCATGCGCTCGAATTGCGGATCGCTTCTTAATCGATCATAAGCAGGGTCGGCGCGGATGAGTGGAACCGACGCTTCCCGGCCGGCAGGCATGCTCAGCAGCTGCTCAAGAAGACGAATTGCTTCCGCGTTTTCACCGAGATAGGCGAAGATCTCCGCTGCGCCTCCCATGATGGCCGTGCCCAATACGACGTCGGTCGAAATCGGAGCGATTGCCATCGCCCGCCTCGCTGCAACGATTGCCTCCTCGCGCCGGCCCAGGCCCGCGAGTGCCTTCCCTAGAGAGATCTGAAGTCGTGGATCTCTGGGATGTGCTTCGGTGCTGTCGCTCATCATCGAGCGCGCATCCTCGAACATCGTTCGGGCTCGCACCCTGTCACCCAGGTCTTCATAGGCAATCCCCTTCAAGAGGGAAACCGGAAAAAATGCCATGTTATCCTCGGTCGCCGCGCGTTGCGAAGCATTCATCGCCGCAAGGGCGTCCAGTGGACGTCGCTGGAGTCGAGCCACTGTGAATCGCGCGAGAGTCGCCATGCCCCCATCGTCCCAATCTGGCGGCAGGCGGCGAAGTGCCGCCGCGAGTGTGTCCGCTGTCCCGTGCGAACGGGTCACCGAATACCCCTTCACTAGCGTGTACAGGTATCCGTCGGGCGTAAGCGCGATGAAGCGGTCCCAGATAGCCTGCGACTCACGATACCGCCGAAGACGCGCGTAGGTCAGGGCCAGATCTGGAGCAAAGCTGAGGTTGCCCGGGTCTATTTGCCTGACACGTTCAAACTCTGCCACTGCTTCGTCCCAGCGTCCGAGACTTCGATAGCTCGACCCCATGGCTCCATGGAGTTCAACACTCTTGCCCATTCCTCTTCGCGCCAGGGCAAACTCCGCGAGTGCGCGGTCATGAATATTTTTTTGTTGCCAGTAGAGCCCAAGAGCGTAATGGGCATCGGCAAGCCGGGGGTCCAGGCGCAGCGCCTTGATCGCCTCGGATTTTCCCTGCTCGATCCGCGCATCCACCGGTCGAGGCGACCATCTGAGATGAACGAGTGCCAGGCGGGCCCTCGCCAATGCGAAATCGGGATCGAGAGCAAGTGCGCGCCCGTATAGCGTTTCAGCAGCGCCCGCTGTTCCGGCCTTCTCATACTCGCGCCCTCTCTGGTAGAACTGAAAGGCGTCAGCGTTCTCAGTCGGCTTCCTGTTCGCCGCTGCGAAGATCCAACCAGTTGCAGCGAAGATGCCTATTACCGCCAACACCACCAGTCCGGCCAGTTTTTTCCCAACCCGCAAGCGACGCCGAACCCGGGGTCGATATGTCGGCTTCTCACCCTGCTCGATCAACTCCAGGTCTGCCGACACAACATCCGCGCTGCTGTAACGTTGCGCGGGTTCCTTTCGAAGAAGGTTCAGGACCAGTTCATCAACCGATCGCGAAAGACCGGGCCTGAGAGTCGAGGGGGCTCTTACATCCGCCTGAAGTATTGCGTGCGAAATGGCAACGCCGTCCTTGCCCGGGAATGGTCGAACCCCGGTAAGCATCTCGTACATCAGCGCACCGAGAGACCACAGGTCGGTTCTCGCATCAATTTCTCCGCCGAGTATCTGTTCAGGAGACATGTAACCAACTGTCCCCATGCCCGCGGCGGACACGTCGGTCACGTCGGCGAACTTGGCGAGGCCGAAATCAAGGATCTTTACCGTGCCGTCGGGCAACAGCATGATGTTGCCAGGTTTGAGATCGCGATGAATGACTCCCGCTGCGTGCGCGAACGCGAGGCCCGATGCAATCTGCCGTGCTATGTCGAGAGCATCCGGCAGTGGAAGCGCGCCGTCCCGCGCGATGCGAGACTTTAGCGGCTCACCTGCATACAGCGCCATTGCAATGAATGGGTGCCCGTCGGCGCTCTCACCTGCTTCATATACGTTACATACATTGCGATGGTCGAGCGCGCCCACCGCGTGTGCCTCCCGAAGGAAACGCGCACGACTCGCCGGATCGAGTTGCTGCGCGGCAAGCGGCAGCTTCAGCGCGACCTCCCGATTAAGCGTTAAGTCATGCGCGCGATACACAATCCCCATTCCACCGACGGCGATCGGTTCGATGATGCGGAAGTGAGAGATTGTTTCACCCGCAAGCCGCAACAGGTCGGGAATCGTCCGAGAAGCGTCGTGGAGATTTCGATTGACGACATCGGTGATGCCGGACTTCAATCGTGCCAGGCGTTCATCGGCCATATCGTCGGCGGCGAGGAGCGATTCGACCGCTTCCTTGAGCTCCGGATCGCTCGCTGCAATTTCGTTCAGCCGGGCGGCCCTTTCAGCTGCGGTGAGATCAGAGATCTCGTGGAACAGCTCACATGTCTCCTCCCACTTGTCGCCCGAAATCTGGTTCACGCGGCCTTGCCCAGGTGAACGGCGAGCCATGCGCGTGCAGCACGAAGCTCGCGTTTCACAGTGCGCACCGAAATGTTCAAGGTCCCCGCAATTTCTTCCTGCGACAACCCACCGAAGTAGTGCTGCTCGAGAATGGCGCTCTGACGGGGGGAGAAGTTCTCCAGTTTCTTGAGCGCGTCGTCGAGGTCGTGGACGGCATCCAGGTCGATCTCCGAAACCCACAAGTCTTCTCTGAGCTCCGCGACTTCGGCGCCAGCGCCTCGCTTCGCTGCGAGGCGCGCACGCGCATGGTCAACCAGGACATTCCGCATCACCCCGGTCGCGACCGCAAAGAAGTGATGTTTATCTCGAAGTGAGCTGGCGGGACTTTCAGCGAGCTTGAGATACGCCTCATGAACGAGTCCCGTGGTATTCAGGGTATGCGGATCTGTCTCGCCTCTCATCCGTTGATGCGCGATCTGCCGAAGCGGTTCATACAACACATGAAGAAGCTGCCCGAGCGCCGCACTGTCCCCGGCTGTCCAGCGTTCCAAGAGCAGCGTGACCTCTGAATCGTCCGTTTGCATGCTATTCAGGGGGTTAGGCAGGCACGATGGCCCATTATGGCGCAAAACTCCGCTGTTGTATGGTAGCACGCCTCGCGGTCAGCGGGGCGGATTTCTCAATTAATGGGGTGTTCTCATGACCAGAGTACCATCGCTCGTCCTTTTACTGGCGGCCGTTTCGGCTTGTTCCGATAGCTCCGCGGGGCCCACGCCAGCATCGCTCGCTCCTTCGGCTGACATCATCCTGTCGGTGACTTCAGTACCAACAGTTGTGATGAGTGGATTGAACAGCCCACGCGGGCTGAGCTGGGGTCCTGAAGGCGGGCTATACGTTACTGAAGCAGGCACTGCTCAGACGACTGGTGTATGCATTCCGTTTCTTGAAGGACCAACTCTGAACACCAAGTGTTACAGCGGGACAGGATCGGTGTCGCGTCTCTGGAAGGGGTCGCAAACGCGGGTCGCGACTGGCTTACCGTCGACGTACATCGTTCAAAGCGGATTTGCTTCCGGGCCGCAGGACATCTCGTTCGCCGGGCGCGGCAACGGCATGGTTGCGGTTGGCTGGGGCGGAGACCCGGCACTGCGCCCAAGCCTGGGCGAAGCCGCTACTGAGGCAGGGACTCTCGTTCAGCTGCATCCCAGCGGTTCGTGGCGTGTCGTTGCAGATGTGGCGGCGTTCGAGGCGGCCGCAAATCCGGCAGGCGGCGCAATTGACTCAAATCCGTACGGTGCGCTCGCGGAAAGCGGCCGGACTTTCGTGACCGACGCCGGCGGCAACTCTCTGGTCGAGGTCAAGGCGAATGGAACAGTCTCTCTGGTAACAGTCTTTCCCACCACCGCAGCGCCTCCTCCTTTCCTGCGGTCGGAATCGGTCCCGACGAGAGTCAAGCGCGGGCCTGACGGCGCACTTTATGTAAGCACGCTGACGGGTGTGCCATTCCTCGCTGGCTCGGCGGTGATCTATAGGGTGGTGCCTGGCCAGTCGCCCACGGTGTACCTCGGTGGATTCAAGACGATCACAGACTTTGCCTTTGCTCCGGATGGCAGCGCATACGTGCTGCAGTTCGCAACTTCGCCCGTCTTCTTCGGTGGACCCGGTGCGCTGATCCATGTAGCGACGAGTGGAGCGCGGACAACCATCTCGACAGCCTTGTTCCAGCCCACTGGTGTGGTTGTGGGTCCCGACGGAGCCGTCTATGTATCAAACCGCGGGACTTCGACGAGCAACGGAGAAGTTCTACGATTCGCGCCGTAAGTATTGCCCGGTATCACTCCTACGCCAGCCTTGCGCCTCCTATCAGGAGGCTCGGGCCCTCGTGGTTCTTATCAGAGAACCACGAGGGTCACGTCAGCAATGGTCGTAGTCGCTCCTCACAATTTGTCCCGAATAGGAAGTGAGCTTTCCGGGTTGTGGCGAGGTAACAATCCACGAGTCGCCTCCGCAATAAGGGACCGCAAGAAACGGATCCCTGATCGCGTATGGCGCTCCTCGTGAGATTCCGTGCCGAAAGCCGCAGTCTACCACGCCTGCGGGGGCTGAGCTGATCCGAATGCTTACGGTCCCGGCTCCGTAGATCGGAACGTCATTCTTAACTCCGATTGCCGGGACGAAATTGGTGCCTGCCGTCGGCGTGGCAACACCACCCCCGAAATCCACTACAAGGGCACAGGGCCCTGTGTTTGTGAACTCGAACCGAAAATTCTCGAAGTCGGAATCAGTTTCCGCTATCGCGCTGCACGCGGTTGACGCAAGCATGACGATTAAAATCGCGGCGCTGAGTAAGGCCGTCGGTTTGTTCAACAAAGCCACAGTGGTCATTAAACGCATTCCTCTCCATATGTAAATGGTCAACTCGTTTCGATAAGCTATAATCGGACTCGCCACGCCATCAGAATCCCAAACGGCTACAGCGCGCCGGAGTGGTCTTCCCGAAACCCCGCTATCGCTGGCGGCGGCTCTCGATTCGCTCTACGGCGCGCGCCGCTAAATCCCGAAGCAGGTCTAGATCGGATTCGTCAAAACTCCGGTGCTCTTTTCCGAGAACGCACAATGTCCCCAGCGCAAACCCCTTGCTGGAGATAAGCGGAATCCCGGCGTAGCACCTGATCCCATCTTCTGTCACGAGAGGATTGTCACTGGTGACAGGATGAGTTTCCGCGTTTTCAACCACAAACGGTTCGCGGCTGCGGACAGAGTTTGCGCAGAACGACCACTCCACTGGAGTACCTCGCGTTTCTGCGAGCCAGCCATCGAGTCCGTGAGCGGCCGCGAAAAATTGCGCCTCGTCGAGCACAACACTGACAAGCGATATCGGCATCCCCAGCCGGGTCGCCGCCTCAGACGTTATTTCCTGGAGTATCAAATCCACTTCAGGGCTCGCGACGCCAAGGTCGGCGATTTCCTGAAGCCGGTCACGATCCATCACCGGATCTACGAACTGATCAATCATCCCGCCTCACACTACGCGGCGTGACGGGGGCGCCATCCTCAACCCGCGTCAATGATGCGTAGGCCTTCATTCTGATTCTACAGGAAGTGGCAACAATTCCAGCGAGTCCCCCACTACTTACAATATTGTCCACGATTCTTGCGAGCTGAGCGTCGTTCGGCTGAGGTTCAGGCCAGGTTACGTCGGCCGCGCTGCAGCCTTTCATCCACGCGGCGACCGCTCCTTCACTCTGAAGCGTTTTCTCGAGAGAGGAGAGAATCGCCCAGCCAGTGGGCCTCTGCAGTCTATGACCCGTCAATTTGTCCGGCAATTGTCCTGTCATATCGGGTAATTTAATGAATAGAAATTCCATCGGGCGTCCTGCCTGAGCTCTCCTTTGCAATCGTCCATGACAATTTCGCGCAAAGTGTTAAACGCTGGCTGGAGCAAGTGAGCGCTGCGCCTGCGACGCCCCCGGTGAGTTCGAGCACCAGTGATTGGGGACTGGATGCTCTCGCTGCGCACTCACTCCTGATCGATGGCGTGGTGCAGGACGAACGGCGGCTCCAGGCCCTTCGCCAGACACGCCTGCTCGACTCCGAAAAGGAGGAGCCGTATGACCGCATCGCGCGTCTTGCCTCGGCTATCCTTACCGCTCCTGTTGCGACGGTGACCCTGATAGATCGTGATCGACAGTTTTACAAGGCATGCCTGGGGCTTCCTGAACCGCTCAGTACGCTGCGAGAAACGCCCCTGGAGTTTTCCTTCTGCAGGCATACCATCGCGCTGGGAACGCCACTTGTGATCGGCGATACTTTTTCAGACCCGCGTGTAGCAACTATGAGAGCGGTAACCGACTATGGCGTTCGCGCTTACGCCGGGGTTCCGTTGATGGTTGATGAGCAAGCTGTGGGAACGTTATGCGTGATGGATATGTCGCCGAGGCAATGGACTGAAGGCGAGATAAAAGTTCTGAGCGATCTTGCGGCAATGGTCATGACCGAGATCCAGCTCCGGATGACCATCGACGATCTCAAGACAGCCTCCGAGCGAGCCGGAGCGGCTCGGATAGAAGCCGAGCGAGCGAACAAGGCCAAGACTGAATTTGTTGCGATGATGAGCCACGACCTCAGGACTCCGCTCAATGCAATCGGAGGATACAGGCAGCTCCTCGAACTCGGCGTTCATGGGCCGGTCAATGAGGGGCAGCTCGAGGCGCTGGGCCGTATCAAGCGGGCGCAGGACCACCTTGCCTACCTCATCAGCGAAGTCATGGATTTCTCGCGGCTCGAGGCCGGTAGTGTCTCGCTGCTCATTAGTACTGTATCGGCTGAAAGCGTAGTGCGTGGCCTCGAGACCCTGATTCGTCCGCAACTTGACGAAAAGCAAATCGAGTATGTCTACACCGGTGGGGACAGGTCGGTAAAAATGCGAGCGGACAGCGAGAAAGTCGTAAGAGTCCTCACCAACCTTTTGACAAACTCGATAAAATTCACCCCCGCCGGGGGCAAGATTTCTCTCGGCTGGAAATCGGACGGTGTCACTATTGCGATCTCTGTTGCTGACACCGGCATCGGGATTCCAACAGAAAAGCTCGACTCGATTTTCGAGCCTTTTGTTCAGGTGCCGGGCCAGAAAGCGATGAATCCGCACGGCGTCGGACTTGGGCTCGCGATTGGAAAAAAGCTCGCCCTGCTGATGGAAGGCGACTTGACGGCGACAAGCGAGATGGGCAAGGGGACGTGCTTTATGATGACCGTGCCCCAGGCGACCACGACCGACCCGGCCGGAGAACTTTCAGGTAATACATGACTTCATTCGGATTGCCTATGACGCTGGATCTGCCCGCCGCCCGGGCGGCCGCGGATGCAGTCATTCGCGACCCTGCCAGGCAGGCTGCGCTACGGGCAATGTGCCTTAACGGACTTCCTGCAGGGCCCGTCCTTGACAGGATGACCCGGCTGGCTGCTCGACTTCTCCGCGCACCGGTCGCACTTGGGACTCTTGTCGACTTCGACCGCCAGGTACTTGCCAGTGCGTACGATCCGGAAGAGCGCTACGTGAAGGGTGCCGAAGCATCGATTGAATATTCATTCTGTCAGTATGCGGTTGCCGATGGTGACTCGTTCACTGTCGACGACACGCGCGAGCATCCCCTGGTTGCAGACAGTCCTGCGGTCACTGAAAATCACGTCCTTGCGTACGCGGGCATCCCCCTGGTGGTCGGCGGGCAACCCCTCGGCGCGTTGTGCGTACTCGATTACGTGCCGCGGAACTGGAACAAGGAAGAGATTGAAATTCTGCGCGACCTCGCAGCTGCGGCAGCTACCGAGCTCGAGCTCAGGAACGCGCTGGAGGAAGCCCACGGGCGTGCGGAGGCGGAGACTTCGCTTCAGCGGCTCAAAGCAGTCCAGAGCGTCACAGACGTAGCGCTGCATGACCGGCCGCTGGATGTCCTTTTTTCTGACCTGCTGGAAAGAATTAGAGACTCGTTCGAGGCCGATACTGCTACTCTGCTGTTGCTCAGTGAGGACAGGAACGATCTCGTTGTTCGTGCCTCTCTCGGTACCGGCGATGCTGGTATCGAAGTGCGGGTACCAGTTGGCCAGGGAATCGCCGGCAGAGTAGCCCAGACCGGTGAGCCAACAATCGTTACCGACGTTACAGCAGCAACCATCGTGAATCCCAGCCTGCGGACGGAAGTGGGATCCCTACTCGCTGTTCCACTCTTTATCGAAGGCCAGGTTTACGGCGTGATGCACGTCGGCAGCAGAAGCCGCCGAGAGTTCAACTCCGATGACGTTCGACTGATGGAGTTGGTCGCAGAAAGAGCTGCCACTGCGATCGAGCGGGCCCGACTACATGAAAGCGAAAGACACGCCCGCCTCGCGGCAGAGGCTGGCAACAGGTCAAAGGCTGAATTTCTCTCCGTAATGAGTCACGAACTTCGAACCCCTCTCAACGCGATAGGTGGTTATTCGCAGCTGCTGATTGAAGGTGTTCGCGGGGAGATCAGTGAACCGCAGAAAGAATACGTCTCCCGGATCCTCTCCAGCCAGCAACATCTCCTGGCGATGATTGACAGCATTTTACGGTTTGCGGATCTGGACGCGGGACGTGAGCGGTTCCTGGTTACTACTGTGGATCTCGATGTCGTAGTGCACGAGCTGGAGAAGAGCATCCAGAGAGACAGGAAGAAAAAGCGGCTGCGGTTTGACGTCGATTGTCCGCCCGGTCTCAGAGTGCGCGGGAATCAGGACCGAATCGATCAGATCCTGGAAGCACTGGTCTCCAACGCCATCAAGTTCGCTCCGGCCGGAGGCCGAATTTCGCTCGACTGTGCGACGGACGGCGCGGTAGCTCGAATCTCAGT
>JBKJNN010000002.1:0-21478 GCA_046593625.1 Gemmatimonadaceae bacterium | reverse complement strand
ACAGTGGCCACACTACAGTCCCTGCGGGTTGTTCTCGCGTGCCGCCGGTAGTGGAAGCGCCGGGGTGTCTTTCGCTTCTGCAAGCAGCTTTGTCGTGAATCGCTGCCCTTCGGAGATCCGCTCGACTTCGACGGCGATGGCGTCGATGGACTGCTCCATGCGCTCGAGGCGGGTGGTCATTTCTTGCGGAATCTGCGGACGCTTTGACTCGTTCTCGAGTTTCTTCGAGTACGCACTCACCATCGGCCGGCCCACCACGATCGCGATGATCATGAGCATTCCGCTTACCGGAACTATCACTTCGGGTCCCATTTGCGCTCCTGTCCTTATGCCGGCGTCGCCGGAATCGTGAATCGTATTCGCGTGCCTTCTCCCAACGTGCTCTCTGCCTGGACAGTTCCATGATGGGCGAGCACTGCCTGCCGCGCAATCGCGAGTCCAAGCCCGGTGCCGCCAGGTTTTTGCGTCATGTACGGTTCCCAGATGCGCTCGACATCCTCGGCAGCAATGCCCTCTCCAGTATCACTTACATCGATGCGCACGGCATCCCGGCCGTGCAGGTAATCCCGGGCAGCGTCTATCGTGATTGTCCCTGAGGGAGAGCATGCATCAACCGCATTCAGAATCACGTTCGCGAGCGCTCCAGCGAGCGCGTCATGGTGCCCCATTACGCGCGGGAGCGCCGGTTCTGCGGAGACTGTGAAACTGATGCCCGGGGGAATGGCTGAGGCGGCTGCGTAACGCACCAGCTCTTCGATGTCCACTTCCGCCAGCGGTCCGTCGGGCAGCCGGCCGAACTCGGCAAATGATCGTGCGATTCTCTCGAGACGCGCCGATTCAGTCGCGAGGACCTCGACGCTTTCGTTGAGTTCCGGCGGCGCATTGCGGCGCAGTGAGGCAATCGCGAATCGAATTGGTGTGAGCGGATTCTTCAATTCGTGCGCCACGCGGCGTGCGCTCTCCCTGAACGCCTTGAGCCGCTCTGCTTCAGCCGTCTGCCTGCGCCCCTCTTCCACAGCCTGCGCCATCTCGCGCATGCGATCGCGCAGGATGGCGAACTCTGGCGCACCGCGCGCTCCTTCCTCTCCCGGCGGGGGAAGGGGCTCTCCGCGCCCTATACGTGCCGTCCAGCCGACGAGTTCGTCGAGTGGTCGGCTCATCTGCCTGCTGAGGTGGCCGGCTACGCGTCCCGCAGCAAAGCCAAAGATCAACAGGGAGAAAAGGCCCGCGATGATTACGATGCGGGAAAATTTGCCGGCGAGAAAGTTGTATCGTCGAGCCTGCTCGAGAGACGTGCGCAATTCGTGTTCATGCGAGTCGAGCAGCTGCCGCTGGCCCGGCGTCAGACGGGCGGAGCGGGCGGCCTCGATGGCCTGCTGGCCGGTGGTGGCGACGTGTTCCCAGGCCGCGCCGCCGCTCACCAGGGAGATCGCGCTGGAGACCGTACCGCCCCATATGAAAGTGAGCAGGACGGCCGGAATAATGGCGAAAAGCGACAGGATGACGATCAGTCGCGTGCGGTACCGGAGTTGCTTCAACGGCATTCAGCAATAAATTACAGTAGACGCGACTTCGAGGATTCGGGGGAAGGCGGGCGGAAGGACGTGCCCCTCTCCCTGACAGGACCTGAAGACGCGTGCCCCGCGGCACGATGTCGCGGGATCACATCCGGTTCGTGAAGTTCACCGCAGGAATTGCGGCTCGCGACCGCGTACTACAGCCACCAATAAATGCCATTTCGATCACAGCGGCCAGCGCCCACGGGGCCACGCCGCCCAGTTGCCCCGATTCACCGGGGTCCTCAGGCAGTCAATCACACGGCCTCAGGCAGTCACACCGTAAGTCACCAGATACACCACGCCCCCAATGCGGCGCTCCTCATCGACTTCGACAACGTCACGATGGGAATCCGCTCCGATCTCCAGACGGAGCTCAAGAACCTCCTCGCCTCTGACATCATCAAGGGGAAGGTCTCGGTTCAGCGCGCTTATGCAGACTGGCGCCGGTATCCCCAGTACATCGTTCCACTCGCCGAGTCGTCGATTGACATGATCATGGCTCCGGCGTACGGCTCCGCAAAGAAGAATGCGACCGACATCCGCCTCGCCATCGATGCGCTCGAGCTGGTGTTCGTGAGGCCTGAAATCGGAACCTACATTCTGCTCTCCGGCGATTCAGACTTCTCCAGCCTGGTGATCAAGCTCAAGGAGTACGGCAAGTACGTCATCGGCGTCGGCATCCGCGAGTCTTCGAGCGACCTGCTGGTGATGAACTGCGACGAGTACTACTCGTACAATTCTCTTGCAGGCCTCGTAAAGTCGAGCGACGAAGAAGTCGTCAAGCACGATCCGTGGGAGCTGGTGAGCGAAGCAGTACAGCGCATGAAGCGCAACGGCGATGTAATGCGCGCCGATCGTCTCAAGCAGGTCATGCAGCAGATCGACAGCTCGTTCGACGAGAAGAATGTCGGCAAGGCAAAGTTCTCGCTGTTTGTCGCAGAAGCCGCAAAGCGTGGCCTGGTGGCGCTCAACAAGCTGGAGAACGGACAGCTCGAAGTTGACTTGCCGGCAGGAGCCGATGCGAGTGCATCCACTGCTGCGCCAGCCGCCGTGTCGCCTTCGGCGCCGTCGGATACCGCAGCAGCAAGCACGCCGGCACCGGAGGAAGAGGAGCGTGTTCGTCGCGGACGCCGCGGCGGCAGAGGCCGTGGAAGAGACCGCGAGGTTCGCACACCACGCGAAGCCAGCCCCGAGACTTCATCGGCAGAAGCGCCGGTGGCCGCCGCAGAACAGGAGGCAGCACCGAAGGCTGTTGCTGCCCCCGTTGCGAGCAAGTCTGAAATCGGAGTGAGTGGTTTGCGCCTGACGCGTGACGAGGCCTTCGATCTCGTCAAGCGCGCGGTCGCGGCTGTCTCAACCGATGGCAAGGCAGCGTCATCAGCCAGAGTGCGCACGGAAGCACGCGCATTACTTGCACGCGACAGCGAAAGTCTCAGCGATCGCAATTTCCTCCGCATTCTGCACGATGCGCACGATGCGGATGTAGTTGACCTGAGAAAGCGCGGCGGCGATTACGAAGTGGCATCTGCCGTCGCTGGTACGCCCGTTGACCGTCAGCTCGAAACAGCCGCCGCAGCCAACGCGCCCGCACCAGTTGCTGTTGCACCTGTTCCGCGTGGCATGGGCGCACGTGGGTCGGGTCGCGGAAGATTGGGCGCAAAGGGAGCACCACCCGCCAATCTCCTGACCATGGGCGTGGTGAGTTCTGCTGGCTCCAGGGCATCGGTTGCAGCGCCGCCTGTGGCTGCTCCGACAAACACCGCCAAGGCGGCCGAGGATGTTCCTGCGGTTGCCGAGTCACCAGCACAGGCTGACAAGCCAGCGGCCAAGACGGCGCGCAAGGCCGGTACTGCGAAAAAGGCAACGCGCAAGAAGGCAGCTTCACCAAAAGCATCAGGAAGCACATCTGATGCTGCGGCGCGTCCGGCGAGGAAAGCCAGGCCTGCTCGAAAGAAGGCAGCCGCCAAATCGGCTTCGGGCTCTACAGAAAAATAAGAAGAGAGCCCCGCGCGATTCGCGCGGGGCTCTTCTGTATTGAATGTCTCGCATCCTCCCACGCGATTTTTACGATAGAGATACCGAGATCGTTGCGCGCGAAATGCTTGGTACAATCATCGAGCATCGAAGCGAGGCGGGAACCACCAGCGCGATGATCGTGGAAACAGAGGCGTACATCGGGGAACACGATCCCGCATGTCACGCAGCCAGCGGACTCACGCGGCGCACCGAGCCACTTTACGGGCGACCCGGATTGTCCTACGTGTATTTCATTTACGGAATGCACTGGTGCTTCAACGCCGTAACGCGCGGAGAAGGACTGCCGAGTGCGGTGCTTGTACGTGCGGTGCAGCCGGTTCGCGGGCTGGAACTGATGCAGCGCCGCAGGCCGACTGTGCGCGGCGTCAACATCTCCAATGGGCCGGGAAAGCTTTGCTACGCAATGGGCATCGACGGCAGCATGAACGCGCTGTCACTGCAGCGTGGGCGGCTGGTGATCCGCGAAGGGGTGCAGGTCCCGGCAGAGGAAATCGTGATCACTCCGCGCATTGGAATAACGAAAGCGGCCGATTGGCCGCTTCGCTATTTCATTGCTGGTAACGAGTGGGTTTCGGGACTGCGAAATCAGAAACGCCGATAATTCGCAGCCCCTTCGCTCGAGTCAGCGAATATCGCCTCTTGCTCCACTGAAGTTGTATCTCACGCCCGCTTCGAAGAAGCCGAGCGCATTGCTGAGAAGAAACTTCGATCCTGCGGGTATGACAGACGCCTGTCCGAAAATCGCCGCCTTGCCGAACTGCGCCTGCACTCCACCCATTCCGAGAAGGCCGGCGGCACTTGTCCGCTCGTCGATGCGCTGGTGAACCACCTCATCCACATCGCTCTCATTGGAGTAGAGCAGGGGATAGGCATCACCGATAACCTGTATCGTCAGGCCGAGCCCGCCGTACGGACGGAACCGCCCGAATGTTTTTGGAAATACGAGCGCGGCGAACCCAACGCGGCGCAGTTTGTCCACTCCCACCGGACGAGCGCTTCCCTCGGCTGAAGGATCGAACACCATCGAGGTGGTGCTGAGGTTGGTCTGGTCAAAGGACACGTACAGGGCGCCACGCGAGCGCGTGATCAGCCACTCGGCGCCAAAGGTGGGCGCGGTTTCGCTGTCGCCACTTGTCGGCGAAAACGCGGACACTCCGGCCTTCGCGCCCCAGAACCACGAGTCGTCAAAGTCCTGCAGCTTCTGTGCAGATCCGGTCACGGGAACGAGCGCCGCGAAAAACACTCCGGCAACGAACAATCTCGCTATTCGCATACAAACGATGCCCCTGCCGATGGCATCAAGCTCACCGGCCGTTGGTGCGACCGGGGAGCGTCACACGGTTCTCAGATTATTCCGAGCTTCCCTCCCACCGATTTGAATGCAGCGATCGCCTCATCCACATCGTCGCGGGAGTGGGCCGCGCTGAGCTGGCACCGAACACGTGCCTGCCCCTGCGGGACCACTGGAAACCCGAATCCCGTGACAAAGACGCCTTGATCCAGCAACATGTCACTCATTTTTATGGCCGTGGCTGTCTCACCCACGATAATCGGGACGATCGGCGTTTCGCCGGGAAGTGGTTTGAACCCGGCTTCGGTGATCTGCTCGCGAAAATAGACCGCATTTTCCCTGAGCTGCTTCACTCGCTCAGGATGCTGGTTGAGGAATTCGATCGAAGCCAGTGCGCTTGCTGCAACGGTGGGCGGAAGAGCGTTGGAAAACAGTTGTGGACGCGACCGTTGGGTCAGCATGTCGCATAGAGACTCTGGCCCCGCGACGAACCCGCCTGCTGCGCCCCCCAGTGCCTTGCCCAGCGTCGACGTGATTACGTCAACCTCGCCGAGCACGCCGAAGTGTTCGGCAGTTCCCTTTCCAGTGGCGCCGAGTACGCCTGTCGCGTGTGAGTCATCCATCACGACGATGGCGTCGTGTTTGCGCGCGATGTCGAGGATGTCTGGAAGCTTTGCGATGCTTCCTTCCATGGAGAAGACACCGTCAGTCCAGATAATTCTTCGCCGTGCGTCCTTCGCACCGGCGAGTTTCGCCTCCAGGTCCGACATGTCGGAATGCGCATACACACCGGTAGTGCACTTTGTAATTGCCTTGGCCAGCCTCAGGGAGTCGATGATGGACGCATGGTTGAGCGCGTCGGAGACAACAAAATCCCCCTGCTCGACTATTGTGGCGGTGAAGCCTTCGTTGGCATTCCACGCCGATACATAAGAGAGTGAGGCTTCCGTGCCGACCAGGCGGGCGATGGCCTGCTCCAGGTCGCGGTGCACGGTGAACGTGCCGCAGATGAAGCGCACGCTGCCTGTGCCCGCTCCGAACTGCTCGAGGGCATCTGCGCCCGCCTGAATAACTGACGGCTCGTCGCACAGCCCGAGATAGTTATTGGATGAGAAGATGAGCACTTCTCCGCGCCCCTCCATCTGCACGCGCGCCGACTGAGGCGAGCTGAGATAGTTGAGCCGCTTGTAGACCTTGTCTGCCTTGAGCTGGTCCAGCCCGGCTCGCAGCTCCTGATCGAACTTCATGTTGAGTGACATTGGATCCTCGTCAGGCGATTTCGAAAATGACTTTGCCGGCGTCTCCCGACTTGATTGCGTCAATGGCTGCGTCGGCTTCAGTCATCGGAAATCTGTGGGTGATGACGGGCGAGGGATCGAACTCACCTGCGCGCAGGAAGCGCGTCATCTGGTGCCAGGTGTCGTACATCCGCCTGCCCACTACTCCGTAGATGGTGATGCCCTTGAATATCACTTCCTTCGGGAGGTCCAGCTCGATGGGCTTGGACGGAATGCCGAGCATCTGCACTCTTCCGCCCACCCTCACGAGCGCCAGCGCCTGGTGGATGGCAGAAGGAACGCCGGACATCTCGAGCACTACATCTACACCGAGGCCGTCGGTCGCGGCTTTGACGGCAGCTTCGGCTTCTCCGGGGGTGACGACGTCGTGCGCGCCCATTTGCTTCGCGAGTTCCAGCCGCTTCAGATTTACATCCGATGCGATGACGCGTGATGCTCCCGCCGCGCGGCAGATTCCAACCGCGAATATTCCGATTGGGCCGCAGCCGGTGACGAGCACGGTGGCGCCGGGAATTTCCGCCGTTAGCGCGGTGTGAAATGCGTTGCCCATCGGATCGTGGATGCCGCCGATGTCGTAGCTGATGGAGTCATCGAGGTGCCAGACGTTGGTCGCAGGCATCGCAATGAATTCCGCAAAACAACCGTCGCGATCGACGCCGATGATTTTTGTGTGCGGACAAACGTGGGCATTTCCCGTACGACATAGCAGGCATCTCCCGTCCACTATGTGTCCCTCGGCAGTCACGCGATCGCCTTCCTGCACGTCGGTAACGAGCCGTCCTACCTCGACAACGTCGCCTGCGAATTCGTGTCCGACGACGAAAGGCGGCTTGCATCTGCTGCTCGCCCAGCTGTCCCAGTCGTAGATGTGAACGTCGGTGCCGCACACTCCTGCACGGCGTACGCGAATGAGAACTTCATCATCTCTGATGCGCGGCTCCGGAACGTCAGTCAACACGAAGCCGGGCCCGGCAGATTGTTTCACGAGTGCTTTCACAGAAGCCAATGCTCCGGAATTATTTGAGTGAGTGAAGCCAGTATCGTCGCTGAATTTTGACCGCGCTCCAAAGCTGACACCGACACCATGGGTTTGGAAGTGTAACGGCAATTACAAAAACTCATTGCGCGCAATTTCTGATGCTTCTATATTCGCGCGTAGTTACGAAAGCGGTGCTTGCATCGTTTTTTCATCGTAACTGCGCGGGCCAGTATCGGACGCGTTGATGTATCGCCGGCTCCACCGGGGTGCCGGCGAAAGTTCAACTCCATCATGGAGCGACAACATGGCAGCAAAGAAAGGACGTAAGGCAGCAAAGAAGGGCGGCGCCAAGAAGGCCGCGAAGAAGGGCGGCCGCAAGGTCGCGAAGAAAGCCGCGAAGAAGGGCGGTGCAAAGAAAGGCGCGAAGAAGGCAGCAAAGAAGCGCCGCTAGCAGTCTGCCAGCTTAGCTGGTTGTACTGATTTGCAAGAAAGCCGGCCCGTGAGCCGGCTTTTTTGTTTCCCGTCATCGCGAATATCTGGCAGTCGCAAGTTCCGCAATGCGACCAATCAGCGCATCGTATTCCATCCCGCTCTTAATGGCTGCCGTCGCAAACTCCGCCCGCTTCTCCAGGTAGCAGTTGGGATTCACCTCGATCACGTAGATCTCCTCTTTGGCATTCACGCGAAGATCTACCCGCGCGTAATCGCGCAGTCGCAGCGCATGGAACGCATCCACGGCTACCTTCTGCATCCGGGTGGTCAGTTCGTCTGAAAGATCCGTGGGGAACACTGACTTGGTACCGTCGAACTCCTCACCTTTCTCGTCGCCGTCATCTCCCCACTTGGCTTCCCAGCTCGCGATGCGCGGCTTGCCTTCCGGGTATCCGGTGAAATCGAGTTCCATCACAGGCAGAGCTTTCGCGTCGCTGTTGCCAAGCACACCGACATAGAACTCCCGCCCATCTATGAATTCTTCCGCGAGCACCGGTCCCTGATACTCCGTCTGAATCGAGCTGATTCGCTGGAGCAGTTCCTGTACGTCATTCACGATGGACTTCTGCGTGATGCCAAGGGAGGCATCTTCCTGAGGTGGTTTCAGAATGAGGGGGAAACTGATGTCGCCAGCCCAGTCCACTGCTCCTCGAAAAACAGTCGCGAAGCGCGCGGTGAGGATTCCATGGAACGACAGTACCTTCTTGGTGAGCGTCTTGTCACCTGCCATGATGAGACCGGCAGGGCTCGACCCGGTGTAACGCAGGTCGAGAAGATTGAGCAGCGCCGCGACGTTCGACTCGAGCGCGCTGCGTCCCGCAAAAGACTCGGCGATGTTGAAGATGAGTTCCGGACGATCATCCCGAAGAGCAGCGACGAGCGGCTCTACGGAGTCATCCACGACGATGCGCGTGCAATCGTGACCGTTGGAAGTGAGCGCACCCTGAATGTCATCCAGGACGGGGTCGACAGGTGGCTCGAGTGCATCCTTGGTGTGCAGCAGTACAATTTTCATTTGGGCTTGCGTGATCGTCTGGGGGAAATGCTTGCGTTGCGGTGATTCATCATGACTGCAGTACCGAATGCGGTGAGTTCAATGAGAGTGGAGGCCTCGAGACCGCGAACTCTGAGGTCGAGTGCCGCAGCGCGCTTGCCGAGGAGGTAGATGAGCTCGCGGACGGAGGAGGGGGTTTCGCCCGTCCAGTAGGAAATGCGCCCGACCACTTCGCGCCGGTGCGAGGAAAGAAACTCTGACGCTGGCTGTCCGTCCGGCGCTTCCGACTGCGTGGCAAAAATATTCTTCAGGTCGCCATCGAAGGTGCGCGAATCGCTGACAGGTATAGTCGCGGCAAGCGATGAATAGTGGTCGGTCAGGGAATACGTCATGGAGCTGACAGGCAGGTCGTCGTCTCCGGGCACGGGCAGATCCATGGGCATCTCACCAACTTCACGTGCCACGCGGTCAACGTAATCAAGCTTTGCGAGCGCGGGCCAGTCGGCGTACGCAGTTTTCCAGTCGAGATCAGGTGTCAGCCATACTGCAAAAGATTCCGCAAAATCTTCGTCCGGGTGTTTCTGTGCGTACCATCCGAGAATGTGGCGCACATACTCGTGGGAGAACGGATCTGCGTGGTAGCGTTCGCGGTACGGACGTGAGTAGGGTCCGAACGTCTGCCGCCAGTCGGCGCGCTCGTGCAGGCGGTACGCGTAGTTGAACGCGTGTCCCGCCTCGTGTCGCATGAAGCGCATCGACTCAGTATCTGACTCTATGCCCTCAGCGAAATCGTCTTCGATTTTTTCGAGGCGTGGATCGGCCAGGTAGAAGGGCACGCCGATGACGGGAGTTCCGTCAGGGCATCCCCACTGGTCGCTCAGGTATACGGGAGGCCGAAAGGCGAGCCCCTTCGCCGAGAGCTCGAGGTAAAGCTGCTCTGTGAGGCGTTCGACCCGGGTGCCTGATATTGACAGACCGAGCTCGGAAATTTTCCGGCCCATCAGTGCTTCCCGCTCACCCTCCCAGTCTTCAAACGACTCTTTCATTGGGAGTAGAGGGGGCAAGGGACGTACCGTTTGCCGTCGGCCGTTGAGGTCTTACTATATGTAGAGGGCCGGTTGGCAAACGGCGGCCGGGAGGGCCGCCGTTGGGACTGAGCTTATTCCGCCACTTAGGCGACCTTTGACGTTTTGTCTGCCGCGGGTTCCGGAGCCGGACCCCAGATGTAGGCCGCAAAGATTGGCGGGGCCTCTTTTCTGTCGCCGCGTGATATGATGATGCCGAGCGGTTCGTCTGTTTCGCTGGCCTGGGAATTCTTTTTCATCCTGCTCTCTATATGGTATAGCCCGACTACATATCGGGCGGAAGCGTGTAACGCATCCACGGTGCCACTTGGTGCCGCTATGTAAGTGGTTGTGCGGCAGTGGGTTACGCGACTAGGCCGATTGAAGGGGCGGCGTGGTGTTGCGAAATGACACGCGATTTGGGGGACAGGCGTGTACTTAGGACACACCGGTAATGCCAGCCAGCCGTCAGGCTACTTCCTTTCGAGCCAGGAAGCTTCGTGATGTGACTCCGTCGTCGAGCACCGAGATTGTCCAGCCCTTGTAGCTCTTGCGCAGTTCCGAAAGGGACGGCTCGCCGCGGGCCGCAATAATGGTGTCCACCAGATGCACCCCTCCATCGCGGGTCGCGCTCTGAAGAACTTCGATGACCTTGGCGCGCTCTGCAGCGGTCAGTCCGGCAAACGCCTCGGGGGTGCAGACCACAGCATGGAGAGGTTCATCCGGCGCCCAGTCAGCCAGGCTGACAGGGAGCTTGTCCACTCGACCCGATAGCAGCGCGGCTTCTTCTGGTTTCAGATTCACACTCCCGTCACCCGACGGCGTGATCTCGGTCACTGAACAGCCCTGCGCCGCGAGATACAAAGCCGTGCTCGATGACGAAGGTCCCGCCACCAGCACTCGGGAGTCGGCGGGAAGGTTGACTTCGCGAGCCAGCATACTGTCCGGGCGGACTCCCCAGTGCTCGGGCCTGCGGAATTCCTCGCGTTCCTTCTGCCGTTTCAGTTCCATCCTGCGCCAGGTGGAATACGATGGAAGCTTCTGGCGCTTGCGGATGATGCGATCGACTTCATCGCACAGGAGCAGTTCATTCATCGCCAGCTGCGACTGTGCCTGGAGGGCGGAGACAGCTTCGTCGCCAATTTTGAGAAGCGCGGTGCGTGAGATCGAATCCTTATAGATCTCGATCTCGTTCTCCACGAAAAGATCGTATTGATGCTTGAGCGATCGTGGCGACGAATGGTCCATCATTGCATGGCGAGGATGATGCGGGCTCCCGGCGCGTTGCGGAGGAAGCTAGAAGTTGTGCGGCGTTGCGCAAGTGCTTTTTTTGTTCGGCGGGAGGCGTTCGAAAAGCGGCCACAGAAAGCACAGATGAAACAGCGAGGGAAAGCACAGATGGGACAGCGACAGATGCACATAGGAGCCAGGATGAACATCGATGAAAAATCCTGGACTTGATAAAGGGAGAACTGCCCTGCGTGGTGGAATGCCTCATCGCAGGTTCCCTCAAGAATCCGTCTTCATCTGTGTCATCAGTGCCCATCTGTGCCTTCTGTGGCTGTAGTTCAGACCCTCTGGCACCGCGGACAGTAGTAAGTCGAACGCCCGGCCTGAGGAATTCGCTTCACTGTCGCGCCACATCGTGGACACTGCTCACCTTCACGGTCATAAACCGCAAACCGGTCTCGGCCCTCGACGTCGGTATATCGCCCGGGCGGCCGATTCTCCTCCATCAGCACGGATTGAATTCCGTCGACCAGTCTGGCGAGCCGCGCTTTCGACAAAGACGATGCGACGGCTTTTGGACTGATCTTCGCCCTCCATAAAGATTCAGCAGCGTAGATATTTCCGAGTCCTGCAAGGACCTTTTGATCCATCAGCGCCGGCTTGATCGGTCCCCGTCTGGAACGGAGTACAAGCTTCAGGTGATCTGCGTCCAGCGCAGGATCATTCGCTTCCATCCCGAGATCGGGCAGCGGGTTTTCGCCTTTCGCATGTACCGAGAGAGCCGAAAGCGCTCGCCTGTCGTTCAGTTCGATCCGCGTCCCGTCACTCAACTCGATGAAAGCGCGAGTAAACTTGTCGAGTGGCTGGTCGGTCGTGGAGAGGAGCCAGTCGCCGTTCATCCTGAAATGAGCATGTATGATCGAACCATCGGCGAGATGAAGCAGCTGATGCTTTCCGCGGCGCTCGACCTTTACGATTGTCTGCTTCTTCAAACGCCGCGCACTTGCGTCGGGAAATTGACGGGCGAGCGCCGGATGCACTGCTCCGGCACGCGAAATGGTTTTGTCTTCCACTGCGGCCCGCAGCCGCTGCATCGCTTCTTCTACTTCGGGCAGCTCAGGCATGTTCAGTCGAGCGCCTCGAGCAGCGCGCCCTTGATGTACCCCGTCTCGGGAATGGTAAGAATTTCAGGATGATCCAGCGGCTGGCCCCGAATTTCCCTGATTGCCATGCGGCGGCCACTGTCTGCCGCCGCAGCCTCGAGCATCTCCATGAACAACGCCCTCGGCACATGAAAACTGCAGCTGGCGGTGAACAGCATACCACCGCTCGAGAGCAGATTCATGGCGCGCATGTTGATGTCCTTGTAACCGCGAAGTGCTGCGGGAACTGACTTGCGCGACTTCGCGAATGCGGGCGGATCGAGCACTATCGTATCGTAACGCTCTCCATCACGTTCCCTCTCCCGAAGAAACTCGAAGGCGTTTGCCTCGACGAAATCAACGTTCTCGATTCCATTCAATAGCGCATTCTGCCTTGCCCGCTCCAGCGCATGCGCCGACGAGTCAAGTGCGACAACGGTGTCGGCATTGCGGGCGAGGTGCAGCGCGAAAGACCCGTGATAGCTGAAGCAGTCCAGTGCTTTCCCACGCGCAATTTCGCCTGCGAGCCGCCGGTTCTCGCGCTGATCGAGAAAAGCGCCGGTTTTCTGACCGGTGTACGGAGCAGCGATATAGCGCACCCCGTGTTCATCGACCTCTATCTCCTGGGGTACCTCGCCAAATAGCGGGATAGTCTCGCGCGGAAGTCCTTCCTTCTCGCGAAGTGCCACGTCGTTCCGTGCAAGCACACCGTCTACCCGCGTGACACTCACCACCGCATCGATGATCTCGCTCCGAAACGCCTCCAGCCCGGCGCTCATCAGCTGCACAACTGCCCACCTGTCGTATTTATCCACCACCAGCGAGGGACACCCATCCGCCTCGCCATGTACCACGCGGTAAGCGTTCGTCACAGTTTCAAGCCCCGCGCGACGCTTCATCGCAGCGTCTACGCGGTTCCGCCACCATTCTGCGTCGATGGCCACATCGGTGTCACGCTCGATGAAGCGAAGCGAGATTTCCGAGCGAGGACTCCACAGCGCCCATCCAAGCGGCCTGTTCCTGCTGTCCCGCACCACCACAGCGCCTGCGTCGCAGGCAGGGCGCTCGGAGACATCGCTCCTGTAGATCCACGGATGCCCCGCCTCCCACCGGCGAAGACCCTTCGTCGTGACCTTCGCCGTGTTTTCCATCCGGTGAATCTAACTCCCGAGCCCAGTACGCTTCTTGCCTTGAGGAGGGCGATGCTAAAATACATTTCATGCGTTTTCACAGGTCTTGCCAGCGCCCTCTTCATTCGTGAGCGACGCCGGCGCATGTCCTTCGAACGACTCGGGGCAGCAACCCTCGAAAGCCTCCTCGACGCAATAGATGCCAACAGTGCTGAAACCGGCGCGCACGTTCGAAGAGTTGCCGACTATGCGATTACCCTGGCCGCAGCCGCAGATCTCGACGATTGGACACAGCATAGCGTGGAACGCGTGGCGCTGTTTCACGACATCGGCAAAATGGATGGAGCCATTGCCGACATCGTGGCGGAATCGACGGGTCTGAGTCCCGAGGAAAAAAGAGCGATGCGAGAGCACCCCCAGAAGGGAGCAGATGTTCTCCGTCCGCTAACCGCGTTTTTCCCGGAACTGCCCGAAGGTATTCTTGCGCATCACGAGCGATGGGACGGCAACGGCTACCCGCGCGGCCTAAAGGGTCTGTCGATTCCGATCGAAGCACGCATCGTCGCAATTGCCGACACTTTCGATGCAATTACCCATTCGCGCTCATACAGTCTCGCGCGAACCTTCGAAGTCGCCACCGCGATAATCGCCGAGGGTCGCGGTACTCAGTTCGATCCAGAGCTCACTGATCTGTTTTTGAGTCCGCCGGTCCTCGACAGCGTGGAGAAGATGATGCGGCGCGGTCGCTCACCTAAACGAGCCGGCCGCCGCCGACCGAAACCCAGCCTCGCAGTTGAGTCTCCCGACATCACCTTCCGATGGCGGACGCCAAGTCGCGGGCAGCCGCGTATGAATCGGTAGCGCCAAAGACGGCTGCAATCACCGCGACGCCTTCCGCACCCGCCTCGATCACCGAGCGTGCGTTCGTCGCGGAAATGCCCCCTATCCCGACGGAGGGCAAGCCGCTCAGCCGAGCGAGGCGACTAAACTCGCCGAGCCCCACCGCGGACCCTGCATCGATCTTCGAAGCGGTGTGGAATACAGGGCCGATGCCTGCGTAGTCTGCGCCGTCCCTGTTCCCGACTTCGCTCTCGGAGCCTATCGACACACCGATGATGAAATGAGCAGGCGCGAAACTGCGGATCGCGCGCGCCGGCACATCGTCCGGACCGAGGTGAACGCCCGCCGCACCTGACGCGATCGCAACGTCTGCCCTGTCGTTGACAATGACCGGCACGTCGAGAGACTGCACGAGTTCGCGCGCGATGCCCGCGAGATCACGCGCGGGGACATCCTTGAGGCGAAGCTGAATGCAGGTTGCGCCTCCTCTTGCTGCACCCCGCGCACGTTCAATCAAACCATCCTTGCCGTCGCGGATGTCATCGGTAATCGCGATGAGCCGGAGTGCGGAGAGATTTCTCATTTCCGGACTGCTTTCACCGCCGCTTCATGTTCCTTCAACGTCCTGCGAAATTCGTGGTGTCCGTCGGGAGCGGCCACAAAATAGAGAAACGGAACATCGGCCGGATGCAGCGCCGCACGGAGGCTTGGACCACCTGGCGATGCGATTGGCCCGGGAGGGAGTCCGGGATACTTGTACGTGTTGTAAGGCGAGTCAACTTCGAGATCCTTGTACAGCAATCGCGCGGCGTGAGTCCCTCGGGCATACTGAACCGTGGGGTCCGCCTGAAGCAGCATCTTTTCCCTGATCCGGTTGAGGTACACGGCCGCAATCACGGGACGCTCGGCCGCAACTTTCGCTTCTCGTTCAACAATTGATGCAAGAGTTACGATCTCGTGTCGCGAGAGCGAACCAGAGTCGAGCCGGGCAGTCCACTCAGGCTTCCACTCCCGCTCGAAACGCTTGACCATTTCGAGAATCGCAGAGCGCGCATGCGTTCCGTCAGGGAAAGCGTAAGTGTCCGGAAAGAGGTAGCCCTCGAGACTCCCCGACGGAATACCGAGCCGCTTCAAAAGTGCAGGGTCGCGGACAACCACCGTGACGGATTCCTGAGGAACACTCAATGCTGTCGAGACGAGCGGGATGATCTGCGCGAGTGTGAATCCTTCGGGAATGGTGATGGTGTTCACGAGCCCGCGCCCGCCGTGCAGCGCGGAAACTATCTCCGGCCACGGTGTCCCACGCTTGATGAGGTACGTTCCCGGCTTGATGTTGCGGTCGGTTCGCTTGACTCGCGCATAGAGCTTGAAGAACAGTGTCGAGCCGACAAGCCCCGCGCGGTGCAGTGAGTCCGCCGCAACACCGAAGCTCGCACCGCGCGGAACTATCACGCGCACTGGCGCTCCGTGAGGTGCAGAAGTGCAGGCGGCGAGAGCAAGGATGAGGATTGTGGCCAGTCGCCGCATCAGGAATCCAGATTCAATGTGTTCTGAAGGAATACAGTTGCCGCGAGCGCATCCACGTCACCCTTTCTGCCCCGCGTGGAACCACCCATTTCCCGAATTGCGCGAAGCGACTGTGCTGTGCTGTAACGCTCGTCAACGAATCTCACCGGCAAGCCCGTCCTCTTCTCCAGCTCCGCGCCGACACGCCTCACCTCGGCGGTCCATTCCGTTTCGTTTCCCTCTCCATCCAACGGGAGTCCGAGGACGAAACTTCGTGCGGATAGCGCTTCAGCACGCCGTATGATCTCGGCCACTGGAGCGCGCTTGCCTGCGCGGCGAGAAATGTAGCCAGCCGGCGACGCGATCATTCCGAGCTCGTCACTGATGGCGAGTCCCACGCGCTTCTCTCCGTAATCGACGGCAAGGCACCGGGCCAGAGCGCGATTCATCCGCCCTGCGCCATCTGCTGGAAGAATTCCGCGTTGTTGCTGGATTTCTTCATCTGCCGGAGAAGAAACTCCACTGCCTCTGCTTCAGGCATGTCGGCAAGAAACTGGCGGAGAAGAGTGACACGATTTGTCTCGGCCTGAGAAAGAAGCAGTTCTTCCTTTCGTGTGCCGGACTTGAGAATGTCGATGGCAGGAAACACTCGCCGGTCTGCGATTTTGCGGTCGAGCACGAGCTCCATGTTTCCCGTTCCCTTGAACTCCTCGAAAATCACGTCATCCATGCGCGAGCCGGTTTCGGTGAGCGCCGTCGCGATGATGGTGAGCGAGCCGCCGTCGTCGATCTTGCGCGCCGCACCGAAAAATCGTTTGGGCTTGTGAAGTCCTGCGGCATCAACGCCGCCCGAAAGAATCTTTCCTGATTGGGGCGCCACCGCATTGTGAGCGCGCGCAAATCGCGTCAGCGAGTCGAGGAGGATCACCACGTCCTTTCCGGCCTCTACGAGTCGCTTGGCCTTCTCCAGCACCATGTCAGCCACTTGTACGTGGCGGGCCGCACCCTCATCGAACGTCGAGCTGATGACCTCCGCCTTGGTGGCGGTCTTGATCATCTCCGTTACTTCCTCGGGTCGTTCGTCGATCAGCAGAATGATCGTCGTGACTTCGGGATGATTCTCCGCGATCGAGTTGGCGATTTTTTCCAGAAGGATCGTCTTGCCGGCGCGCGGTGGAGAAACGATCAGGCCGCGCTGGCCTTTTCCGATTGGCGCGAAGACATCGACGACGCGCATTGACAGGTCGCCGTCTTCAGACTCGAGCCGGATTCGCGTGTCAGGGTAGCGGGGGCGCAGGCTGTCGAAGGGAACGCGAGTCTTGATGGCCTCCGGATCCTGGCCGTTTACGCTCTCCACCTTCAGGAGCGCGAGATATCTCTCCCACGCTTTCGGTGGCCTCACCTGACCTCGCACCAGGTCGCCGGTCTGCAGCCCGAAGCGCTTTATCTGCGACGGCGAGACGTAGATGTCGTCAGGACCCGCGAGGTAGCTGTAGTCCTGGCTGCGCAGAAATCCGTAGCCCTCCGGGAGATTCTCCAGTACGCCTTCGCCATGCAGTGCGACGCTCGAATCGAGCAGGTTCTGCTCGATGCGGAAGATCAGTTCCGGCTTTGCCGCCGTCGCCGTGTCCGGGATTTTCAATCCCTCGGCCATGTCCTGAAGCTCGGAGACTGATTTGCGCTTTAGTTCTGCTATGTCCACAGGAGGGGCAATGCGACGGGTGTGAGCGGGGCGGGGACTCGAAGCCGGGAAGCGTCGGTCGAAATGCGGAGTTGCGAAGAGGAATCCAGACTCGCGTCCGGAGAATAGTCCTTGTCAGGCGGGTGGGGCGGCTCTAGCCGATAAAGGCGAACCTAAGCGGCCACATGAAAACGGTCAAGCTTTCAGAAGTTGATGTAACGCCTCGGATGTTTCTTGAGGTCGCCCATCAGTGCTGCAAGCTCCACGCGAAGGCGGGCCATCTCGGCAGAGAGCGCGGTATCCGACCGGGCTCGCGCAATTCCGCCGGAGCCTGAAAAAGTCTTCTTCAGATTGTCCAGCTCGCCGTTGAGGTGATCAATCTGCCGGGTGAGAGTCGAATCACTTCTGAACCGGCCCACGTTTCCGCTGCCCGTAGAGAGCAGAGCGGTGATGGAGTCTGTCTCGGCGCGGATCTTTGCGATTCTTTCCCGGGCATCGCCGTTTACAATGAGAGCGATGCTGCCGCTGCCCGCGCCGGCGCGAGTTACCACATCCGAGAAATCACCTGCCGCCTTCGCTACTCGCGGTATTCCCGTTCCGACGATGTTGCTCACGGTTCCAAGCTGGGTTCTCAGCAGTCCCAGCACGCGCCCGCCGCTGTCTGCGAGAACAGTCATACGGTCGGTGATCTCGGACACCCGGGCGCCAACAGGTTTCATCTTTCCAGTCGGCCGATCGATGAGGCTGTCATCCGGCATCAGCGCCGGTGAGTTGGAGGTACCGGACGAAATCCACACGACGGGACTACCGATGAGGTTGCCGCCCGGCCTGATGTCGGCATAGGCATCCTTTCGCAAGTAGGGCATTCGGTCAGAAAGGATTTCCAGGTGAAGCGCGAGGCGTTCGAGCGTGTCGGCTGAAGGGGGGCGGAAATGAATGTCCTTTACCTGGCCGATTTTCGCCCCGGACAACCAGACATCGGTGCCGTTGAGCACTCCCGGCGCTTCACGTGTCAGGACATAGATGGAAGTGGTGTCTCCATGGAGTGCGCCGACGCGTGCAAAAATCAGGATCGACAAAGCAGAGGCAACAATGCCTGCAAATGTCAGAACCCCGATTTTCAGGTCACTCCACTGGAGATCACGCGCCATGGCCGAAAGTTAGCCGCCGGGCGGGTCCATGAACATGTAATCGTGTCTTAATGTTTCTTTTTACAGGCAAATGTATTTTTGCTGCACCCCAACTCCCTGACAGGTCGATGCAATCATTTGCCGGAAAACTCTCTTGATTCGAGTCGCACTCGCTCTGGCGCTGGCGCTGGGCCTTCCTTCCGCCACTGCAACTGCACAGGACGCGCGGCCATCCGATCAGCTGAGGGTTTTCCTCGACTGTAACGCACGCGGATGCGATTTCGATTTTTTCCGCACGGAGATATCGTTTGTTGACTATGTGCGAGACCGCAAGGACGCGGCCTTGCACATTCTCGTGAGCACGCAGCCGACGGGCGGGGGCGGAACAGCGTACACGTTCTCGTTTATCGGACTCAGGGAGATGTCGGGGATCTCAGACACCCTGCAGTACGTGTCGGCGAACGCAGCGACCGATGACGACCGGCGGAAGGGAATTGCGCGCACTCTGAAGCTGGGACTGGTTCGGTATGTAGCCCGAACTCCCGCAGGTGAAGGGCTCCAGGTTTCCTTTGCGAAACCTTCTGTGACTGCTGCTGGCTCAGCTCCGAGCCGCGATCCGTGGAATTACTGGGTATTCCGCACCCGTGCCGGCGGAAACTTCAGCGGCGAGAGCTCCCAGCGTTTCACGAGTCTGAATGGATCCATTTCAGCCAATCGGGTGACGAAGGCATTGAAGGTCAACACCAGTATCAACGGCAACTATAATGAGAGCAGCTTCACCTTCAACGAGGGCCAGAAGTTCTCCAGCTATTCGCGCTCGTTTGGTGCGAGCGAGCTGATCGTCAAAAGTTTCGGAGATCACTGGTCAGCCGGACAGCGCGCGTCGCTCACATCCTCGACGTTCCTGAATCAGAAGATTGCCGGACGAATTGCCCCTGCCGTGGAATACAACTTCTATCCGTACGACGAATCCACGCGCCACTCGCTGACTCTGCAGTATTCGGTGGGAGTCAGTGGCTATCGTTATCGCGATACGACGATCTTCGAGAAAATCTCCGAGGTACGCCCGGACCAGTCGCTCGTGGCATCCGTAAGCCTGACGCAGCCCTGGGGGTCGATGAACGGCTCGATCGAAGGGGCGAATTACCTGGACGATTTCTCGAAACGCCGGCTCGTTGTTTTCAACAGTCTCAACGCGCGCCTGATCAAGGGACTCAGCTTCAATCTCTTTGGAAGCGTGTCGGTCGTGCGAGACCAGCTCTACCTGCCGAAGGGGGGCGCAACTGATGAGGAGATTCTGCTTCAGCGCCGGCAGCTCGCCACTTCATACAGATACTTCGCAGGCGTTGGTTTGACCTATTCGTTCGGGAGCATATTCAACAACGTGGTCAATCCGAGATTTGAAGGTTCCGGGGGACAGTTCTTTTTCTTCTAGAACTACGGCCGTCGTGACGAGTCGTCTCGATAGACGACTCCGTCTTTCATGACGAATTGAACGCTGCGCAGCCGTGAAACGTCGGTGCTCGGGTCGCCCGCTACGGCAATGATGTCGGCCCTCAGGCCCGGAGCAATACTGCCGACAACATTGGAAAGCCCCAGGATTTTTGCCGTGACTGAAGTTGCCGAGCGGATTACGTCGGCCGGTTTCATTCCATACTCTGCCATGAGCATGAGTTCCCGCACGTTGTCGCCGTGGGTGAAAACCCCCGCATCGCTGCCCGTGCAGATAGTCACTCCGGCTGCAACCGCTGCGGCGAACGCGCGGCGCTTGCGCGTGACGGCATCGGGAATCGGGTCGCTTCCTTTTTTCCAGCCGCGATAAGACTGAATTGCTTCGGTTGCAGCGAGGGTGGGACAGTACGCCGTTCCCTTCTTCTTCATCAGTTGAAAAACTTCTGGCGTCCCCTCGTCCCCATGCTCGATGGTTGCCGCCCCCGCCTCGGCAGCCCGGCGCATGCCTTCGGCCGTGGATGCGTGGACAACGAGCTCGCGTCCTGAATCGTGCGCAGTTTCGGCGGCGAGTTTCATTTCCTCCAGTGAGAAAGTCGGCCGAGCCTGTCCCGACGGCCCCCACCTGTAATCTCCGTAGAGCTTGATCCAGTCTGCGCCGTGTCCTATCTGGTCACGGATCACATGGCGCAGCGCGGGTCCGTCTGCTTCCTCTGCACCGATGGGAGTCTCATAGGCATTTGCGGTGCGGCTCGGCGCGTATGAGCCAGTTGCGACGATTGCCTTCGACGCGATGAGGTAGCGCGGGCCTGGTATGACCCCGGTGCTGATTGCCTGCTTGAGACCTGCGTCCGCGTATCCGGCGCCTTCGGTGCCGAGGTCGCGGACGGTTGTGAAGCCGGCGAGGAGAGTGGCGCGGGCGCTGGCCGTCGCGCGTGCGGTGCGAAGTGCCAGCGACTCTTTGAGAACCTGGTCTTCCCAGGGAGTTTCGTCGTAGGGATGCAGAAAGAAGTGCACATGCGCGTCAATCAGCCCGGGAAGGAGCGTCATTCCGGGCATGTTGATGCGTTTCGAGCTTGCGGGGATGTGGCTTGCCTCATCAGGCCCGGCGTAGGCGATCGAGGCGCCTGTTACTACGACTATCCAGCCGCGGTGGGGAGTTCCCGATGTTCCGTCGATGACGGCATCGGGCGCGAGGACCGTGCTGGTCTGGGGCTGCTGCGCGGAGAGAAGGGGCGCAAAGCAGAGAAGCGAGGCGAGAACGAGAGGGCGCATCCCTCAATCCTACAGCCAGACTGCCCATGAGCAAATGAGGCAATGAATGCGCGCGGCGGGATTCGAACCCACGACCTTCGGCTCCGGAGGCCGACGCTCTATCCAACTGAGCTACGCGCGCGTACCACCGGATACTAATGCTGGCTTGTCCCCCGGGCAACAAACCGACGAGGGATTCCGAGTCCGTCCAATCTGAAGCCCCGCGCTGTTAGCGCCGTTTGTAGCCGTCCGCCCGGAGCCGGGCCGTTCCAGGTTGCTCGAAGCCGCAGTCCGCAGTCCGCAGTCCGCAGTCCGCACCCGTCAGCAGTCCGTAATGCAGTTAGCCCGCAGTCCGTAATTCAGTTGGTCCGCAGTCCGTAATGCAGTTAGTCCGCAGTCCGA
>JBKJNN010000013.1:0-3195 GCA_046593625.1 Gemmatimonadaceae bacterium | reverse complement strand
GGAGTTCAGGCCACCGTGGATGGTCGGAAGCTCTCCGGTGGCGGACCGAATCTCCTCAAGAAGCTGGGAGTAGATATCCCGGAGCAGTTCAGCGCATTCGAAGAAAAGGCGGCGGCAAGCGGCCAGAGCGTCATCTATCTCCTGGATCAGCAATCCATTCTCGCCGCGTTCGCGATCGCCGATGGTATTCGCCCCGAATCGCACGAGGCGGTGAAGCGTTTACATGATACCGGAGTCGAAGTGGTAATGCTCACCGGCGATTCCAAGGCAGTCGCCAGCGCAGTAGCGGCGGAGCTGAAGATCGATACGGTGTTTTCGCAGGTTCTGCCTGAAGACAAGGCGGCGAAGATCAAGGAGCTGCAAGCCGCGGGCAAGCGCGTGGCGATGGTCGGCGACGGCGTGAACGACGCTCCGGCGCTCCTCACGGCGGATGTGGGAATTGCAATTGGTGCCGGCACCGATGTCGCCGTCGAAGCCGGGGATGTCGTACTCGTGCGCAGTGATCCGCGGGACGTAGGGCGAATCATCGAACTCTCTCGCGCGACCTATCGCAAGATGATTCAGAATCTGTGGTGGGCAGCAGGCTACAACATCGTGGCAATTCCTCTCGCCGCCGGTTTGCTTCAGAGGTGGGGCTTCGTGCTGAGCCCGGCGGTCGGCGCAATCCTGATGTCGCTCAGTACCGTAATTGTTGCGGCGAACGCGCAGCTTCTTCGGCGCATTCGTCTCTGATCAGTCGCCTGACTTTGGCTCCATCGGCATCTCTGCCTTCTGCCATGCACGCCAGCCACCGATGAGCGCTCGCGCTTTCGGCCATCCTGACTTTCTCAACTGGAGCGCCGCACGGGCGCTCGTGGCTTCGTCAATTCAGGCACAGTAGAGGACAAGCGTCCCGCGCTGCGACAACCTGTGCTCGGTGGCGTCGCGCACAGGCTCGTGCGGACGGAGGCGAACCGATCCCGCCGCCTGCGAATCCGAGTTCCTGCGATTTCTGTCGGCACGCACATCCACGAGTATCAGTTCCTCGCCTGCTTTCTGAAGCTGGCGAAATTCCTCGAGCGAAATTCGTTCGGGAACGTTCTTCAGAGATTCATGCGGCAGTACACGCTTCTCTACCGCCGCAGCAACCGCCGCGCTTTTCTTCAGGAATACGGCAATCAATCCGCCGTGAATCACCACCGAGCACAGCACCACCAGAGACGTGATGGTAAAAAGACGCTCGGCCCCTGGGACACCTGCAAACACGGGCAACAGAATCAGCAGCAGTGAGCTCAGACCGCGCGCGCCAAAGAGTGCAATCAGGCGCCGGTCACGTCCCGTCACATCGGCAACGGTCAGCACGGGGTAGAGAACGACAGTGCGCGTGACGAGAGCAATCACTGTGAAGGCGATGGTTCTGCCGTCTATGATCGTGAGTCCTGTCCAGATCAGCGATGTACCCAGCGCAACGAATGTCAGAAGCAGGAGCATTTCCGCCGTCGCTTCGCCGTATTCCATGAAGCAGTCGCACAATTCGACGTCCTGAAGACTCACCATGAATCCGGCTGCAAACGCGGCGAGAAAACCACTTCCGCCGACCGCTTCGGCAAACGCAAACGCGCTCAGGGCCAGTCCGATTGCGTAGAGAGATTCGTAATCCCGCCGCACGCCGAACTTCGCCCTGATCTGGTCCAAGAGCACGATGCCGACCCAGCCGACGAGTGCACCAAGAGCGGGCCCGAGAATGAACAGCCCGACGATGCTGCGCGCGATTTCGTTGCCACCCGCGGCGACTGCTCCGTCCGCTCCGCCGCCTGTTGCCAGGATAGCCAGCACCACGACAGGTAGCAGCACCACATCGTTGGTGCCGGTTTCAATCTGAAGCGCGATTCGCGGTATCGCGGAAAGGGCTTTGGAGCGCAGCACACTGCGAAGCAGGACAGGATCTGTGGATGCGAGTGCTGCGCCGAGCATGGCGGCAGCGGGCCAGGGAAGACCGAGGAGGTACCTTCCTGCTGTGGCGACGAGTGCCGCGGGAATCAGCGTACCTGGGCCGAGCAGTCGCCACAGCAGCGGTTTTCTCGCGCGAACCTCGTTCACATCTATCGTGACGGCGTCGCTGAAGAGCACCATGGCGAGCGCTAGCATCGCGAGTACGTGGAGCTCCGGCGAATGAAAGCCGATGTCCACGAAGCCCAGCCCGTACGGTCCGAGTAGTGCACCGAGCGCGAGAAACACAGCCACAACTGGCAGCCGGCTTCTGTCCAGAATGCCGGAAAGCAGTGAGGCAAGCAGGATCACGATCCCGACCAGCGCGACCGTAGAGATGAAACCGCCCGATGTCATCGGCTAATCACACGAGTCACAGTTCGTCCCCCGATTCAATTGCAGCGGCATCCTCAGGCGAATCGACATCAACGGCAGCAGAATCCATGCGGATAGTTGTCACGATGCTGGAGTTCTCCTTCAGCCATCGTCCGGCACCATGATCTCCGGGCAACGACATGATAGCTCCGAAGTGCTCGGCGCCAAACAGCGCGGGCGCTCCAAAGGTATCCTCATAAGACGCCGCAATCACGCGATGACCTGCGCGGAATGCGGTGACGAAACGTTCGAGCGACCGGGCATCTACAAGCGGCTGATCGGCGAGCATGACGACTGCCGCTTCCGCGTTCGCGGCGATGGCCGCTTCGATGCCGAGTGTGAGTGACGACGCCTGTCCCGTGTGCCAGCCCGCATTTGTGACAAGTGTAAGGGAGCCCATGGAAGCCAGGGCCTTTGCAACCTCCTCAGCGTGTGCGCCCAGAACGACAATCACCGGATCTAGTCCTGCAGCGGCAGCGGTTGTGGCCGCTCTACGCACGAGAGGCTGGCCTTCGTACTCGAATAGCTGCTTGGGCGATCCGAAGCGTGTTGAACCACCGGCCGCGAGTATCACGGCAGCGACACTGTTGCTGCGCGTGGGCTGGGTCAGGGGGACAACGGGGCTGACTGTGACGCGTGCAACGGCCCCGCGCGGTTCTTCAGGTGTCCCCCATCGCGTCCCGTCATGACTGTCGAGACTTCGGCAATGATGGACAGCGCGATGGCATCCGGACCTTCGGCGCCAATATCGATGCCGATGGGTGCGAACATGCGACTATCTGTAACGGCTGTGAAGCCGTTGGATTTCATCGCTTCGAGCATTCGTTCGGCGCGCGCGCGCGGACCCAGAAC
>JBKJNN010000080.1:0-13457 GCA_046593625.1 Gemmatimonadaceae bacterium | reverse complement strand
TCTGAAACTAGGCGCGCGATTCGGGAGCCGCCAGTCTGCTCAGTCCGCAGCGGCGCGGGAGGCTGACTTCGATTTGTGAGGTTCGACTGCGCTGATGACCGCCTGCGCTGCTTCCGCAGGATCATCTGTGAGAATCATCAGATCGATGTCTCCCGGAGAAATCTTCCTTTCGGCGAGTGCTCGCGACTGGAGCCAGCGGACTAAACCGGCCCAGTAGTGCCTTCCGAAGAGAATTACCGGAAACTGATAGATCTTGCCCGTCTGGATCAGTGTGATTGCTTCGAACAGCTCGTCGAGTGTGCCGAAGCCACCTGGAAAGATGATGAATGCCTGCGAGTATTTGATGAACATCGTCTTCCGGACGAAGAAGTACCGGAAGTTGACTAGAGTGTCTACGTACGGATTGGCTCCCTGTTCGAACGGCAGTTCGATATTGCAGCCGATGGAACGCCCGCCGGCCTCTTTGGCTCCTTTGTTGGCGGCCTCCATGATGCCGGGTCCTGCGCCCGTGATGATTGAAAATCCCGCCTCGGCCAGCAATCGCGAAACCTCCTCTGCCGCTTTGTACATCGGGTCTTCGGGAGATGTCCGTGCAGATCCGAATATCGTGACGCCCCGCTCCACAGATGAGAGCGTGTCGAATCCTTCGATGAATTCGCCCATGATTCGCATGACGCGCCAGGGATCGGTGCGCGTGAAATCGGAGCCGGGCGCGGGCGCTGACTGCTGAAGCAGCTTTTCGTCTTCTGTGACGGGAGTGTAGCTGCGGATGGCTTCGTCGATTGTCCGCGTTGCTCCTGCCTGTCGCGCTGCCGTTGCGCGCGAGGGGGGCAGGCGGCCTGCCATCATGTGTCCTTCCTCTGTCCGCTCTCTCAGCCCGGCACGTGAACCTTCCTCCGCTGACGCGCGGGATGAAGCATCTGCCTTCTTGCCGCTGGCGGTTCGCGCATGCTTCGCCCTCTTCTTTCGAGGAGTCGGCGGCGTCTTCGAGGCGGTAGTTTTCTTTTTTCCCATATTGAATCCTGCTCACGGCTTAATGATCTCTTGGTCATCGCGACTGACGCGACGCGCTCATGTAATGTGGTTGTACTGTAACGACACTCGCCAGTTGAACGAGTGGCCGTAGTCATACTTGTTGCGGATGGAGTGCGGCCCGACACTCTTCGTTCCGCGATGGACAGGGGCATCGTGCCGGCACTCGATGCGCTTCGGCGCGACGGCGCACTCAACACCATTACGTCGGTGTTCCCCTCGGTAACAGGCCCGGCTTACGCGCCGTTCGTCATGGGAAGATATCCGGGCCCCATCGGGCTGCCGGGTCTTCGCTGGTACGACCGCGAGCGAACGCGTTGCCGCCTCCCGGGATATTCTCGCAGCTACGTTGGCCCCGAGATGCGGAATGTCGATGGCGACCTCAATGCCGATGCGCCGACGATTTTTGAGCTGGCTCCATCCAGCCTCGCCGCGCTAAACGTCATCGGCCGCGGACTGCACAGACGCGACATGCTCGGCCGAGGATTGGGTTTCGTTGCGCGTACGGCGCGAACGCATTTCAGGGGCGAGGTAGACGGATGGCTGGCGATTGACCGTGAGATATCGCGAGAGCTCACAGCGCGGATTCGAAGGGACCGTCCGGATTTTGTGTTTGCCGCGCTTACCGGCATCGACAAGAGTTCACACTCGGAAGGTCACGAGAGCCCGTACGTCGAGCGCGCCCTCGCCATAGTAGATGAAACGGTCGCGGCAATACGCGCAGACGCTGAGCGCGCGGGTAGCTGGGACGATACGCATATCTGGGTTGTCAGCGATCACGGCCATTCACCCGTGCTGAATCACGACGACGTCATCGGACTCGTCAGGCGGCTGGGATTCAGGGCGATAGCGCACCCCTTCGTTCATTCAACCCGTGGCGAGATCGCCGTGATGGTGAGCGGGAATGCCATGGCTCACATCTATCTCGACCTGTCGAGAAGGGAGCGGCCGTGGCTTGGCGATCTCGGCGGGCGCTGGCAGGCCGTCAGGGACGCACTGCTGGCGCGCGAGTCGGTTGACCTGATGATTCTCCCAACGCGTATCGGTGAATGCGAAGTGCATGCAAGGGGCCGCGGCTTTGCAGTGATGAGCTGGGGTGAGAGCGGAATCTCATATCAACCGGCAACTGGCGACCCACTGGGACTGGGCTCAGTGAGCGACCTGTCTGATGATGTGGCTTACGATCTCACTTTCGCAACGGATTACCCAGATTCGCTCGTGCAAATAGCGCGACTCTCAGATTCGCCGCGCTCCGGTGAGATAATCCTTTCCGCAGCGCGCAACTGGGATTTCCGTGCGAAGTATGAGCCGATTCCGCACGTGTCGTCGCACGGAGCGCTTCACCGGGATCACATGCTCGTTCCGCTTCTTACGAGCCAACCCGTCGGTTCACTGCCGCGCCGCACGGTGGATGTGATGCCCAGTGCGCTTGAGGCGCTGGGGATAGCGGTGCCGGATGGGCTCGATGGGCGGTCTTTCTTTGATTCCTCAGGCTCCTCAACTACGTAACCACATATGACACAGATGAGAATTTTGGATAAAAGCAAAACTTAAAAAATGTTGAACCCAGGGAATTCGAGCGCTAACTGAGGTGCGGAGAACAGCCCACGGTCATCTGAGCCATCTGTGCTCCATCTGTGTCATCTGTGGCTCAAACGGGTCTATGGATTTCGTTGATAATCTGGTTGGCCTTTCATCTCCACCCGCCAATCATCGCCTAAGGCCACCACGACTCCCACGAATTCCGGCCCGAGATCCAGAAACTCCACTCTCCAATCCCATTTCGCCGGCGAGTTCTCGATTTCGCCGTTCTTCCAGCTGGCGAGTCCTCGCCACACGCTGTCGCCACGCGCTTTTGCCGTTCCCTCGCGCCGAACCCATATCGCCAGAAACTCGCGCTCCAGCTTCTCCGCAGGGAGTGCAGCTAGCATTTCGTATTCTTCCGCTGAATACACACGCTTTGCAACGCGAAGCGCGCGCGGAACCGGGCGTACGTTCTCTACGTCCACTCCCACATCCCGATTGGCGGTGACGGCAACAATGACGAGCCGGCCAGAGTGCGTAGTGTTGAACGTGAGTCCTATATCATTGGGGTACGCAAGTGTCGGCTTTCCCATCGCAACCGCGCCAAATCTGATATCGCTCGGCGATCCTCCCACGTAGCTCGCCAGTATCTGACGCTGCATTGCGCGCGAGACGACATGCTGTCGCACCGCGCGTTCCTCCAGGAGACTCCCGACGCGCTTCCGCTCGCTCGGCGATATTCGGGCAAGCATGCCCTCCATTTCGTGTTCGTCGATATCGAGAGGTGCGGTCCAGACGTGTATGGCATCCGGCGCGAGTTCAACCGAGGGCAACAATTTCCACCTCCGCTTCTCCATCTTCTATCGTAAGCCGCGCCACACTCGGTTCCAGCTTGAACCGGCGAGCCCCTGCGGCTCCCGGATTTATTACGAGGCGATCACCCTCACGCGTCACGAGCTGCCGGTGAGTGTGGCCATACACAATGATGTCATGGGGATAGGTCGCCGCGAGTTTTTCGGGAGTGGGAGAGCCCACTTCATGGCCGTGGCTGACGTGCACCACCTTCCCGCCGACTGTCACGACAATCTCTGATTCCAGTTCGGGATCGCCCGGAGCATCGGTGTTTCCGTACACCGCCATTACTGGCGCGATGATTCGCAGCTCGGCGAGGATGTCGGACCCGCCCACATCGCCTGCATGGAGAATCAGGTCCACGCCCTTGAGAGCGTCGTGCACGGAAGGGCGCAGCATTCCATGCGTATCCGAGATGAGTCCTACAACGACAGGACGGGAGTGGTTCAGCATCTTCCTATATTACATGATCCATGTCGTGGTTACGATTGTCATTGACGCTTGCCGGCCGCTCGCTCCGGCGCCCCCGGCTCGCTATCGATCTGTTCAGGATTGCATGGCGTTTCAGGTCTCGCCGATGGTACGCGCGCTTTCCCTACCTGCCCCTTCCTGATCCGACATATGTGAAGTGGCGCATGTTCACCGCGTACGGAGATCACGATGCTGTCCCGTCCGCTGACGACACGGAGCGTTACGCGCACTGGTCTGGCAGCGAATCATGACCGTGGCCGCTCCCGACCAGACTCCTGAAAGTCTGATAAAGGCGCAGGCATACGGGCTCGGCTTCGACCTCGCAGGGATCACCGCTCTCGGCCCTGCTGAAACGGCGGACGCATTCGAAGACTGGCTATCGCGCGGATACGCAGGCGACATGGAGTATCTGAGTCGTGGCGCTGCCAAGCGACGGGACACCCGGCTTCCGTTTGAGCCCGCGCGCTCGGCCATAGTGGTTGGCCTCAATTACGGAGGCATGTCACCATCGGGCCCGGTTGCAAGGTACGCGCGCGGAGACGACTACCACGAAATCATGTGGCGAAAACTCGATTCCCTTCATGAGTGGATCGATGGATATGCCGGTCACGAAGTAGCGGGCAAGTCATACGTGGATACCGGTCCACTTCTGGAGCGTGACCTGGCGCAACGTGCCGGGCTGGGGTGGCAGGGCAAGAACACCAATCTCATCAACCCCGGCCTCGGTTCATTCTTTTTCATCGGCGCACTACTCGTAGACCTTCTTCTCGATCCAGATCCGCCGTTCGGGGCCGACCGCTGCGGGACCTGCACTCGGTGCCTCGACGCCTGCCCCACAAATGCACTGACGGAACCACTGGTATTAGATGCGACACGCTGCATTTCCTACCTGACAATCGAAACGAAGGGTGCAATTCCTCCCGCGTTACGCGAGGGCGTTGGCGACCTGATCTACGGCTGCGATATCTGCCAGGATGTCTGTCCGTGGAACATCTCGTTCTCCAGACCGCTCACCATCGACGAGTTCCGGCCGCGCGATGCAGTTGCTGGTGACTCGCGCACGCTCGCAAACAGGATTCTCTCGATGGACGATGAAGACTTTCGTGCGTCTTTCAAACAGTCTGCGATGAAGCGAGCAAAGCTCCGCGGCCTGAAACGCAATGCGGCCGTAGTACTGGGCAACATCGGTGACGAACGCGATGTGCCCGCGTTGACTTCAGCGGCTGATAATCCTGACGCTCTCGTAAGCGAGCACGCTCAGTGGGCACTGGAAAGAATCTCTTCCCGCCGCTGAAACTCAGCGCGATTCAGATCGTGTAACGCTTCAGTTTGCGCTCGCTGGCGTTCGCAGGGGGAGCGCCTCGAAGTCCTCGAAATCCGCAGGCGCGGCACGCAACACAAACGCTGGCATGATCGTGTTCAGAACGGTGTAGAGCACAAGCCCTCCAGCAATCGTTCCGGAAATGCCAAAGCGTTCGTGCAGTATGCTCACGATAACGAGCGTGAAGACAAGCGTTGGAACGAGTGCACTTCCTATTCTCCGCGATGCCTTGAAGGGCTCCTTCAGCGCCCACCGGCGATGAAGTGCAATTACGCCGATACGGATGGGGACGAATGCCGCCACGAGCAACAGACCGAGTCCAACCGCATTCCAGGTGAGGTGCTCGGGGAGAATGTCGGTTCCGGCGTGGAAGAAGTAGAACGGAATGAACACAGACCCGAACGATTCCAGCGCGTCAATCATTTTTTCGGACGACATGGCAGGGTGACTGGCGCGGAACCGCTGGGCGGCAACTCCCACGAGAAATGCGCCGACGAGGTAGTACACACCGAGCAGCCGTGTTGCATAGGCGCAGACGACGGCAACCATCAGCAGGAACGCGAATTCCGATTTGGGTGCATACGGTGCGACAAACGCTGCAAACACCTTGAACGCGAGTGGAATGATTATCACGACACCGGCCATCGCTGCCAGGCCGAGCCCGAGATGCTGAAGCGACGTGGACTGGAGAACAAAGAAGAACGCCCCAAGCGCAATTAGCTCAGACCCGACGGCGTAGGTACGGACGGTCCGCTGCTCCTCGGGCGTGAGCCCGAACTCGGAGAGTGACGAGAGAATGAAACCCGTAGAGGGAGTGACTATCGCAAGCGCAAGGAGTGCCGCAACGCGCGGTGACAATCCGAATGCCATCGACGCCACCAATGCGGTGACGATGGCAAGCGCACTCCAGATCGTTGCGTGAAGCACCAGCGGCCTGATGTTCTTCCGAATTTCGCGGCCGTCGATCTCCAATCCCGCAAAGAGAAAGAGCGCCACGATTCCAAGCGTGGAAAGCAGATTGAGCGTGGGATCCTCGGGAAACCAGCCCATCGCCGAAGCGATCGCACCCATTACAAGTGCAGTGATTGCGCCGGGAACTCTGTAGCGCTGCAACATCTTGGGCAGCAGGAACAGCGCAAACAGGAGCGCGATGAATCCGAGTTCTTTGGGAATCTTCTCAGGTGCAGGCGGCGGTGTTGCTTCAGGAGAAGTCAGTGCCTCGAGAATCGGCGCCGGTAAGGCCTTCCGCTCCTCCTCAGCCCGAACCGCCGAGTCGACCACTGCATCGAGCCCGATTATCTCGGCCAGAAAGATGTCAGTTGCCTTCGAGTATTTTTTCGCCTTGAAGTAGCTGCTGGAGAGCGCGCGCATCGCTTCCCTCTGTCGGGTGCGCGACAGCAGTGGTGGCGAACTGGCTACGAGCGGCTCGAGAAGGCCAACCGCATCATTCGGATTGTTGGTCCAGTCGGCAACGATGCCCTGATACAGGACTACCACCGGAAGTTTGTTTCCCTTCCAGGCGCGGACTGACTTGACGAGCGCGGCCGAATCGCGCCCGGAATAAAGCGAATCCCATGTTGCAACCGGAGGAGGAGGCAGCGTGTCGGGCGATGCGATGGTTGCCCGCTGTCCCGACGCAGTCGTCGTGAAGAGAGCGGCAAACACCGGGAAGGCACACACGGCGAGGGCCCATCTGTACGAGATGGGTTTGATTGATCGAAGTCCGTGGCCCCTCGAACGGGGGCGTTTCTGTTCCAGCATTCATAAAGATATCCTGACGCCGCACCACTCCGGCAAATCTCTCTCCCGCCAGATGTTGTCCATCACCGCCGGGATTCGCGATTCACCGCCCTCCGCGATAGACTAGCTGCGGCACTTTTTCATAGACAATTGGCACATCCTGGCAACTCCGACTCGGAACTTCTCGCACGCGTGGCGAAGGCCGTCGAGCCCGGCCACGACATAGAGTCGGAGCTTGGACGCGGCTGCTCGGGCATTGTGTACCGTGCCAGGGACCGCCGATTGAAGCGAAGTGTCGCACTGAAGATCCTGCCGCCCGAGCTCGCGTTTCGCTCCGATATCCGCGAGCGATTCCTGCGGGAGGCCGAGACAGCGGCGCAGCTCAATCATCCGAACATTGTTCCTATCTTCAGTGTCGATGAACGCGAGGGACTCGCGTGGTTCATCATGGGAATAGTGGAAGGTGAGAATCTCGGCGATGCAATTGCGCGACGCGGCCCCCTGCCCTTCGATGAAGTACGACGAGTTCTTCGGGAGGTCAAAGGAGATCGGCTATCTCCTCGCCGCTACCGACGAGCTCCGCGACATCACCTGACCACCGGGTGCTACCGTGCGAGGCGCTCCTGGATGAGAGTCAGCGCTCTTGAATCGGGACTGGTTCCCTGCCTGCACTGCGCGGGCCGCATAGCCCATAGACGCTGCGACTCGGAAAGATTTTCCTCGATAGCATCGTTCATCCGCGCTTCTGATTGCCTGCGCGCCGGACGCAGTGCAGAATCTGCCGCGGCGGACGCGGCCGCCGCAGCAGCACGCGCCGTAATATCCGCTGAACAACGGGACACTTCGGCCGATGTCAGTTGAACAAGGCGGCTGCTTCGATCGTAACGATCGCTGAGCCGCAAGCCGCGACGCATCGGATCGAGCGCAAGCAGCGCGCGCGCCACATCGAGCTGGGCTATGCCCGCAGAATCGTTGGGCGCCAGCCTTAACGCGCGCGTCAGGTTGTCTTCAGCAGCGCGGTAGTTTCCGAGCGCCATCGCTGCCGCTCCGAGCCCCGCATACGCTCTTGCATCATCCGGGCGCTTGCGAATCACCTCGCGAAAAACTTCGTTGGCGCGAGCCGGCGAGCCCGCCACAAGAAACAGGCTGCCAATTCGATTCCGCAAGTCGAGGTCGTCGAGCGATTGATCTTCGATGGGAAGAATTTCGGCGAGCAGTTCCTGTTTGGCCTGCATGCTCGCCAGCAACTCTATAAGCTCGAACCGCGCTTCCATGCTGCTGCCTCCTTCGGCGGCGCGCCATCGCCCGTAAACAGCGCGATGATAGTGCGCCTTTGCCTCTTCGATGCGATTCTCCTTCACCATCACGCGCGCCATCAGAACGTTTGCGGCACCATCCGTCGGATCGTTCTGAAGGATCGTCTCCAGGAGCCGTTCGGCAGCGACGTACTTGCCCTGGGCAAGGAGCGCGCGAGCCAGGGCCACCGAATACGCAGGATGAGTTCTGTCCATCGATGCGGCTGTGCGGAACCTGTCTGCAGCCTCGTCAACTTCACCGGCAAGAGAGAGACGCATTCCCGCCTTGTACTCCCCCGCCGCGCGCGAGCTCGCCTCGGCGCTGTCGATGCGCGCGAGGAAGGTATCGAACACGAGAAAAAACGCGATGAGCGCGAAGACCACTCCGAACGTTCCCAGAAACGCGGTGGTGCTTGCCGTCGGGACTGACCGGGGCTGATCCGGATTGCTCACTGCGACACCGTTGGGAACTCGCCGGTTCGCGTTGTATTCTCGACACCGTATGCGCGCAGAATGTCCGGAAGCGTTACCAGACCGAGCAATATCTTCACGTCAGCACGGCTCACCACAGGCAGCACATTGTGATGACTCACGCCCATTCTGCCGAGCGCCTGGCTCAGTGTGTGATCAGTGTGGACGTGTGCGAAACCGGGCTCGGTCGAACTTTCCGGCTCGCTGGAAAGCTTCATCGCCTGCTTGACCGTAACCTCTTCTTCGCTCTCGCCACTTTCGATTGCAGCGCGAAGATCGGTTGTACGGACCATACCCATGAAGATGTCTGCGTCTCCCACGGGCCAGGAGTCGAGCTTGCTGTCACTCACGCGCTCGAGCGCGGCTCGCGCAGGAGTGTCGGGATGCAGTGGCTCGGGCGCCTCGCGTATCGCAGTCACTACCCTGACCGCGCCGGTTGCTGCGCGCGACGATGCTTTCGGCAGGTGCAGTCCATCCTGAAGGGACAATGCTTCATAGATCGGCTCGCGCTGAAGCCGCTGCGAGATGAAGAACGCGAGCATGTTGGCAATCATGAGCGGCACGATGATCGTATAGTCTCGCGTCACCTCGAAGATCATTATCACCGATGTGAGCGGCGTCCTGATGATGCCTGCGAACATCGCTCCCATTCCCACGAGTGCGTACGCACCCGGGCCTGCCGTCACCGTGGGAAATGCGAGATGCGCAACCTGTCCCACCGCCCCACCCACCATCGCGCCAAAGAACATCGTCGGCCCGAAAATGCCGCCAGCGTTTCCCGATGCGTAGCACACAGCCGTCGCGATCATCTTCATCACCACAAGCATGACTACCACTCTGAAGATGAGATCGCCGTTGAGCACTTTCTCGACCTGGTCGTAGCCAACGCCGAGTACTTCGGGAACGTAGAAGCCCATCACGCCGACAAGGACCCCGCCGGCGGCAGGATGAATCCACGCGGAGGTGCGCGGTAGTTTCGCAAACCATGCACGCAGTTTCAGCAGCAGTTTGACGAACGCCACGGCAGCGAGGCCGCCGACAATCCCAAGCGCCGCATAGAACAACAGCTCGACGGGACTGACGAGATGATATCCGGGCACGTGAAACAGCGGCTCGTCACCCAGGATGAGATGAAGAACCATCCATGACGTTGTAGAACTGAGGACAACCGAGCCGAGTATGGGCGTATGGAGGTCGCCCATGATTTCTTCGAGCGCGAAAATGATCGCCGCAATCGGCGTGTTGAACGCGGCGGCGAGTGCTGCCGCACCACCGACCGGAACGAGCCATCTCACCTGATCCTTGCTCAGCCCAAGCCGCCTTCCGATTACCGAAGCAACGCCGGATCCGATCTGCACCGCCGGGCCTTCGCGGCCGAGTGCGATGCCGCTTGCGAGGGATGTGGAGCAGCAGATGAACTTGCCGATAACCGTGCGAAGCGAGATGTGGCCGTCATGAATGAAGACAGCGGCGCGTGTTTGCGGGATGCCGCTTCCGCGCGCGTTGGGGAAATACCGGAACAGCAGGTATCCCGTAACGATGGACCCAATTATCGGGACGAGCAGGCGGCGCCATCCTGCGCCCCCTGCCGGGTACATGTGAGCAGCGAGCCTGCCGGTGAGCAGAATGAACGCAACGACAACAAGTCCAACGAGTGCGCCGATTACAAGCGCAAGAACGAGAGCGAGGCGGTCCTCCTTGCGCCGGAGGTCCTCGACCATGCCTACGAGTCTCGTGGTAACGCCCGCGAACCGAAGCTGAAGCTCTGGCATCGCGGCTATTGCGGCATCAGGCCGCGGCCATGCGGGATGATATCTCCTTGCGAACGGCGGGAGCGACCACTGTTCCGTACAGTTCGATGGATCGCATGACCACGGAATGGGGAAGACTGCCGACTGTGAATTGAATCAGGAAACGCGTCATACCGAAAAGCTCGTGCTCGTAGAGAATCTTGTCTATCGCCTGCTGAGGATTCCCGAGCACCATGGCGCCTCGCGGGGAGCGCTCGGCGTCGAATTGCCGGCGCGTCGGCGGGGGCCACCCGCGCTCTCGGCCGATGCGTCCCATCGTGTCGGCGTAAGCAGGCCAGGCGATGTTGGCTGCGACTTCGGCATCGTCGGCGATGAGGCCGTGCGAGTTGATGCTGAGTTGAAGCCTGGAGACGTCGTGTCCCGCCCGGCGCGCGCTCTCGCGATAGAGATCGGCGAACTGCACGAACCTGTCAGGAGCGCCGCCGATGATCGCGATTGCGAGAGGGAGGCCGAGTGTGCCGGCGCGCACGACTGATTGAGGCGTTCCGCCGACGGCGATCCAGACCGGAAGTGGATGCTGTACCGGGCGCGGATAAACGCCGCGGTCGCCGAGGGACTGTGTGAGCTTGCCTTGCCAGGTTATCCGCACGTCGTCGCGGATTTTGAGAAGCATTTCCAGCTTTTCGGAAAAGAGCGCGTCGTAGTCTTCGAGATCGTAGCCAAAGAGCGGATACGATTCGATGAAAGAGCCGCGACCGGCCATGATCTCGGCCCTGCCGTTGGAAATCAGGTCAACCGTGGCGAAGTCCTGGAATACGCGAACGGGATCGTCGGAGCTGAGGACCGTTACGGCACTGGAAAGGCGGATTGTCTTCGTGCGGGCGGCCGCGGCCGCGAGGACCACTGCGGGTGCGGAGACAACGTAGTCGGGGCGGTGGTGTTCGCCTATTCCAAAGACATCGAGCCCCACCTTGTCGGCCAGCTCGATTTCCTCGAGCAGGTCGCTCATGCGCTGTTGCGCGGAGATTGTTTTCCCCGTGGCTGCATCGGGCGTGGCTTCGGCGAAGCTGTAGATGCCCAGTTCCATCAATTTCTCATTCGTCGGTCCAGGTCGGCTGTGCTTCAGCTTGCAAGATGCGCACTGGCCGCGGCTTCTTCCAGTTCAGCACCGATGTGGAGCCGTATTTGTTGTGCACGTTACCTGCTCACGAGTCCATAACCGGAATTTCGCGAGCAGGCCGGTCGGCAGTTTTACGCTGCGCGGAGATTTTCCCTTGTGAGCGTCCCTTCAACCGTGACCGATGGCTTTCTGCGAAAGAACCTGTCGAGCGAAAGGTCGCCGGCGCCAGTGATGGCGATCGCCAACGTTGAACCGAGGAGCGAAAGCGGGAACTCAACTCCGGTTGGCGCAAAGAAGCCGTTGCTGATGTGAACGAGCAGGATTGCTACGACCATCGTTGACAGCAGTCCGAGCGATGCGACGCGGGTCAGAAGCCCTGTGACCAGGGCAAGTCCCCCGAACAACTCTACAAGTGCGACGAACGGTCCAAGTATGCCGGCCATTGGCACTCCCATCTGGCCGAATGCGCCGGCGACTCCGTCAAATCCAAAGACAAAGATTTTCTGGCCCCCGTGGGCCACGAAAATCACTCCGACTACGACTCTGAGGATGGCGAGGGCGACGTTGACCTGGCGGCTGGATGCTGCGCTGAATACTGACATTGTGAAATCTCCTGGGTTATTTGAACTGCGTGTTTTAACTACACGTGTTATGACACCTATTACTTCAAAAAAACTCACACCTTCTCTCTGGCCAGCGTGAGCAATCGCACCAGCGTCTTGAGTTGCTCAGTGTTGAGATGACCCAGAGCCCTGGCGTGCTGCTCGTCTGCGGCGTCATCGAGGCTGTCCACGAGGCGACGGCCCTTCACCGTAATGCGGGTGGTAACGAGACGGCGGTCCACATCGCTGCGAGCGCGAGCGACCAGGCCTGCCTGCTCCATTCGATCGAGCAGGCGCGTGGCATCGGGCATCCGGTTCAACAACCGCTGGCTCACCTCATTCCTGCACAGCCCATTCGGCTCTGCCCCTCTCAGGATTCTGAGCACATTGTATTGCGTGGCGGTGATCCCGTGAGGCTTGAGCATCTTCTCAAAAGCGTTGCTCAGGACATTGGATGTGCGGACGACGTTCAGCTGCGCCTCCTGCTGGAGGTTGCGAAACGGCTTCGCCTGCTTGATATCTTCCTTGAGCGAATGGGACATGAAGGAAATAATACGTGTTATAACACACAGTGTCAAGGGGTTTCTTCAAATGCTTCGGTTCCGGTCAAAGACGCGGTAGTTTGGGCACAATGAAACCGGATACGCCCAACCCAGTCATTCACGTGGAGTATCCCTCCTGGGTGGATGAAGTCGTTGATTGGACCCGCACCTGCCAATCGGACGAAGAGCGCATGCGGCTCGCGATAGAAGTCTCGCGCCAGAACGTCATCCGGAAAACCGGGGGCCCCTTCGGAGCGGCCATTTTCGAATCCGAAACCGGCAGGCTCGTCTCCGTGGGAATGAACTGCGTCGTCGCCTTCAACAACTGCACCCTGCATGGAGAGATGGTCGCCTTCATGATGGCCCAGCAGCGGCTGGGCTCATTTACGCTGAACGCACCTGAGCTACCCTCACACGAAATGCACACCTCCTGCGAGCCGTGCGCCATGTGCCTCGGCGCCACACTCTGGAGCGGAGTACGGCGGGTTGTCTATGGAGCTGCACGCGAGGATGCGTCCATGCTCAATTTCGAAGAAGGCCCTGTCTTTCCGGAATCCTATGAGTATCTCGAAGAGCGCGGTATCGAGATCGTACGCAATCTCCTGCGGGACGAAGCCAGGGCTGTCCTCGAACTCTATCGATCGGGCGGCGGCAGCATTTACAACGGCTGACTGCCGACACGCATCTTCCTTCCGCGGGCAGAGCGTGACAACCTTCCCCGCATGACGACAGATAC
>JBKJNN010000105.1:0-16593 GCA_046593625.1 Gemmatimonadaceae bacterium | reverse complement strand
CCCGCCTCCAACATTCTGACCAGGTCGCTGGCTTGCTGCGGGCGATCGGCGGGGCGCTTCTCGAGACACTGCATCACCAGATTCGACAACCACGGTGGGAGTGCCGGTCGCCGCTTTCCGATCGGTTCCGCCGGTTCAACCGCATGAGCCGCGAAAATCGCCTGCGCACTTCGGCCCGCGAATGGAGGTGCTCCGGTCAGCACCTCATAAGCGACGACACCAAAAGAGTAGATGTCGGTGCGATGGTCCGTCGAAGGGTCGGCGGCGGATTGTTCAGGGGACATGTAGGCTGGAGTGCCAAGCGTTACTCCGGCCCCCGTGAGGGTGTCAGATCCATCCTGAACTACTGAATCCCGAAGGGCCTTGGAGACCCCGAAGTCCGTGACGAGGGCATACTCATCCTCGAGCATCACGTTGTCGGGTTTAATATCGCGATGCACAACCCCCTGCCGGTGTGCATAGGCGAGGGCGGAGGCCACATCGCGCAGCAGCCGGATCGCATCGTTCAGCGGCAGTTCGCCGTCCCGTTCGATTCTCTTACCGAGAGTTTCACCTTCGATGAACGGCATCGTAAAATACGGCCTACCGTCAACCTCTCCGGCAGACAGGACGGGAACGATATGAGGGTGCTGCAGCTTGGATGCGACCTGGATTTCCCTTCGGAAGCGGTCAAAGCTGATCCCGGCGGCCACATCGTCGCGAAGGATCTTGATGACCACGCGCCGCTCGAGCTTGGTCTCCGTCGCCACGAAGACGCGGCTCATCCCGCCGCCGCCGAGTTCCCGCTCGACGGCGTAGCAGTCGGAAAGCTGCTGGTTAAGGCTCTCGATGAATTCAGGCACCGGATCACTAAGATAGGGCCGTTTACATGGACACGCCTCAGTAACAGGCAACGTATGTCAATCCGCCGCTTCTGCCTGTCACTCCCCTCGGACTCGCTATTGTAGCGAGCGGCCGATACACTGACGTATTCATGAAAGACGGCAACCAGTGGAAGTTCATTGCCTGGGCCGGCGGAGAGGACCCTAAGAAGTAGAAGGTCCGGCTAGATCTGGCGATCGGCGCGACTTTCTCGTTTTGTCCGCAGGTCGTTCGCCAGAGCCAGCGCGTCTTCTGCGGTAAGTCGCCCCACCTTGCCGCTCGAATACACTGCAAGCGCGATCAACCCCTTTTCGTTCAGAACAAATGAGGCCGGCTGCACGTGCGGAAGGCCTTCGTGCACGCCGGTATAGCACCCGATGAGCCGCGATGTTTCAGCGGCATCAACACCGTAGCCAACAGTTATTCCGTCGCCGAGATGCTCAGCCGTGCCGCGCGCGTTCTCCTCGTTGTCTGACGAAATGGCAATGATGCGCACATCGAGGGCAGCGAAATCCGTTCGGTGATGCTTGAAGTCAGCCAACTGCTGACGACAGTTCCCTCACCAGTGTCCCCTGTAGAAGACTATGACGCTGATGTTGCCCTCGAAGGCATCCGGCAGCCGCAGCGCAGCGCCGTCGGTGGTGCGGACTTCCATGGCCGGGAAGCGGTGGCCGATCTTGAGAGATTCCATATTACTCTAGAATGCCAGAATCAGGCCGTGGCCGAGACATCTCTTCGCCAGGCAGGTGCCCCGCTCGGCAGGAACCAACTCACTTATACCTTTGCCGAAATCCCCGCCAACCTCTCCGCGGCCATCTCCAGTGTTTCAGTCCGCTTGCAGAACGCAAATCTTGTCACGTTCTCGCCGAGCTTTGGCTCGTGGTAAAAACTCGTACCGGGAACTGTCGCGACGCCCACTTCTTTCGCCAGCCACATCGCGAATTCCACCCCGCGAAGGTCACTGATCGCGGTGAAATCAGCCAGGATATAATACGCCCCTTCGGGCGCACAGAACTTGAACCCGCCTTCCTTGAGAGCGGCCACCATTACGTCGCGCCGCTCCCGATACTCGAGCGCCATTTCATTGTAGTAGTCAGGTCCAAACGCCATTCCGATTGCACCCGCCGCCTGAAGCGGCGCGGGCGCACCAACTGTCAGAAAGTCGTGAACCTTCCTGATCGGCGACGTCATCTCGAACGGAGCAACCGCATATCCGATTCTCCACCCGGTGCAGCTGAAAGTTTTCGAGAGTCCGGAAATCGTCACGGTGCGCTCGCGCATTCCCGGCCACGTCGCAAGCACATGGTGTCCGCCCGCATATCTGATGTGCTCGTAGATCTCATCCGTGATCGCTATCACGTCGTGCTTCTGGCACAGCTCTGCAATGAGTGAGATTTCTTCGCGGGTGAACACGCGGCCGGTGGGATTGTGCGGGGTGTTGACGACAATTGCGCGAGTGCGATCGTTGAACGCGGCACGAAGCTTCTCCGGATCGAGCTTCCATTCGAGCCCTTCGAGAGGAACGAACACCGGCTTCGCTCCCGCGAGAATTGCATCGGGCCCATAGTTCTCGTAGAACGGCTCGAACACGATCACTTCGTCGCCGGGATTGATCAGCGCGAGGAAGACGGCGGCCATTGCCTCGGTCGCTCCGCACGTCACCGTGATCTCCCGCTCCGGATCCACCTCCATGTCATACCACCGCCTGTACTTCTCGGCGATAGCGAGCCGCAGCGCAGGCGTTCCCCATGTGATCGCGTACTGATTGATGTCGCCGTGAATTGCCGCGCACGCGGCATCCTTCATCGCCTCCGGCATGGGGAAATCCGGGAAGCCCTGCGCGAGGTTGATGGCGCCGTGCTGGTTGGCGACTCGCGTCATCTCGCGAATGACGGACTCCTGGAACGTGGACGCGCGATGGGCTGTTGAGATCATTGGTATCTGGAAAGGATGCGGCAGAACATACCGCCCGGAATAGAATCAAGGAACTTGCGACCGGACCATATACGGACTATATTATGATATATACCAATCTCTCTGGCAGGGCGCGATGGCGGGGAAGGCACGCAAGAGGTCAAAGTCGGATGGCGCTGGTGAAAGCCGGACGCTATCCGCTCAGCGGCGGTCAGGAGAGGCGGATGTTGCGCCGTCTGAAATAAAAAAGGCGTCGCTATTCATGAATGGCAGGAGTCAGGCGGTGCGCCTGCCAAAGGAATTTCGATTCGAGGGTACTCACGTGTATGCAAGAAAAGAGGGAGACAGGGTCATCCTGAGCCCCACCGACGACAGGTGGGAAAACTTCCTTGCAGCGTTCGGCGCCGCGCCCGATTTCCCGGACCGGGACCAGGGGGAAATGCAGAAGCGGCCGGAGCTCGATGCCCTGTCCGATGTATCTGCTTGATACGAGTATCTGCGTAGCCATTCTTCGCGGCCGTCATCCCCACGTTGCTGAAAGGTTTCGTGACTCGATGGCCGCGGGGATCGCAGTTTCTTCCATTTCTGTGGCGGAACTCTATTTCGGAGTCGCGCGCAGCAATCACCCGGAGCGAGAACTTGCCGCGGTCGAGCGGTTGCTCGGCGCCGTGAGGACGCTCTCCTTTGGAACTGAAGCGGCACGGACATTCGGCGTGATCCGCCACTACCTCGAGTCCCGCGGCGAATGTATCGGTCAGTTCGACCTGATGATCGCCGGGCACGCCGTCTCCGAGCGCGCGACTCTCGTGACAAACAACACCCGCGAATTCTCCCGCGTTCCTACGCTTGTCCTCGACGACTGGATAACCTGACGGTCAGGTCCGTCAGCGACCGCCCAGTTTCGCGAGCGCCGACCTGATCAGCTCCGCGGCCGACAACCCGCCACCGCCCGCGTCGAGCGCGGCCCTTACCCCACGCTCAGCATCCGCCTGAGTGTAGCCGAGTGAGATGAGCGCCCGCATGGCGTCTTCGGAAGCACCGGCGGCGGGGCGCGCCACTCCCGATTCCTCGCCCCCAATGGAATCGAGCTTGTCTGCAAGATCGAGAATGAGCCGCTCCGCTTTTTTTCGCCCCACGCGCGGAACACCCTGAAGCGTCGGAATGTCCTTTTCCTGAATCGCGCGTACGAGCCGCTGCGCAGAAAGAGCGGACATCATCCCGATCGCGAGCGCCGGTCCCACACCATTCGCCGTGAGCAGTTTCTGAAAAACCTTTCGCTCGAACAGGCTGGAGAACCCAAAGAGCTGCCAGCCATCTTCCTTCACCACGAGCTGAGTGTGCAGTGAAACCTTCTCGCCCTGCTTGGGCAACTTCTCGAAAACGCCGAGCGGAATCTGGAGCTCGTAACCAACACCGCCGGCGGTCATTACTTCCACGCGGTCGATGTCCTTCGACGTCAACGTGCCTGATAGGTGCGCAATCATCTGCGAACCGGAATCGCAACGTCGCGCTCGAGCGATGGCAGCCTCGCTGCCATCATATACGCGAGTGCCGCCGCCACACCGTCCGAAGCATCCGCAGGCTGCGGCGGAGTTTTGAGCCGCAGGATATTCGCCACCATGAATTGCACCTGTTCCTTGGTTGCTGCGCCAGTTCCGGTAACAGCCTTCTTGATCTCCGCCGGCGGGTACTCTGCGATGATGAGACTCGCATTCGCCGCCGCGAGCAGAATCACCCCGCGTGCGTGGCCGAGTACGATTGTGGTGCGCACGTTGCGGGCGTAGAAGACGTCCTCGATTGCAAGCGCATCCGGCCGGTGGCGCACGATGAGCTCTGCGACACCCGCGTGAATTTCCTGGAGCCGCAGCGCGAGCGAATCCCGGGGGCGCGTGCGAATGATCCCGCACTCGACGAGCCTCGGCGCGCCTCGCTCACCACTGACAACTCCGTACCCAGTGACTGCTGTACCCGGGTCAATACCAAGAACAACCATTTAAGAACGAGGCACAGAGAGCTGACGCTTACACAGAGGCGCAGAGCGCAGAGACATATCGCAGTTAAAAGATGTCTCTGCGACTCTGCGCCTCTGCGTAGCGTCAGCCCTCTGCCGTCTCATCTGTTTCGATGTTGGCCGCCACTCTCTGCACGTCATCCAGGTCCTCGAGTTCCTCCAGCAGCTTCACGCAGGACTCCGCGGTCTCGCCGCCTACCGTCACGAGGTTTTTCGGAATCGAGGCAATTTCAGACTCCGCAATCTCGTAATTCTTCGCCTCCAGCGCCGCGATCACAGCGTGCAGCTCGGCCGGGTCTGTTGTGATCTCGTAACGTTCGTCTTCCAGTTTGAAATCTTCGGCTCCCGCTTCGAGCGCTGCTTCGAGCGCATCGTCCTCAGGATATTTCGTCGAGTCGAGGTAGATGACTCCCTTTCGCTCGAACATCCATGAGACCGAATTTGCGGCGCCGAGATTTCCGCCGCCGCAAGAGAGTTTGTAGCGAATGTCTGCAACCGTACGAGTGGGATTGTCTGTCATTGCAAAGATAAGAATCGCGACGCCGCCAGGACCGTACCCCTCGTAGGTGATTTCCTGGTACTCGACTCCCTCCAGTTCGCCCGTGCCTTTCTTCACGGCCCGCTCGATGTTCTCCTTTGGCATCGACGCCGAGCGTGCGGTTTCAATCGCGGTGCGGAGCCGGGGGTTGCCGGCCGGATCGCCTCCGCCAAGCTTCGCGGCCATCGTGATCTCGCGAATGAGCTTGGTGAAATGCGCGCCGCGCTTGGCGTCGGTCGCCGCCTTGTAGTGCTTGATCTGCTTCCATTTACTGTGGCCGGCCATTTATCGTCGTCTTGGGAATGTGTGCATGTAAAAACGAACGCGGGTCAGGTGCCCCCGTTCAACTCCTGAATCAACACGTTCAATTCTTCCACCGATCCCGCATCGAGCTGGTCTGCGGCAATCGCAGAAAGACCCATGATTGCAGCAGCCGCTCCCTTTCGGTCGCTCGTTCCAACCGCGTCAATCGCCGCGACAGCTGCCACGCGGGTCTGAACCGGCAGCGCGAGCGATGCCATCCAGTGGCGAGTGCTCGCCACTCTCGCGGCAGCGTCTCCTGGCGCAAGCAGGAACTCAGGCAGGAGCCCGGCTGCGAGCCGTGCTGCCCCGAAACAGGCGAGAGCCACTTCCCGGTCGCCTCCCAGTGCTGCGCGGCCGGCGTGTGCCGCCAGTGCGCGGAACCGAAAAACCGGCGTTGCCAGAGCGAAGGGAGGAGGTTGGCCGATCACCCTCGCAATCTAGGCATACCATAGTCCCCCGGCTACATTCACAAAACCAATGGCACAGACGCCCAAATCAATCCTGTGGGTCGACGACGAAGGAGAACTTCTCGAGTCCCACCGTATCTTCCTGCGCTCCAAGGGCTACGAAGTCGAGTGGGCGAGCAACGCGGACGATGCCGTCGAAATGCTCAGGCGCCGCAGCTTCGACATCATGCTGCTCGACGAGCAGATGCCGGGCAAGCGCGGTCTCGAGACCTATAGAGACGTTCGCGAGATAGCGCCGAATCTTCCGGTCGTAATGGTCACCAAGAGCGAGGAGGACGCCACGCTCAAAGAAGCCATTGGCGCGAACATTCGCGATTATCTGGTGAAGCCGATCAACCCGCGGCAGGTGCTGAGCATCGTCACGCAGATACTCGAGGGGCCCCGAATTCGCCAGCAGGCGATTGCGAGAAGCTTCGTCGAGCGCTTCAGGGCCATCGAGCTCGAGCGTGATCTGAACCTCGACTGGCGCGGCTGGATAGACCGGTTCGACGAACTGATGCGCTGGGATGTGGATCTCGCCGCAGCGGGTGAGATGGGCCTCTACGACTCGCTGCGAGGACTCTATCCCGCGATGCATCGAGAGTTTGCGGGTTACATGAAAACGGCGTATCCCGCCTGGCTCAAGGAGCTCGAGGGCAATCGTCCGCCGCTTTCAATAGACGTGGTGGGAGAGTTCCTCCTCCCGATTCTCCAGCGCGATCGCGCTGCAGTGTTCATAGTGGTGGACTGCCTCCGGCTGGATCAATGGAGAGTTCTCGAACCGCTTCTCGCTCCTTTCTTCGATGTCGAGACTACGCATTACTTCGCTGTTCTCCCGACAGCCACTCCATACTCGCGCAACTCTCTCTTCAGTGGACTCTTCCCGGGGGAGATTGCCGCCCGCCTTCCAGACTGGTGGGGAAATGCTGACCGCGAGGATGAATCCCTCAACGCACACGAAAAAGAACTGCTCGAAACTCATCTCAACGAGTTGAATGGGCCGACGCCAGTGCGTTATCAGAAAATCTCCACCGCCCAGAACTCCGACGATCTCGAGCGGCACCTCGGAACCGCAATCGGCAGCGAAGGAGTCAGCGCATTCGTTTTTAACTTCGTCGACCTTCTCACTCATGGTCGAAGCGAATCGCAGATCCTCTATGAAGTCGCCCGCGACGAGATCGCCTTGAGGCAGATCACTCGCCAATGGTTTCAGAGGTCGGCGCTGCTGAGCGTGCTGAAGGAAGCTTCGCGCCGAAAAATTTCAGTACTGCTCACCACGGATCACGGCTCCATCCACTGCAACACGCCCGCAACGGTTTTTGCCAAGCGTGACGCCACTGCAAACCTCCGCTACAAATTCGGCGATGACCTGAGGGCCGAGCGGCCGGAGCAGGCGTTGATGTTTACCGATACTGATGATCTTCGGCTCCCTCACAGGGGGAAGGGGACAAACACGCTCCTCGCCGTGAACGACTGCTTCTTCGTTTATCCCACGAAGCTGCGGGAGTATCAGAGCCGATATCGCGGATCGTTTCTTCACGGAGGAGTGACACCGGAAGAAGTGATTCTTCCGCTCGCTCTCTTGACCCCGAGAGGGTGAGTGTCCGTCTACGGGCGGCTGCTTCCGTTCGTTCGCCCGCACCGATGGCGTATGGTTGGCGCCGTGGTCACGAACATCGCGGCAGCGGTACTCGACGCGTTTTCCCTTGCGCTGCTCATCCCGTTCCTGAACACGCTGTTCGACCAGCCGCCGATCACCGTTGGAGGCAACCGGCTCTCCGGCCTGTTATCGGCGACGGTCGGTTTCATGCTCGATCCCGACGACAAGATGGGTTCCCTCCGGAACGTCATCTTCATCGTTATCCTGCTCATCCTCGTCAAGAACCTGCTGACCTGGATTGCGGGCCAGCTCGGTGCGAGCCTTCAGGAGTACGTCACTCGCGACATACGTACGGCGGTGTACTCCCACATCGCGCACCTGCCGCTCGCGTTCTTCCAGAGAACCAAGACAGGCCAGATACTCTCCCGCGTAATCACCGATACTGCGGAAACGCGCCTGGTCCTCACGCAGATCGTAACCTCGTCGCTCCAGAACAGCGCGCTCGTGGTGAGCTACTTCACGTTCCTGTTTCTCATATCGTGGCGCCTGACGCTCATCGCCCTGGTCATCGTCCCGATTCTGGGTGGCACTCTTTCGCCTCTGCTCCGGAAACTGCGCAAGGGAAATCGGAGGAAGGGAAACCAGCACGGCGAGATGACGAGCGTCGTACAGGAAACGGTCAGTGGAATCCGGCTCGTGAAATCGTTCGGCGCGGAAGACCTGGAAGTTGCCCGATTTGCTGTCGCGAGCGACCGATACGCTCACCTCACAGTGCGCCTCACCCGGCTTTCGCAGCTTGCCGGCCCGGTTACGGAAGTCATTGGCACCACGGTCGCAGTGGCGCTCCTCTGGCTGGGTGCGCGTGAAGTGCTCGTGGACCGCGCCATGTCGGGCGCCGACCTCATTGCGTTTCTCCTCTACGCGTTGAGAATGCTTCAGCCGATCAAGCAGCTGTCGCAGCTCCCGACGACAGCGCAATCTTCGTTCGCTGCCGCCGAACGTCTCTTTGAGATCCTTGATTCACCTTCCGAAGCGCAAACGGATTCCGGCACGGCGTCCACTGCCACATTCACGGACGAAATCGCCTTTCACGACGTGTCCTTCGCGTATGGCGACGCTCCTGTGCTGTCGCATGTTTCGTTCACTGCACGAAAGGGCGATGTAGTCGCGCTTGTGGGCGCCAGCGGGGCAGGCAAGTCAACGCTCGTAGACCTGATACCCCGATTCTATGACCTGAACGAAGGCAGCATCACGATCGACGGGGTGGACACCCGCGAACTGAAGCTTCCCGCGCTTCGGGCGCTCACCGGAATCGTGAGCCAGGATACCGTATTGTTCAACGATACGGTCAGGAACAACATCGCTTACGGCTCCGACCGCTCCAGAACAGACGCCGAAGTCGAGGCGGCGGCGCGTGCAGCCAACGCGCACGAATTCATCGAAAAACTGCCAGAAGGATACGGCACCGTGCTGGGCGAGCGTGGCACCCGGTTGTCGGGTGGCCAGAGGCAAAGGCTCGCGATTGCACGGGCCTTGCTCAGAGATCCACCGATCCTCATTCTGGACGAGGCCACTTCGGCTCTGGATACGGAGTCTGAGCGGCTGGTGCAGCAGGCAGTGGACAGGCTGCTGGAGGGAAGGACAGTGGTTGTAATTGCCCACCGTCTCTCCACAATAGTTCACGCTGACCAGATACTGGTGCTGGATAAGGGTGAGATAGTAGAGCGTGGCACACACGACGAACTGCTGGCCGCGAATGGCGCATATCATCGTCTGTACACACTTCAGTTCGGAACAATCAACAGAAATGACTCAATGACCACGTCGGCGGTATAGGTGCGCATCCTCTTTCTCAACTGTACACGCGAGTGGTCAGGAACAGCGCGGGCATTTGCCGTTGCGGCGCGCGGCCTCGCTGCGCGCGGGTACAACGTGACGTTCCTCGCGGAGCCACACAGTGGCGTCGAGCAATCTGCATCGCGAATCGCTGCCGCCGCGTCGAAGATGTCCGGCGACGATCCCGCCGCCGCACCGAGCGGCGTCGCACCGTATGAAGTCGTTCCTTTCTCGTGCGACGGTTCCTGGATCGCCTGCGCGTGGCGCCTTCGGCACCTCTTCAGGCGCTGGGATGCTGATGTGGTTTTCGTGAACACCGAGCGCGAGCACCTCGTCGCCGCGACGGCCTGCTGGTTGGGGCGGTGCGGCAAGATCGTCCGCCGTGTGCCTGCTGGATCCGTCCTGGTTCTCGGAACCGCCGGAAAGTTTGCAGCCTGGCTGACAGACACTACCTACCTCTTTGCGAGCGAGGCAGATGCGTCGCGTGCTCCGCTGCCGCGCGGAGTGCGATCACCCGTGGCGCGGCTCGGTGTCGATGTCTCGCGCTATCCGGAGCGAACTGCTGCGACAGAAGCGACGAGCCCTGATGACCTTCGCTACATAATCTGCGTTTACGATTCAACATCGCGGGGCCGCGCTGCCACAGCAATTCGCACGGTGTCCATGCTGTCCCCCCGCCATCCGTATCTGCGGCTCATCATCTTTGGGCCCGGTTCGGACAGTGAAGACCTGCGCATGCAGGCCGCCGCCCTCGATGCCATGCACCTCGTGAGCTTCCTTGGCGAGCGAGACGACCACCTGTCGCTCATGCGCGATGCGGAGGTCGGATGGGTTGTCGCTGAAGGCGACACCGCCGCTTATGGCATTCTCGACTTGATGGCCCTTGGAGTTCCTGTGATCGCCGCCGAGGAGAGCATCGCCGAGACGTACGTGGCTAACCTGATAAGTGGAACGCTGATTCCTCCTGATGACGGAATGAGTACCGCAGCGAGTGTAGTATCGCTTCTCTCCAGCGACGAACAGCGGAAGGCGATGGGCTCGGCTGCAAAGTCGCGGGTAGCGCGCGAGTTTCCGGAGGGGGCCATGATCGACGGATTTGAAGCGGCGCTGTCCGCGGCGGCAGGGCGTTCCCGCCGCAAGGGGTGACTAGCGGCTCGCCGGTCGGAGTTACAGTGGTAATAGCGGCTCGCAACGAGGCAGCGAACATCGGTGCGTGCATCGAAAGCGTGCGGTGGGCCCTTGAAGTCCTGGTCGTCGAAGATGGATCGGTTGACGACACCGCTTCGGTGGCAGAAGCGAGCGGGGCATCGGTGGTTGCAAGCCCGTTCGTCACAATCGGGCTACAGCGAAACCGAGCGATTGCCCGTGCCAGAGCCCGCTGGATACTTGTTCTCGATGCTGACGAGCGCGCCTCTCCCGAATTGGCGACTGAAGTCGCCAACGCGATCTCTGTTCCTGATTTCGACGCTTATCGAATTCCGCGCCGCAATTTCTTCATGGGTGCGGAGATTCGCCACGGAGGGTGGAACACCGATCGGCCGGTCAGGCTGTTCCGTTCGACGCTCAGATATAATGACAAGCGCGTGCACGAAAGTGTTGAAATGGACGGACCCGTGGGCGACCTGAAGGCGACGCTCTCTCACGAACCTTACGCATCCCTCGACGACTGGTTCGAGAAGCTTGCGCGTTACAGCCGGTGGTGGGCGGAGGATCGGCATTCACGCGGCATGACGTCCGGCGTGATGTCGGTTATCGTCAGGCCTCCGCTGCGATTTCTGACGATGTATCTCGCGCGCGGCGGCTGGATGGACGGGGGGAGGGGAGCCGTTCTCGCTGCAATGGCTGCCACCAGCGTGATGGCAAAATATGCGCGCCTCTGGGCGTTGGGTTTGTCCACGCCCGGTCGCGGCTGAGAATGCGCGTACTCCTCGTCGGAAGCAGCCATCCATGGAGGATGGAGACAGCTATCGAGCGCGCTCTTCGCCGCGCCGGGCATGCCACACTCCTGCTCGATGACAGACGGATCAAGCGCGCCGTGGGATGGAGAGTTACGCAGCGTTGGGTGGAGTGGCAGGCGAAGCGGTTTGACGCCGACTTTGTCTTTCTGTCGAAGTGCCTCGCGCTCGCTCCCGAGACTGTGTCCCGGATCATTTCCGGCAAGCCGAACGCGATGTGGTATCACGACCCCCAGTGGCACCGCGAGCTGGGCAGGAAGGACATCGGTCATATCGCTTCCATTGGACGTCTCGCCAGAACGTTCTTCGTAACCGGCTTCGAGGACGAATGGCGCAGGAACGGCTTGAACGCGGTGTTCCTTCCGGCCGCCGGCGATTCCGGAATCGCTCCGGTGAGTCCGCGAAAGAACTTCGCGTCCGAGGTCGCGTTCATTGGCACCGGATACGATGCAGATCGCGCTCGCCTGCTGGTAAAGGTTGCTGAGCAGCATGAGGTTCGCGTGTGGGGTCCGGGATGGGAAGAATGGAGGAGCGGGCTCGACTGGAGCGGCCGCTCGGTAGAGGGCGAGGAATTCGCCGCCGTTTGCTCGAGCTCCGGAATTACACTTGGCATCAACCCGACGCGGGCGGTGGGCGGAGTGTCCTATACCTCCGATCGCACCTGGATGGTGGTACTCGCCGGCGGATTTTACCTCGCGCAAAGAACGCCAGGTGTCGCCGCCATGCTGAACGATGGAGAACACTGCGCTTTCTATGACGATGCAGACTCGTGTGTCGCGCAGTGCGCGCGGTATCTCGCCGCACCTGCCGAACGCGCGGCCATTCGCAACCAGGGCGAAGAGTTTGTGAGGGCTCACCACACCTACGATCAGCGAATCGCGAACATCCTCGAGAACCGCGGGTTCGTGAATCCGCTGGGTCCTTTGTGAGGCACGTCTTCGTCACGCAGGACTATGGACCGGACCGCGGCGGCATGGCGCGTAGGCATGTCGAACTCGTACGCCGCTATTCTGATTCGACCGAGTCGATGAGTGTTTCTACAGTTCATCTCGACGGAGATACCGCGTTTGATCGAGGTGAGGCATACGACATTCACCGCCAGGCGTTCCACTTTCGAGAAGCCAACCGTTTTACGAACCAGCTGCGCTGGACGCGCTGGCTGAACGAGTTCTGCGACGCGAGTGTGGATGTGATTCATTGCGGAAACATCAGGCCCGCTGGATACGCAGCCGCGTGGGTGAGCGCGAGAAAGGACATGCCCTACGTTCTCTACGTGAATGGTGGTGACCTCCTGCGCGAACGCCTCAAGTCTTCGAGAAGTCTCTTCAAGCGCGCAACAGCGCGGAGGATTCTCGGAAAGGCGGCGGGAATAGCTGCGACCTCTGACTGGGTTGCTGCTCTCGCCCGGGACGTCATGCACGAAGTCGGCGTCAACCCCGTTCCCCCCGTAGAAGCACTGGGGCTCGGCACAGATCCGAACCAGTTCGCAATGCATCGTGATACGGGCGAACTACGTGCACGCTGGGGCGTGGCGGATTATCCGCTCCTCCTGACAGTTGCGCGGCTCGTGCCGCACAAGGGTCAGGACACAGTCCTCCGGGTTCTCGCGTCGCTGAAGACAGAGTTTCCAGCGCTTCGGTACGTCATGGTTGGAGAAGGCCATTACGAGAACCAGCTCCGCGTTCTCGCCACAGAACTTGGCGTTGCCGATCGCGTTGTTTTTGCGGGCGCACTGTCTGATGAAGAGTTGCCGGAGGCATATGCCACGTCGACTGTTTACGTGGGGGCGTCACGAATTGACCGCGAAATCAATGCAGAAGGATTTGGAATTTCCTTTCTCGAAGCATCGTCATCCGGGTTGCCTGTCGTTGCAGGAGATTCCGGTGGAGTGCGTTCCGCAGTGCGGGACGGCGTCACGGGGATGGTCGTCCCTCCGCTCGATGTAGCGGCGCTCGGCGCGGCAGTCTCCCGACTGCTCTCTGAGGACGGCCTGCGGCGTTCCATGGGTGAGAGTGGCAGGGCGGCGGTCGAGCAGCACCTCAACTGGGAACGCGTGGCCAGAGATACGCGCGAGTTCACGCGGCGGGTGACAGCGCGGGAAGGGATTCGCGCGTGAGTGCACCTCCACCGATCCAATCTCCGACGCTGTCTCACCGCGCCGAATACCTGTCCATGCGCGCGCTGATTGCAGGACTGGAAAAACTCGACTGGGCCAGCGCCTGCGCGGTTGGAGAACGAATTGGCGAGCTGGGATACGCGCCACTCGGAATCCGAAGGCACGTAGTCGAGACACAGATCGCCGCGGCGTTTCCCGAAATGAGCGCTGGCGAGGTCGAGGCAATCGCGCGAGGCTCCTATCGTCATCTCGGCAGGAACGCGGTCGAGGCCGCGGTAATTTCGAGTAAAGGTCCCGCCGCAGTGCTCGATCTGGTGGAACAGGTTGACGGTTGGGAGCACATCGAGGCAGCGACCGCGGGTGGACAAGCCGCAATCGGCGTGGCGGCCCACCACGGCAACTGGGAGATGCTCGGCGGCTACCTTGCGGCAAGGGGTCTCCGCCCGGAAGTAATTGTTCGCGGAATGGGCAACAAGCTGTTCGAGAAGTACCTCAACGAGAACCGCGCGCGGCTCGGTATCTCCGTCGTGCAGGACACCGTAGCAGTGCGCCACCTGGCGCGGGCGCTCCGCGAGGGAAGGTTCGAATGTATGCTCGCCGACCAGGGGGTACTGGGGCTCGCCTCCTCCTTTGTCCCGTTTTTTGGCAGGCCCGCAAAGACTCCACGAGGATTTGCGGTATTCGCCTTGCGATTCGAAGCCCCCGTCTGCTTCATGGATATGCTTCGGCTGCCGAATGGCAGGTTCCGGGCGGTTTTCGAGCCCATCGAAGTTGAAAAAACGGGCGACAGGGAAATGGACATCGACTTGATGGTAGGACGCTACAGCCAGGTTCTCGAGAAATGGGTGCGACAATATCCGGAGCAGTACTTCTGGCAGCATCGCCGGTGGCGGCGTCAACCGGCAGGTACACCTGTGGCTCTGCGCGATCCGTCGCTCAAGGATCCCTCGCTCTGGACACCTTCAAGGTGAATCGCTGATGCTCGACCGTACCCAACGCAATCGGCTCCTCGCCGATAATCGCGCGCGCTTTGGTCTGACTGTAATTCTCCTGATGGGCCTTGCAGCGATTGCCGCCCCATGGATTGCAAACGATCCACTCAAGATAGATCTCACGAATTTTCTTCAACGTCCGTCGGCCGGTCATCTGCTCGGAACGGACGTTCAGGGCAGGGACATATGGTCGCGTCTGGTCTACGGCGCTCGCGTCTCCCTTACAGTCGGCCTGATCTCACAGGGGATTGCGTTGATGCTTGGTGTTTCGCTCGGGCTGCTGGCGGGATACTACGGGCGGTGGGTGGACGAGGTCGTGATGCGACTTGCCGATGTGACTCTCGCTTTTCCCACTCTGCTTCTTCTCATTGCAATGGTGGCTGCCTTCCAGCCGTCGATGGGTGTCGTATTCGTGACGATTGGCGTGGTCGGATGGGCGGGTATGGCGCGGCTTGTTCGAGGGCAGGTGCTGGTCGTCCGACAGCTCGAATACGTTCAGGCAATTCGAGCACTCGGCGCAAAGGACATCAGGGTAATGCTGCAGCACGTACTTCCGAATGTGATCGCGCCGGTTGTAATCGCTGCCACGCTGGGAGTTGCCGGAGCGATAATGGCCGAGGCGGCTCTTTCGTTCCTGGGGCTGGGCGTGCCGCCGCCGACTCCTAGCTGGGGTTCAATGATTGCCGATGGACGTGACCTCGATCAGCTTCGGCGAGCGCCGTGGACATCGGTGTTTCCGGGTATGGCCATCGGTGCAGCGGTTCTCGGATTCAACCTGCTGGGCGATGCGCTGCGTGACGCGCTCGATCCAAAACAGCAGGGTCGTGCACACAGGGATCCACCATGATACTTAGACTGATTGCCGCACTTTCGTTGCTTGCCTGCACTGACACGCAGGCAAAATCCTCGTCGCCTGAAAAGTCGGGCGCCGCGCCTGCGTCGATCGCGGGTGATACAAGTGCAGATGTGGGCGCGACGGAAACTCAGGCGGGCACGATTCGACTCGAGCAGGTCGGGGGAACGTTTCGTAACCCGGTGTATCTCACGGCCCCCGTGGGCGATCCGCGCATTTTTGTAGTGGAACAGGCGGGCCGCATTCAAATCATCAAGAATGGTGCAACGCTTCCCACGCCGTTTCTCGACATTTCCGAGCGTGTGAAAAGTGGCGGAGAGCAGGGCCTCCTCAGCGTCGCCTTCCATCCCGAGTATCGAACAAATGGATGGTTCTTCGTGAATTTCACAGACAAGCAGGGCGGTAACACGAGAGTGGAGCGGTTCACTGCCCGCCCGAGTGCTGATGTTGCCGACGCTGCGTCGGGCAAGCTTGTAATCGGATTCGATCAGCCTTATGGAAATCACAATGGCGGCCTCGTGATGTTCGGTCCCGACGGCATGCTCTACATCGGAACCGGCGACGGAGGATCCGGCGGTGATCCACGCGGGAATGGCCAGAACAGAAATGCGCTGCTCGGCAAGATGCTTCGGCTCAACGTTTCGCGGACGGAGCCGTACTCGATTCCGCAGGGCAATCCGTTCATCGGGGAGCGCGGCAAGCGGGAAATCTGGGCGACGGGCCTCAGAAATCCCTGGAGGTTCTCGTTTGATCGAACTACAGGCCTGCTGTACATCGCTGACGTGGGCCAGAATGCTGTCGAGGAGATAGACGTGGAGCCCGCGTCGGCAGCGGGGCTCAACTACGGCTGGAATATCATGGAAGCTGACCGTTGCTACGGAAAGGACAGCTGCGACCGTGCCGGATTGACGATGCCCAAGTTGAGTTACACGCACGCAGGTGGCGCTTGCTCAGTGACGGGAGGGTTCGTCTATCGCGGCAAACGCATTCCGTCCATCGTCGGCACCTACTTCTACTCTGATTACTGCTCGGGATGGCTCCGCAGCTTCCGAATGCAGAATGGTTCGGCCGTCGACCGGAAGGAATGGAGAATGGACAGCATCGGGCACATCGTATCGTTCGGGGAAGACGCCAGCGGCGAGCTGTACATCATTGCTGAAAACGGAAA
>JBKJNN010000093.1:0-10240 GCA_046593625.1 Gemmatimonadaceae bacterium | reverse complement strand
GCTGTTGCTCTATCCAACTGAGCAACAGCCTTCTAAGCTGTGGGTCGGGGGTTCGATTCCCTCCTGGCGCACCAGAGTGAAGTGAAGCATCAGAATGTCGCGCCGTTAGCTCAATTGGCAGAGCAAATGACTCTTAATCATTAGGTTGTAGGTTCGATTCCTACACGGCGCATAGCATTTAAAAAGCGGACACCCGAAACCGGTGTCCGCTTTTGCTTTTCGCGCTATATTCTCCCGTCCTCGACTCCGCGCTTTTGCCTTCGTGGCGGTGCGGAGTCCCCGCTTGCAACCGCGACGGCTATTGAATCCTGAAACACCGCTGGTGTCGGTCATCGTACCGGCGCACAACGCAGTTGCTTCCCTCCGCGAATGCCTGACCTCCCTGCAGGGGAGTGATTCAGACGGCTTTTCATGGGAGCTCGTGGTCGTTGACGACTCGTCGACCGATGCCACGCGTTCCCTCGCCCGAGAATTCACCGACAGAGTCGCGTGGACCGACGCGATCAGCGGACCGGCCGAGGCGCGGAACCAGGGCGCAGCAATGGCGCGCGGGGAGATTCTCGTATTCGTGGATTCTGACTGCGCTGTGAATCCGGATGTGCTGAGGAGATTCGTTGACAACTTCAATCGGGACCCCTCTCTCATAGCTCAGTTCGGATCGTATGACGACGCTCCAAAGGATCAGGGCATCGTCTCACGCTATCGCAATCTCCTTCACCATTACGCGCATCACCAGAGCGCCGGCTACGTATCCACCTTCTGGGCCGGTTGTGGCGCCGTCCGGACTGAAGCATTTCGGAGCGTCAACGGGTTCGACGCCAGAAAATATGCGAGACCCCAGATCGAGGACATCGAACTCGGCTACAGACTGGGAAAGCTGGGCCCGATTCTTCTCGATCCCTCCATCCAGTGCACACACTACAAGCGCTGGACTCTCTGGTCGATGCTGCGCACTGATCTGCGAGACAGGGCAATACCGTGGATGCGACTTCTGCTCGCGCGCGAACCGCAGCCCGGCTCCGCAACGCCAAGCCTTGGCAAGAGGGCGCTCGCCAGCACCGCGGCGGCGGGGGCGGCAGCTGCCGCGTTTGTATTCGCAATCGTCGGCGGCGGACTGCCTGCGCTCGGTGCGGCCGCAGTTCTCCTCCTTGCCGTAATACTCCTCAACCTTCCGTTCTACACTTTTCTCAAGCGGCGCGGAGGCCTCACGCTGGCGGTCCCCGCTGTTCCTCTCCACCTGCTTTACCAACTGGAAAGCGCGATCGCGATTCCGGTCGGCATTCTATTGTACCTCGTGCGGGACAAGCTTGGCGCGCGCTCGGGCACCGCGCCAAGAAGTGCCGGCGCAATCGCAGGCGCCAGGTTCGTTCCACTCGCGTTCGGTGAAGTCGGGGCGCGATTGCTCGCGTTCGTGGCAACCGCTTATCTGGCCCGTATGCTCGGCGCTTCCGGATTCGGACAGATCGGATTTGCGCTTGCCGTAGTTGCAAACTTTGGGGCCGCACTCGCCATGGGAATCGGCGAGGTCGGCGCACGCGATGTGGCCCGGGATTCTGCAAACGCCACAAGGATTGCGGCGACGGGTCTGGCGCTCCGCGTCATGCTCGGTGTGGTCGCGATAATAGCAATCTTCGCGATCACAAGCATGCTCAACATCGATTCCGGAACGCGCACAGTGACCTGGCTGTATTCGTTGTCCATTATCCCCCTCGCTCTCGACACCGGCTGGGTTTACAAGGGCCTCGGCCGGACTTCGAAAGTCGCCAGGGCGATGCTGGTCGGTCAGGGCGCTTTTCTCCTTCTGATCATGGCATTCGTGGGGTCGAGCGCTCACGTCACCCGCGTGCCAGTGGTGCAGATAATCGGAGATCTCACGGCGGCCGCCGTTCTGCTCATCCCGCTTATGCGCGGCAAGTGGCACAAGCCGGCATGGGCGGCGATCCGCCAGCTCGGGATGAGGACCCGAATGATCACCTTTTCGAGAATGCTGCGCACCGTCGTCGTTTCGGCGGACGTAATCATACTCGGCTTGATGGTTTCGGCGCAGGAGGTCGGCTGGTATTCAGCGGCGTACAGGATCGTCTTTTTTGTAATGGCCATCATACAAGCTTCACATGTGGCGTTTCTGCCGGAGGTTGCCAGGGCCGCGGATTCGCCTCGTCAGATGTCGCTCATACTGTCCCGGTCGATTGGGCTCGCACTCACTGCGGCGGCACCACTTGTCGTCGGAGGAATAATCATAGCGATTCCCATGATTGACCTCGTATTCGGAATCGAATACCGCAACGGTGCTGTACCGCTCCAGCTGCTGCTGTTCGGACTCCTGCTGTTCGCTGTCCACGGAGCCACTCGGAATGTCTTCCTCGCTGCGCATCGGATCGGGCTGGAAGCAGCCATCATTGCAGTGGGAGTGGTTGTGAACATCGGCCTGAATGTCATTCTTATTCCGCGCTATGGGATATCTGGGGCCGCCGTTGCTACGGTCGCAGGCGAAGTGACGATCCTTGCAGGAGGTGTCATAGCGCTGGCACGAATGCAGATCAGGCCCGGTGCGAGAGAGTCGATCCCCGCGCTCCTGGCGTGCAGTGTGATGGCGGCCGGGCTCATCATGTTCAGTCCTGGCAGACAGGCGTGGCAGAGTATCATGGTAGGCGGCGCGCTGTACACGCTGTCACTCGGTGCCGCAACGCTTGTATTTCGGCGAACGGCCGCTGCGGTGCCGGAAGCACGATGATGCATGACAACGCCGGATATTCAAGGTGACCCGCAGGGTCGGACTCGGCCTCCTCGCACTGGCGCTGCTCCTCGTTGCGGCATTTCTGCCAAGCGCATGGTACGACACTATTCCGAGAACGGAGGGCATGGTGTTGCCTTTCAGCGGGGCAGTCCTCCTTCGCCTGACCTTTCTGGTCGAAGGCCTGGCGGTGGGGATACTCGCGCTCCGCCCGGGAACGTGGAGTTCAATCACTTCGGTTCGCGGGCCGCTCGTGCCGATCCGTTCAGACTGGCGCTCCGACGTCTCGCACCGTCAGGCGATGGTGGCCCTCGGAGTGATCACTGCACTCGGCCTCGCGCTGAGAGTATACGGGATCGATCAGGATCTCTGGATCGACGAAGTTTCGCCGCTGCTCGACTACATGCTGCTTACACCCGCGCAGATTCTTGGAAGCTACCTGCGTTCCAACAACCACCTGCTGAATACGCTTCTGGAAAGAATCGTCATCGGATTGTTTGGTGAATCCGAATCCACGGTGCGCATACCCGCGGTGGCGTTCGGCGTTCTCACCATCCCCTGTGCCTACTGGGTTGCACGGCTTGCGATGTCACGCGTGGCTGCATTGGGCGCGGCGCTCGTCCTGGCTGCTTCTTATCACCACGTCTTCTTTTCGCAGAACGCGCGCGGATATTCGGCGTATCTGTTTTTTGCTCTGCTGGCGACTGGGTTACTCATCGAGGCACTGCGGGACGACCGTTTGTGGCGATGGGTGCTGTACGTTGGCGCGGTGGTCCTGGGAAGCGCGTCACTGCTCATCACTGCATTTGTAATTGCCGCGCATGCGATTGTGTGCACGGTGATATGGGTTGGACTCGCGAGAAACGGTGGAGAAGCAGCGCACTTTGCTCGGCGCATAGGTGCTGTGATGGCAGTCACGGGGTTCCTCGCATTCCAGGTGTATGCGGCCGCCCTGCCCGAGGCGTTTGTGGTGATTACAACCGTCTATACCGAAGCGAGTACGGGCTTCGCGCCGTTTTCCGCAGCTTTCTTCCGCGAAACTCTCAACGGTCTGACCGCAGGCTTCGGGAGCCCGCTCGCCGTGGCAGGATTTCTTGCGCTGGGCGCGCTGGGGTTTGCGTCGCTGGCAACAGCAGCATGGCCCGTCGCACTCGCGCTCTGGCTGCCTGCTGCACTCACGGCGATTCTCCTGGCCGCTCGAGGGCTTACGTTTTCTCCGCGTTTTTTCCTGCTTCTCCTTCCCCTCGCCATTCTTGCTGCGATGAGCGCAGTCGAGTGGGTCATTCTGAGAATTCAGGGTGCTGTTGCGATGCGCCGGGTGTGGGCGATAGGTGGTATTGCTGCTGCCGGACTCATCCTCGCCTTCGGGGCGGGCCACTCTCTGCCTTACTACTACCGGACTCCAAAACAGCCGTACCGGGCTGCGGTGTCGATCGTCGAAGCACGGGGGAGCAATGCGAAGATCGTAGTCGTGTCCAATGCTGAAATGGGCTTCCGCTACTATTCGCGGCGGCTCGGCGCGAAGGATTCCTCGAGGTATGCATACGTGCGCACTAAGGCACAGTTTGATTCCGTGGTCCGGCATGACGTCGCCGGGCTTACTCAGGTTGTGACTACATTCCCGAGAGCGCTGGAAATCGAGCTGCCGGAAATCGCCGGCTCCCTCGAAAGAGAATGGCAACGGGACACTACTTTGTCGGCAACTGTAGGTGACGGAGAGATCGTCGTCTGGTCAAGAAAAAATCCGCTCGGGATCAACGCAGAAGTGATATCCCGATGATCAGTCATAAGATTGCCGTTCTCGGATGCGGCGAGGCCGGGTATGAACTGCACCTTCCTGCGCTCGCGCAGATGGGTCGCACAACTGTGGTGGGCGTCTGCGATACTGACGAGGTTCGTCTGAATCGTGCTGCAACGAAATTCAACGTGCCCGCGTTTTCCGACTTTCAACGCATGCTCGCCGAGACGAAACCAGGCGTTGTAATCTTAGCCACTCCTCCTCATCTGCATACTGATTTTTGCCTGGAAGCCATTGCCGCGGGCGCGCACGTAATCTGCGAGAAGCCGTTCGTTCCCGAGGTAGAGCAGGGCACGAGAATTGTCGATGCGGCGTCCGCCGCTGGAGTGCGGGTCGCTCTCAATCACGAATTCCGCGAAATGCCAATTTTCCGGGCGGTGCTCGACTCGGTAAGGCAGAGCGACGACAAGGTGTTCTTCGCACAGGTCTGGCAGAATACCAACGTGCCACCGTGGACGGAAGAAGGGTGGCGCGGTGCGATGCAGCGGCGCACTCTGCACGAAGCGGGCATCCACCTCGTGGACTACATCATCGCTCTCTTTGGCGAAGTGCCGCATTCGGCCTGGGCATCCATGTCTTCGGGAGGCGCCGCCGAAAGCACCACTGACGCCCTCGTGGTGGTGTCGCTCGAATTCGCCAACGGCAGGATTGCGCAGATCGTGCAGAACCGGCTGTGCCAGGGCGAACGCCAGTACTTTGAAGTTCGCGCAGATACCAGGTCTGCGTCTTACCGCGCATCGTTCGGCGGTAGAGCACGGGTCTCGACCGGATTGTATCGAAGCACCAAACCGCATCTGCGATTCGAATACGGCGCGTCGGGCCTGGCATGGGAAGAGAAGGGAAGCCGCCGGCGCATCCTCGCACGCAATCCGTCAGATCCACGCGTCGCGGCAACCCGCCTGGTGCTCGAACGCACTCTCGATGCGTTCGAAACGGGAGGCCGCCCCCCGGCAACGCCGGAGGACGGCCTCGCAGCGCTCAGGGTGATCGACGCGTGCTATGAATCGGCTGCCAGTGGCTTGCGCACCCGCGTGGGCGGCTGACGGCATGCCCGGGAAAACACTGCGCGTTGCGATCATTGGCGCGGGACTTACCGGGAGCACTCACGCGAGGGCGGCTCGCCTTGCGGGCGCCAGCGTTGTCGCTGTCAGCGATCCCGACGCGATACGTGCCGGAGCCGTGGCAGCGTCGGTCGGCGCGAGAGTAGTGGCAGGCGAAGAACTCCTGAAGGGAGGCGTGGCCGATGCCGTCCATGTCTGCTCACCGCCGGATTCGCATTTCGATTTCTGCCAGCGCGCGTTGAATGTCGGCATGCACGTGCTGTCGGAAAAGCCAGTCACAGCAACGTCCGCTGAGCTTGAACAGTTATACGCTCTCGCAGCATCGAAAGGCGCAGTGCTTTGCCCCGTGCATCAGTTTCCGTTTCAACGCGGAGTCCTGAGGGCCGTCGAGCGCGTTCAGTCGCTCGGCACACTTCGCCATATCGCGGCAGAGATAAGCACCGCAGGGGCTGCAGGCGGCTCCGAGATACATAATGAGGCAGTCGCCTTCGACATTCTCCCTCATCCGCTATCGCTTAGCCAGGCATTCGGAGCGGGCCCGCTGAGCGAAGTAGACTGGCAGGTTGTCTCCGGCCATCCTGGAGAATTCGTCGTATCGGGAAAGAGCGGCGACGTTCTCCTGTCATACGCCATGTCAACGCGAAGCCGCCCGACAACCAACGTTCTGAAAGTGTCAGGCGACCAGGGCACGGCAACCATGGACCTGTTTCACGGCTACTCGTATCTCGAAGGGGGTGCTGTCTCACGCTTCCGGAAATTTGCCAGGCCATTCAGTGCATCAACTACATCGTTTGCGCACGCTCTGCTCAATGGCGTTCAGCGCACAATCCATCGCGAAACTTCGTTCCCGGGCCTTCGAGAGTTGATCAGAAGATTCTACGATTCAGTCGAGCGTAGAACTCCAGCGCCGATACCGGCCGACGACGCGCTCGACATAGCCCGCGCCCGCGACACCATCATGGCCCGCGTGCGGCGTTAGCCTTCTTCATCCGTATGACCTTGGCGCCTCTGGCCTGAAGGCCGGCGACGCCGAGCGATACGATGAGGACAAGGATGATCAGGATGAGTCGTCTTCCTTCCGACACTTGATACAGCAGGCCATGTACGACGGCTGCCACGGCTGCCCAATACACGAACCTCTGAACCCGTTTCCATTTCGCGAGACCGAGAGTGCGAATGGATGGATTGTTGGAAATGGCGATCAGCATCGCGAGAACAGCAGCTGATGCGAGACCGAAGTAGTTGGCGCCGATGAACGCAATTTCCCGCGGCGTCACCGGACGCTCGACAATGAAGTAGCGAAGGATTGCGCCGCCCTTGTGGACTTGAAGCCCCAGCGCCGTATGGACCAGCGCCGCAATCCCCGCGGCAATCCCGAAGTCGCGTCTGAGGATGTTGTGTACGGGATTCGGCCGGGCGCGCAGAAGATTGAGCGGCCCGAGGCTGAGGGAAACCACCATCAGGCCGAAAGCGACGTAGGCTGTCGCCAAACTCCACCTGCCGGTAAGTGAAGGAAGCTCGGTGGCCTCCGCAATTGCCGCCGAGAGCGCCACCGCACCCGCTGCAATCGCTGCGGCGCGATATCGGTTTGTCAGGCTACTCTATTCGAACCAGCGCGTTGTACACGCCGCCAATCAAGCGGCCAACGGCGTACCCGATGACGAAAAGATAGGCGAAGCCGATGAACGCACCACCCACGCTGACGCTATAACCCGGGAGAAGAACGCCGATCAGCGAAAGATGTGCACCGACGTCGCTTCCGCCCTTGATCAGCAGAAAAACAGTTGCCAGAAAAAGGCTGAACCCTGCCAGCATTCCCACGGCAATTCCCCACGCCTTGCCGTTGAGCCGCAGAAGCTTGCCCTGAATAGCGTCGCCTGTAGCGTTCGAATTCCGATTCATTGTTATATATGGTCGAGGAAATCAGTGGACTCGCCAAGCTCTGCCTTGGCGTGCAGAAGGAAAAGCGAAACCGCCAGTGTGACGTTCCGCACGAATGCGAGCATCCAGCCGGCAACAAATCCAACGGCGAATCCCCACGCGGCTCCGATGGCCGCACCGCCCCAGGAAACGGAATACCCTGCGAAATATTCGCGCAACAGAATGAGACCGGGCCAGGGCAGACCCTGAACAATGTTGATCGCGGTCAGTCCAGCCACGCAGGCTGCAAACGCAACGCCGATCGCCACGCCGAGCGCGCGCTTGTCGAGAGGAGCAAACAGATAACCGGCGGTACCGGGAAGGGCATCTGCATCGGCCACGCGCGCGCGCGCCGTCGATGCATCTGAAGAAGAAACGCTCACGTCAACCTCCCCCGACGGCGGCGGCAACTTCGGACTCGGAGTCAACGCGCTGTTCCTCGTGGTACTCGAGATCGGTATTGACAGACCAGATATCGTGATCTGCACCGTTCATGTTTTCAACCGTCAGCATCGCCGTATACATCGAATGGTCCTGATTGTTGTACTTGTGCATTCCATTCCTGCCGATTGTGTGCAGGTTGGGCAGGGTCCCAAGATACGAGCTGATCGCGTCCACATGGTCCGAATACTCCCTGTCGTAAATCGGATACGCCTTTGGCATGCGCACCACCGAGCCGTCGATGACTTTTGCCCCGGGAGCAAGTCCGAGCTTCGCAAACTCTGCCGCCGCCAGTTCCAGGAGTTTGGCGTCTGGACTATCCCAGAGACCATCCCCCTCGAAACAGAAATACTCCATTCCGATACAGGTCACTCCCTCGACGGGAACCATCGCCGCGCTCCAGTTGTTGAAGTTCTGGATTCGTCCAACAGTCACGCCGGGCGTGTGGACATAAATCCAGTTGTCAGGAAAGAGCTTGTCCCTGTCAACGATCAACGCAACCAGAATAAAGTCGCGGTACCGCAATCCGTTCCCGGCAGCAGTGGCGTATTCGGGCGCTCCCTCGATGGAGGCCATCAGGCCTGAGAGAGGCAGCGTTGAAATGAAGTGTTCTGCCTCGATCTTGCGCGTTCCTTCTGAAGTTCGCACCGTCGCCGAGCGAATGCCGCTCTCCCCAGGCTCGAAACCTACGAGCTCGTGGCCGGTGAGCACCTCGCCTCCCATCTCTTCAATGCGGCGCGCGCACGCCTCCCACATCTGGCCCGGTCCGAGTCTTGGATACCTGAACTGCGCAATCAATGTCTTGATCGTCGGCGATCGCTTGTTGAGCGATGTCGCGTTGAGGATTGCCTTCGCCAGCGAGAGCCCCTGAATTCGCTGTGCCGCCCATTCTGCCCTGATCTCGGTGCAGGGAATTCCCCAGACCTTTTCCGTGTATGTCTTGAAGAAGATCCGGTACAGCCGGTCGCCGAAGCGGTTGGAGACCCACTGCTCGAAATTTTCCTCCACCGGATGCGGTGCTATTCTCGCCTGGACATAACTCAGCATGATGCGCGATGCTTCGAAGATCCCGAGCCCCATCACCGCATTGAAGGCCTTCAGCGGGTAATGAAAGAATTTTCCATTGTATAGAATGCGGGAGAGCCGGGGAACATCGATGAACTCGTCACCGAGGATTTCCTCCCAGAGTTCTTCGACCGGCCGGATCTTCGTGAAGAACCGGTGGCCACCGATGTCGAATCGGTAATCCTTGTATCGCGCCGTACGTGAAATGCCGCCCAGGACGGAATCGCTTTCGAGAACGGTGACTTTGTAGCCATCGCGGGCAAGCAGGTAGGCTGCTGTGAGTCCAGCTGGGCCGGCACCGGCAACTAGTATCCGATCTCCTTCCTCGAGCCTTCGCGCCCTGGGCTGCACGCCGTTGCGGGATTCGGGGGCGCTCAAGCGGACCCCTCGCGGCTCATGATTATTGCAGTCAGTTCAGTGCTCTCCTTATCGGTCGACTCGGCGGAGGTGCTTCTCCGCTCGGCCTGACCCGAAAAATCTTTACGCGTGCTCGCGGTGATTCCGCGGCAAAAACCGAATCGAATTCAAAGTCGCCGAAGGTCTCGACCCTTTGAAGTGCCTCAGACTCATAGTGCTTCCAGCCGACACACACTTCCACAGTCCCGCACTCGGCGAGGACGTACACGTTCGTATATCTGACGACTGAGGCCAGCCCGCTGTCAGGAACGTAGTAATCGCGGTCTGATATCGCCTTCCATCGCCCGGTCGTTCCGCGATCCCCAATCAGCAGTGTTTTTTCGGCTGGGAGCGATTCCAGAAAGGCACGCGTGCGGCGAAACGTCGTACTCACGTCGCTAATGTATTGAGGCATCTGGGTTACCGAAACTGCAAGCTGCCGCTCGGATGTGCTTCCCGCGAGCCGCCAGATGCGCAGTCCGACAACTCCCGTTGCGGCAATGATCCCGAGAGACACAGCAAGAACCGCGTTCGACGGAAGACGCACTCGAGTGCGCGCGGCACGCAGCGTAGCGGCGGCCCCTATACTGAAAAAAAGCCATACGAATGGCTGATACGACATCATGTACCGCGCGGCACTCGGCAATACCAGGGCGAGGATGGGCAGCGGTAAGAGAACGTAAGCGATCTCTGGCAGGAACTGGCGACGCGCGAGCCACAGGCCGGCAACGGTCACGAACGCAATGCCGAGTCCGAGCAGGAGCCAGGCAGTATCGGCGATACTGGCGCCGAAGCTCGTGAGAAAGAATGCGGTGATCGGAGGAT
>JBKJNN010000140.1:0-82379 GCA_046593625.1 Gemmatimonadaceae bacterium | reverse complement strand
GGCCGGATGATTCCGTAGTGAACTCCTGCGGTCGTCCGGCCTTCATCGACGAACCTGTCATTCCACGGGTGCAGTGTGTCGCGGGGGACAAGCCGGCGAAGCTCGCGCTGCGAGAATGAACGCGAAGTCCAGGGATATTCGGGCACCACGCCGGTGGTCTGGAGGTAGCGGAGGTAGCTCTCTCCCGGCGTCGAAACGAATAGCTCGTGTCGCAGGCTTCCAGCAGTTTCCAGTGCCTGCGATTCCAAACGCTGAGGCATCAGGAATAAGCCCGCGGCCAGAGCAACCACGACGGCGGAGTTATGTGCTACCGTTCTATTCATTCACTGCGGCACGATAGTAAGTTTCGTTTCCTCTCGAGAGCTCACCCAAGACCAATCACCACCGGGTAATCGGTGTCCGAAAGCGTTTCACAATCTAAGACATGGCCTGCGAGAACGCTTCTGGTTCTCGCTCTATGGATTCCGGCCCTCGCTGGAGCTCAAGGGCAGAGCGATTCTGCATCGAGCCCGATCTCCAGATTTGTGACTCCGCTGACGCTTGTTGGTGGCCAGACCGCCGACCGAATGCGTCTCGATCAGCTGAGCGGCAGGGCTGGTCTCGACGGATACCTCATCCGCTCGGCATCATCGCTCACACCGAGGCCCAGTGCCGCGTGGTGGAGCGCCGCGCTCATTGCGCCGGAATACTACGCAGTACACAACACTGCGCTCCCATTTTCAATCAACAACGGTCCGGTGTGGGCCGGTGTCGGCACCAGTTCCCGTATTCTGGCCGGTGCCCAGTTTGCCGCCGGCCCGTTCCGGCTCATACTCGCGCCCGAGCTGGTGCATTCGGATAACGCCTACTTCCAGCTTCGCGATACCCTGCGCTTTTACGCTCCGCCGGTGCCAAAGGAACGCAGTGGGGGAGGGTATGTGTTCCCCTGGTACGCGCTCGGTCCATATTCGATTGACCTGCCCACGCGGTTCGGCGGGAAAGCCATCGATCGCCTCGATGCCGGTCAGTCCACGGCAATGGTCGAATACGGCGGCGCGGCTGCCGGAATTTCAAACGAAAATCAGTGGTTCGGACCGGGCATCAGGAACGCGCTGATTCTGAGCAACAACGCTCCGGGAGTTCCTCACGCTTTCGTCAGGACGACTCGTCCCCTGGACACCCGCTTTGGATCCATTGAAGCTCGGCTCCTGGTTGGGGGACTCACCGAGTCGCACTGGTTCGACACCACCTCCACTAACAACCTGCGCTCACTCAGCGCGTTCGCATTCACTTTCAGGCCGAACTTCGAGCGCAATCTCGTGCTCGGCGGGTCGCGCGCTGTTTACGCGACATCAAAGGGCTGGGACAAGATTCCCGGGAGGTTCCTGGATGCGTTCGCCAACACGGGACGGCCAAACAATCGCGCCCTTGCCGATTCGGCGCTCAGGCCCGGGGGACGCGATCAGATTTTCTCGCTCTTTGGGAGATGGGTATTCCCCAGTGATGGGTTCGAGCTGTACACGGAATGGGCGCGCCTCGAATTCCCAACCTCCCTGCGCGATCTGCTCGTCGCCCCCAATCACACCCAGGGTTTCACCCTCGGCCTTCAGTACGCGAGGCCCGCTGTCAGACCGGACGGACGGTTTCGGCTTCAGGCAGAGCTCAGCTCCGTCGAGCAAAGCGCAACCTTCAGAGATCGTCCCCAGGGAAGCTTCTACACCAGCCGCAAGGTGATCCAGGGCTACACGCAGATGGGTCAGCCGCTTGCCGCAGGCATAGGACCAGGCGCTTCAGGCCAATGGCTGGCCATGGACTACATCGAACCGGCCCTGAGCTTTGGAATCTTTGCCGGACGCATTCGATGGAACGAGGATATCCACAGCACCTACGGCTTCCCGCTCTATCAGGGTTACTGTATCCATGACGTCAGCGTCTTCCCCGGGGCGAGGGGAACCATCAACAGCCGGTTCGGTTACGTCTCGGCCGACGTTTCGTTCGGCAACCGGCTGAACGCATACTTCCAGGAACAGTCGGGGTGTCCAAAGGGGAATTCGGTGCTGGACATCCGGAACCGGACGTTGAGCGTCACGGTTGGCACCTTCACTCCGGGACGTGGGCGTTGAACCTTCGTTTGTTAATCATCACAAAATACGTCGCGCAGGTCCAGGTGACGCTGTAAATTGATGCTGGCCAGCAACTTGCCCACGCGTGAAGGTGGGCGGCGACCTGCCGCACGAGCACTCGCAATTTTCATGGAATACGCAGCCTGATGGCAAAACGGTTGTCGCTGGCGGATCATCATCACCTACGTCTGACATCTGCTCCGGGAAATCATACCCCCGCAGCCTACGGCGCCTATCCCCTCAGGGTGCGCAGCCGGCTTCGCGAACGGCGTCCAGTCTCGGTCAAGCGTCACTCGGCACGAATCGCCACGCGGCTTGCCGTACTGTTGCTTGGCGACATTGCGGCCATTGTGTTGTGCGAAATCGTGTCGGCCGTTGCCTCCAGCGGGGCACTTCTGGGCACCGGACTGGCCGATCAGTTCTCCCGCGCGCTCGAAGCCGGCTATGGGACAGGACTGAATTTTGGAATTGCAGTAATTGCCAGCCTGTTCATAACCGGCAACTATAGCCGGCACCGACGCCTCAACGGCAGACTCCGACTGCTTGCCGCATCATCGCTGGCATCGGCAGTGCTTCTCTGGGGAATGGTCTCTTCGGATCACCTCGTAGGCGCGGTCACGGTTTATCTGGTCACGGCTTCGCTAAGCTGGGTTGTGCTTCTTGGGGAGCGGGGTCTCACTGAGAAGTTCCTGAGCCGAGTCTGGCCCGGGGCCCGCGGTGCGGCGCCCGCCGTTCTCGTCACCGATAGAAAGGACGCGAGTCTCCGTCTCGAGCACGCTGTAATCGGAACGGGCGGTGACTACTCGCTGGCCGGGTATGTCCCAGTTGGGCGTACGACGTTCGACGGCGTACTTGGAACCATTCGCGACCTGCCCGAAATCATCGATGAGTATCACGTCGAAGCAGTGGTTGTCTGCCAGCATTTGAACGATCAGCAGATCATGAATGTTCGCGAGGCCAGCCTTGCCGCGGGATGCCAGCTTCTGTACCCGGCGCGCGCGGTGAAGATTGCCGGCGTTCGTCCCGCGCTCGTATGGCATCAGGACCAGCCGTTCTTCGAGTTGGGCGCGCCAGTTCTCAAGGCCTCGGCAGTGATTGTGAAGCGCGTAGTGGACGTCCTCGGCGCGGCAATCGGACTGGTGGGTCTTGCACCGGTGCTACTGATGATTGCGGTTGCCATCCGGCTTGATTCGCCCGGTTCTGTTTTCTTTACGCAGGACCGCGCGGGACTTGGAGGGCGCAGATTCCGGATGTTGAAGTTCAGAACCATGCGCGTGGGCGCGGATGCCGAAAAGCACTCGCTTTCGCACCTCAATCATTCCGGCGATTCCCGGTTGTTCAAGATTCCGGAAGATCCGCGCGTGACCCGGCTTGGAGCACTTCTCCGGCGCTGGAGTCTCGACGAGCTTCCACAGTTCTGGAACGTCCTGATGGGCGACATGTCGCTCGTGGGGCCGCGCCCGTTTTTCGAAGCGGATTTCGCGAGTTACCAGGATCATCACTTCCGCCGGCTCGACGCCAAGCCGGGAATCACCGGCCTGTGGCAGGTCAGCGGACGCAGTGCCGTGGTCGATTTCGAGGACGTAGTCTACCTCGACCGGCAGTACATCGAGCAGTGGTCTCCGTGGCTCGACCTGAGCATCATGTTTCGGACGCTGCCCGCAGTAGTTCGGCGCACCGGGGCTTACTGACGACATCAGGTTGCGACGTTGCCTTGCTGCGTCTCACGCTGTTTCGATTGCCTCATACGCCCCGCATGGCGAAATTACAGTCTGCCCGCGTTTCCCGCGGCCAGCCATTCTGTTCGGAAAATATTGGGCGCTGATTCAGCTGCCTGGAGGGTTACTTGAAAGTTTTTGTTAGTGGTGCCGCAGGATTTCTTGGAAGTCATCTCGCCGATTCATTCATAGCCGGTAACCATCAGGTCTCCGGCTGCGACAACATGATCGGTGGCGACCTTCAGAATCTGCCCGAGGGAATAGACTTTGAGCAGGCTGACTGCTGCGACGTGGAGGCGATGAAGCGCCTCACGAAGGGAGCCGATGTCGTTTACCATACCGCTGCCATCGCCACCGAGGGCCTCAGTGTTTTTTCCCCGGCTCTGATTGCGCAGCATGTATACCAGAATACGGCAGGGCTCCTTGCTGCCGCCGCGACAAACAACGTCAAGCGTTTCGTTAATTGCTCGAGCATGGCACGATACGGCAACGGACCGGTGCCATTCGTCGAAGACCAGCCGCTCCAGCCGGTGGATCCTTACGGCATTGCCAAGTACGCCGCCGAGCTGCTCGTCAAGAACGTCTGCGAGACGCACGGAATGGAGTATGTGATTGCGGTGCCGCATAACATCATCGGCCCGAGGCAGAAATACGACGACCCCTACAGGAATGTCGCGAGCATCATGATCAACCGCATGCTTCAGGGTAAGCAGCCTGTCATCTATGGAGATGGCGGACAGAAGCGCTGCTTCTCGTTCGTGCAGGATTGCGTTACGCCCCTGGTGAAGATGGGCACGCAGGCCAACCTAGCGGGCGAAGTCATCAACATCGGTCCGGACGAGGAATACGTTTCGATTGTCACGCTCGCCGAGACCATCGCGGAAATCATCGGCTTTGATCTCGATCCGATTTTCGTTGACGAACGACCCCGTGAAGTTCGCTACGCCACCTGCTCGGCGGACAAGGCGCGCCGTCTGCTGGATTACCGCACCACTGTAAGCCTGAGGGACGGCCTCCAGAGCATCGTTGACTGGGTCTCGGCACATGGCACCAAGCCGTTTGCATATCACCTTCCGATCGAGATCGAATCTCCTCTTGTACCTGAGACCTGGACCTCGCGCCTGATTTAGCGCGCGAGGCGCACCCGGTTTACTTCACGTGAACGAGAGTCAGTCAACTCCGCTGCCGCTTCGCATCGGAATGCTCGGGTTGTATGGGATGACCATGCCCCGGCTTCATTTTACCGGCTTCGAAACCGGCTTCGGCGAGATTGCACCACGTCTCGCCTCGATGGGTCACGATGTGGTCATGTATTGCCGGCGGGGATCTTTCCCTCCGGACATGCGTGTACCGGAATACAAGGGCGTGCGGCTCGTTTACGTTCCATCGCCGGGCGGCAAGAACTTTTCTGGAGTGATCGCGACTTTTTTTGCGGTGCTTCACGCGTTGACCGTGGGACGGTATCAGATCTTCTTTTTCGTCAACGTTGGAATGGGTCACCACGCCGCGCTCTGCCGTTTGTTCGGAAACAAGGTGGTGATGAACGTCAACGGACTGGACTGGACGCGCGCAAAGTGGGGACCTGTGGCCCGCTGGTACTTTCGTTCTGCTGCGCATTCGGCGGTGAAGTTCTGCAGCGAGCTCGTCACCGACGCAGATGCAATGAAGGAGTTTTACAGGGAGCGCTTCGCAAAAGACACAACGATGATTGCATATGGCGCATACATCGAGACGTCGGCGAACCCCGACCTCATCCGGCAGTACGGAGTTGAACCCGGCGAGTACTATCTGATCGCCAGCCGGCTAATTCCCGAAAACCACGCCGACATGATCGCCCAGGCTTTTCTAGATTCGGGTTCGAGTAAAAAGCTGCTGATTGCCGGAGGGGCTAATTACGACAGCCCGTTTCACCGAACACTCCGGGCCATGTCTGGCGAGAAGATTCTTCTCGCCGGGCACATTGATGATCAGGAAGTCATCAGAGAACTGCACTGCAACTGCTTTGCGTATCTCCACGGTCATTCCGTGGGCGGGACCAATCCGTCGCTGCTAAAGGCGATGGGTTATGGCAACTGCATTCTCGCGCTCGACACCCTCTTCAACCGTGAGGTGCTGGCGGAAGGCGGGATTTTCTTTCCGCGGGATGCCGAGGTTCTGGCGGGTCAGATTCGCGAGATCGAGGGAGACCCCAAGCGAGTCGAGTCTCTGAGGCGGATGGGTCCCGAGAGAATACGGTCCAACTATTCCTGGGAAAAGATTGCCGGGCAGTACGACGCGATGTTCCGTGAGGTCGCTGCCAGGTGAGCGTCCGCGAGGCATAGCGATGGCGCGCACATGGCCGGTCACGCGGCGAAAACAGGCGATGATTGCGACGTTCGACGCGGTAGCGCGGCCCATCGTCCGGCTTTTCTCGGGACGGAGAAAAGTCACGACGAACGCAGTGCGCACCATCCTTGTAGTCGAGTTATGGCACATGGGAGACGTCGTCCTCGCGACCCCGGTTCTACTGAGCTTGAGAGCGATGTACCCCGAGGCCGAGATCACGGTGCTGGGAAAGGATCACGCCAGGGAATTGCTCGAGAGCAGCGGGCTGGCGGACAATGTCATCACTTTCGATTTTCCGTGGACGGCGGCCAGTGGCAAATACGAGCTGGCGCGATATGATCGCAACGCGATATCGCGCGTGATGAAGGAGTTGCGGTCCATGCAATTCGACCTGGTGCTCGACTGCCGCATGGATCTGCGGAGCAACACACTCACGCGGGCAACTGGAGCGAAACGCAGGATAGGGTACGATTTCGGCGGCGGTGGATTTCTGCTCACTGATGCGCTCCCGGCGCCCCCGCCGGGCCAGCACAAGGTGGACGACTGGATGGCGCTGCTCGATCCGCTTGCGGCCACTGCTCCAGGCATTCGTCCCCACACGCCCGACCCGCTCCTTCGCGTGACTGAAGGCGAGCGCGGAGGGGCCCGGGAACTTCTTGGGTCATACGGCGTCACGCAAAACGACAGAGTTGTCGGCATTCATCCGGGAGCCAGCCACGAAGGAAAGCGGTGGAGCACTGATGGTTTTGCAGAGGCGGCACGCCGCCTGGCGCAGCGCGAGGGGGTGCGAATTGTCGTATTCGTCGATCCGTCAGGGTATGGAACCGACATGCAGGCCGGGAAAGATGCGATATTCGTCAGGACCTCCATTCGTGAAATGATGGCTCTGTTATCGCACTGCGACGTTCTCATCTGTAATGACAGCGGCCCCATGCACATTGCCGCCGCGCTGGGCGTTCCCGTTGTCGCGGTTTTCATCGCCGGAGATCCCGGCGCATACGGCCCCCGGGGACTCAATCATTTAGTGATTGGCCGCGGCGGCAGTGCAGACAGTGCTGACGTTTCCGTAGACGATGTGGTAGAGGGCGTGGAGTCCGCGCTCGGAAGTGCGCGCGACAGGGTGGCGGAGTAGGAATGCTCTCGCTGCGCGGACGCCGCTCGATCACGCGAAACACACTTCTCAATTTTGGCGGATTGAGTTTCCCGCTCCTTGTTGGCGTTGCGGTGATGCCGGTCATCACGCGCAACATGGGCGCGGTACGGTTTGGTCTGCTCGGCTTGACGCTGGCGCTTCTGGAATATTCCGGCCTGTTCGACCTCGGGCTTGGACGTGCCACTACCAAGCACGTTGCTGACCGGCTCGCCAGAGGCGATGCCGAAGTCTCGCATCTGGTTGTTGGATCGGTACTGAGTCAGCTGGCATTCGGGGCAGTGGGCGGAATTTTGTTTGCGCTTGCAGCGCCCTTCCTCGCGAATCAGGTCTTCGTGATTCCGGCGGACATGAAGGCCGAGGCGGTTTCGGTGTTTCGGGTATTGGGCGCGCTCATTCCAGTGACGCTGCTGCTGGTCAGTCTTCGCGGGGTGCTCGAGGCAGCCCATCGTTTTGACCTCAGCAATGCAGTCCGGATTCCGAGCAGTCTCGCGTCATTCCTCATACCCGCAATCGCATCGTCTCACGGTTACGCGCTGCCTGCGATCATGTCGATGTTCTTCGTTTCGAGAGTGGTGTTCTGCACGCTGTCAGTGGTGGCAGTGCAGTTCGCTATTCCGGGGTTGCGCTGGAGACTTCCCGACGACTGGTCAATGCTCCGTCCCCTGATGGCGTTCGGCGGCTGGATGTCGGTGTCCAATGTCGTGAGCCCGCTGCTCGTATACCTCGACAGGTTCATGCTCGGTGCCTTCGTCGGCCTATCGGCGGTAGGCTACTACACCGCGCCGTTCGATGGTGTCATTCGAATGCTCATAGTCCCCGGCTCGCTCGTCAACGCGCTGTTTCCTTCTGTGAGCGGTATGCACACGATGGGGAACCGCGCCGAGATCAAGCGATTGTTCGCCAAGGCGATTCACAACATGTCGGTCATCCTCGCGGTGCCCGCTATCGTTCTGATGTTATTTGGCCCGTATCTCCTCTGCCTCTGGCTCGGGGAAACTTTTGCGGAGGCCGGCGGAACTGCAGTTCGCATTCTCGCCTTCGGAGTGTTCATGAACTCGCTGGCTCATGTCCCATCGAGTTTCATAGTGGCGATGGGGCGGCCCGACGTGAACGCAAAGTTCCATATGCTCGAACTCGCAGTCCACATACCAATCGCGTGGTGGCTCATCACGCGATATGGCGTTACTGGAGCTGCGCTGGCGTGGGCCATCCGCGTTACGTTCGATGCCGGGCTGTTGTTTACGGCGGTTGCGCGTCTCCTCGAAGCTCCGCTGTGGACATTGCTTTCCACTCGGAAGATTGTTCCGCCAAAACCGGTGATTGACTCTTGCTGAAGCTCGACGGCGGTTCGCCGCCACCGACAAGGGGCGCCGCAGGACGCGCTGCAGGATTCATCAGGCCGTGGGCGTACGGTGCCGCCAATGCGATTTATCTGTTCAGCATCGGCTGGCTCAAGTGGAAAAATCGCGCTGCAATCGTCGAGTTTTCCCGGCATATGGGATACGACTATTCCTCTCGTGAGCCCGCCGAGCTTCCGAAAGTGAGCGTGTCGTCAATTGCAACAGATTCCTCACTGTTAGACGTTCGGGAGATTGACGCGGTCGATGGCAATGTGAGCGAACGTGAACTCATTGCGATTGCAAGAATAGTTCGGAATGCTTCACCGCTCGCGCTGTTCGAGTTGGGCACGTTCGACGGTCGCACGACCCTGAACCTCGCAGCAAACTCACCGGCTGGAGCAATCGTCGACACACTCGACCTGCCCCGGGAATCTGTCGACACATCGGTGGCGCCCATTCACGCGCATGAGCGTCGGTACGCAGATAAGCCGGAATCGGGCGCGCGGTTCAGGGACACCGACATGGCTGCGAAGATCCGGCAGGTGTTCGGAGATTCAGGCACGTTCGATTTCAAGCCCTACCATGACCAAATTGACCTCGTGTTCGTGGATGCGTCTCACACCTATGAGTACGTCATTAACGATTCGCTCCAGGCGCTCAGAATGCTGCGCAGCGGGCGCGGCACGATTCTCTGGCACGACTACTCCCGATGGGACGGTGTGACACGCGCGCTGAATGAGCTGCGCCGCCATCATCCGGCGTTCAGGGATCTGAGCTGGATCGAGGGAACTACGCTTGCGTACCTGAACGCGACAGGCGATCGAGGGTGATCCCCGCGAGCTGACCGATACTTTGTGCTCTTGCGGTGCGTTCCGTTTCATCGTGCCCAAGATATTCTACGGCAGGCGCGAGGTCTGTTTCCGTTGCGCAATAGATCCCTGCCTCCACTCGCGAGTGCGCGAGGTTACGCGCAAACACCACGGGGATGCCCATCGCGTTGCCGATGTGCCGCGGACCCGAGTCCAGCGTGAGCAACAGCCCGCAACGCTCGAGCATTGCCGCGAAAGTGAGCAGTCCTCCTTCGCCGGCGTACGTCGCGGCAGGGAAGGGAAAGGCGCTCGCCACCTCGCCAAGAAATCGCGCATCCACGGGAGCACCCGAGAAGACGATACCAAAGTCACGCTGGCTTCGCGCGCGCTCGAGAACGGAAAGAATCACGTCAGCCGGCCAGTTACCCGCAGCCTGTCGCGTACGTAGCGAGCAGACAACAATGGGCTGCGATCGATCGAGGCCTGACCGATCGAGAATGGCGTCCGCCTGTACACGGTGTTCTTCAGCCGGATAGAGGCGCGGCCGCAGCGGCCAGTCCGGCGACGTGCCGGTTACATCGGCCACCATCCGCTGAAAGTATGAGGGATAACTCGAGGGAAACGGGAGCGGGACACGACTTGTCATCAGACCACTCAGCCCCTTTCCTGAGAACCCGTAGCGACTGGGAATCCCGAGCGCGGCAGCCAGTGCAAGATCCGGATGATGCCTGAGCGTATTGGTGCAGAGAACAACATCGAACTCCCGTGACGCGAGCTCGGCATATCCGCCTGGCGCAAGGTTCCAGCTGTTCTCCCCTTGAACTACAGGAAGAACTTCGGAGATATGAGGGTTGTTGCTCAACACTTCCGCCGACTGCGACGACGTCGCATACGACCACCTGCACTCAGGCAGCTGCTCGGCAAGAACTTTCAACGAGGGTGTGCGGTACAGCAGGTCGCCGATATGCGTATGACTCAGGATCAGGCCGCGGCGCCATGCAGCCGGAAGTGTTGGCGCGCTGCGGGACCGAATTGACGCGGCCGCGCGGAGGGCCGGAGAGATTGCCTCCGTGGCGTAGGCGAGCAGAAGATTTCTCTTTTGCCGGAAAGCATTCGGGTCTACGGAGGGTTGCCGCACAGTCACACGCGTCTATTCCCGGGCGTCTGCGCTGACAAATCCGGAAATCGTGCCTGTGAGAATTTCCCACCCGATGCGCGGCCGACCCCGTACCGCTTCAATCACCGCTCGCCCGGGTTTGGTAATCGCCAGGTAGGCGAGAGCGCGAGCCTTGGTCCATCCTCGATAGTTCCGCCGCACGTAAAAAACGCGCAGGCGATTCTGGCAATGCGCTACAACTGGTGAAACGTTCGCGGCACCCACTGTTGCCCCAACCTTGTGGTAGACCGTCGCGCGCGGAGCGTACAGAACCGGGAAGCCCGCGTGTCGTGCCCTGAAGGAGTACTCACCGTCTTCCCAGTAGAGAGGGAAATAGCACTCCGCGAGATATCCCAGTTTCTCTATTGCCGGCCTCGAGATTACCATCGCACAGCCGGTCACGAAATCAGTTGGAACCGGCTCATCGGAAACGGGAACATCCAGGCGGTGCTGGTACAGCGCGCGTCCAGGCAGTTCCGTGCCGCCGGCAAACCATACGCGGTCGCGAGCGGGATCCTCCAGAATGGTTCCCGTGATGAGCCCGGCCCCTGGCGCTTTCCCGAGCGCGACTGAAATCAATTCAAAAAAATCCGGCGCCACCGTGGCGTCGTTGTTCAGCAGCATCAGGTGCGTGACTTCGCTGTTTGTGCGAAGAAGATCGAGCCCGAGATTGTTTCCGCCTGCAAATCCACGGTTTGTCTTTGCTTCGATCAGCACGAGCCAGGAAAGGCCCCGCTCGTCGGACATAAGTCCGCGTGTCTCGCCCCAGGCGCGGATCGAGCTGACCGACGAATCACTCGATCCATTGTCAACCACTATGACATGCTGAGGGCGCGGGTCGGCTGCAACGAGCGAGTCCAGGCAGGGAATCGTTTCATGAGCGTTGTTCCAGTTGAGAACCACCACGCCAAAACTCACCTTCGTTCTATCCAGCGCGACGAACTCCCATCACGGACTCTTCACCGGTTCGTTTCCGACCGAGTGAACTTTCAAAATCGGACCATGACTGCGGGTTCCGAAGCCGCCAGTCCGCGAGCACGGCCAGACTGCCGGCAGTCAGGACTCCGAGCATGAGTCCAACTGCAAATGACGAAAACAGGAGCGCTCCGTACCGCGGCCACTGCGCCTTTCTCGGCGGAATGGCCGAATCGATGACAGTGATCAGCGCAGCGTCGTTGATCTCATCGAGGCGAGCGAGCTCGAGTTGACTCTGAAGGTTGAGGTACAAACTCGAAGCAAGATCAACCTCGCGACGAATGCGCGCCTCTTCCGCCCGCAGCCCCGGCGATGTGAGCAGCCCACGATTCTGCTCGTAGAAAAATCTCTGCCTGTCCTCGCCCGACCGAAGCAGCATCTGCGCACTGTCGTGCCGCGCCTGAAGGAACAGGCGCTTCGACTTTGCACGCGAAACCCGCGTCTCTCGATTGAAGTCCGTCACTTCCTGTACGAGCCGGTTTGCAACCTGCGACGCAAGCTCGGGCCACTGCATGTCCACGGTGAGCGACACGAGGTTCGTCTTCACGTCGAAGCCCGCCGCAATCGCCTTGGTGAGCTTCTTGAGTGCCAGTTCCATCCGAAGGGCTGGATCCCTCTTCTTGATTCGAAGGATATCAATCAGCATCGCGCTGTCGTTCGGCGCGTCTGTTCTCGGATTCGGGAAACGCGATTGCGCCAGACGCGTCAGCAGTTCCCGGCTACCGAATAGCTGGATGTAGAAGTTGGGAGACTCGGATGGATCACCGCCAAGGGAGCCGCCGAGTTGGGAGATGAGCCCGCCTACTCCGGATGTCGAGCCGCCTCCCGGAAGCTTCGACGCGCTGGATGTGTTCGCAACGAATGAAGCCTTTGCCCGATACACGGGCGGCACAATCAACGTTGCAGCAAGGCCAGCAACCACCGACACAGTCGTTATCGCGGCAATCAGACGCCACCTCAGCAGAACGCCAGCAAGCCACCTCGTAAAAGTGAGGTGGTCGCTGGCCAGTGCCTGCTCGGCGTCGTTCACCCGACTCTATCGCTTGAGGGCGACTGCGATTCCGACGAAGCTCAGGGCGAGCTGTGCAATTGTTCCAAGCGTCGCGAGATAATCCAGACGCCGTTCGCTCGCATCCTTCTCGGGCACGGTCACAGTACTGCCCGGGCGTGGATGAGGATTGGAACGGAAGATGAATTTGCCGCCTACCGCTTCGACCTTTCCGTTGGGCTGCGCAACATACGCGTATCGCAGGTCACCCTTCCGGGTTGCTCCGCCTGCGGCCCGTACGTAATAGTCGAGGCTGGCACCAGGAACGTAGGTGACCGCCACAGGGGAATTCACGGCACCCTTCACATTCACTACCGCGTTGTAGCGCGGGATGAAAATGGAGTCGCCATTCTGGAGCTGAATGTTGTCGCGGAAGCTCGCGTTTCGGAGAACCTCCGGCAGGGCTATTCCGATGCGTCCGACGTTGTCCTTGTAGCGGAAGAACGTCACGCCATCAGCATACGCCTCGCGCGTCAACCCCCCAGCGCGGGCAATGATATCCGCTACCTTTTCCGTCTTGGTGCGCAGTGAATAAGTACCCGGGAACTGAACCTCACCAGCAATCACGACCTGGCGCTGAAGCTCCCAGTTGGGTTGGCGCAGGATGAGAACGTTGTCGTACGGCTGGAGCTTGATCTCCGGCATCGAACCGGAAGGGGCGGGAAGACCCGGAGGCCCAAAATATTCACCATTTGGACCGCGCTCGAATATGTAGCTCGAGTCCAGTTTGACCCTGAACGTCGTTGCCGTGGTTCCGTTCCGACGATCCAGCGGCAAACGTGCAATCTCGGCCTCGCGAAGATCAGCGCTCTGCTCGAGACCGCCGGCAAGCAGCACTACGTCACGAACAGTCATGCCATCGTGGAATGGAACCTGTCCACTGCTCCGCACCGCGCCGGTAACCGCCACGTACCGCGTTGGCCTGAACTCTGTCAGCGAAAACACACGCAGCGCATCGTCTTCCCGAAGAGGGAAGTCGCCGATGACGCGTCCCGTAGTATCAGCAAGACTGGCGTGCAGTTGCATGCGAGTCGAGTCGGAGTTGAGCCGCGTAATCAGAATCTGTCCGAGGTACGTGTCGGGCTTTACACCGCCTGCGGCGGCAAGCGCCTGTGATACAGTCATGCCGGTAGTCAGACCGATACGGCCCGGCTGCCACACGTTGCCTTCTACTACTACGCGGTTGCGAATTCTCTCCGAGATTGGGAAGACCCGCACCACATCTCCGGCTCGCATTGGAATGTCACCCGGGCCACCAGCTGCCACCGCGACGGGTGAAATGTCCAGCGTGATTCTGTCCCTGCCGCCCGCCATGCGCTCTGCGGGTGACTGAATGCGCTCGATCTGTACGCGGCGCACCGATGCAGTTGCAGTGAAGCCACCCGCAAACCTGATAGCGTCTGCCAGCGTCTCCCTGTTTTTCAATTCGTATGTGGACGGACGAGTCACTTCACCGACTACGCGCACGAACTGCTGATGCACGGGCACGAAGACCACGTCGCCATTTTGAAGGCGCACATCGTGCGAAGCATCGCCGTTGATGAGGTAGTCATATACATCGAGCACGTCGATTGTCTTGCCGCCGCGCTTGATCTGAATGTTGCGCATGCTGCCGTTGTCGGTCGGGCCGTGAGCGGCATACAGTGCGGTGAGCGCGGTACTCGCGCTGGAAATTCTGTAGCTGCCGGGGCTCAACACGTCGCCAAGCACGAAAACCTGATTGGTGCGAAGTCGAACCGGGCTGATGGAAAACCGCGTCGTCGCGCCTGCTCCGCGGCGCACTCCTGAATAAACACGCCCGAGGCGCAGATACAGGATGTTCTCCAGCTCGCCGAGCGTGAGGTTCGCGACGTAGATCTGCCCCGCCTGCGGTACCACTATGAAACCTTCACGCGTTACGTCAAGCGTGTATGCCGCGTTCACGTCACCTGTAAGAATCAGGGCAAGCCGGTCGCCAGGTCCAAGGCGATATGTCGCGTCAATCGGGCCGCTGAGGTTCGGATCGAAGAGAGTCGATGTTTCCCGGAACATGTTCAGGCCGAAGATCGTGTAGCCGCTGTCCTGCTTGAGCCGGAGCGCCGAGCTGTCCGCAGATGTCAGCTTTCTCGAACGGGACTGGCATGCCTGCCGCAGCGCTTCCCTGTTGGCAATCGTCTGGGCTCGCCCGAAGCGCAGCGTATCGCCGGGTTTAAGAACGCTGTCCGCATTCAGCGCGTCGGCGTTGCAGCGGAGCGAAAGCGCATCAACCGTATCTACAATGCCGAGTGCAGTGACGGCGTTCATGATGTCCGTGTCAGACGTGTTCAGCAATGCCGCCCCCGTGCCCTCGCTGCCCGACTCACCACCCGCGGGCAGATAGGCATCCAGGAGGCTCTCTGGATACCCCTCGGCGCGAAGCCGCGCGCGAACCTGGTCGGGCGTAAGCCCGCTGGTAAGAATTCTGGAGCGAAGCTCGCGAAGCATCTCAGGGTTCGCCTGAAGCATCTGCTGCGCCTGCGAGGCACTTTGACCCTCCACCATCGAGGGGACGATGAAAAGAAATGCGGCGATGATCAACGACCGCAACTTGTTTGGATTCATCGAGTGAATTGTTGGCTGATGTGGTGTTTCGCGCGACTTCCCGCGAGACAGAGGTGGATGGTCGCGCAGGGACTCGAACCCCGGACCTCTGCTGTGTGAAAGCAGCGCTCTAACCAGCTGAGCTACGCGACCGAAAGCAATCCGAAAAGTAATGGCGGACCGCTGGGTCAGGAAGTAGCGAACGCCATACGCACAAGCAACTTCCATCGATTTCCATACGGTAAGAATGGGCCGTGCTGGACTCGAACCAGCGACCTATCGATTATGAGTCGACTGCTCTAACCAACTGAGCTAACGGCCCTCAAACGCGTGTGCAATTTAGCCGGACAGGCTCCTCAGTGGAACACTCAGTCGAACCTGATGAGCCACCTGGGCGTCCACGCCGCACGCACGCGTCCCTCGAAAATTGTGCGATCCCGGCCTGGGGAGTGGAACCTGTTCTTCGAAAAATTGAGCCCCGCGTCCATAGTGAGGTGAAGCTGGCTTGCCACCGAAGTAGCTCCGCTCAGCCCCAGACGCGTCGTCGTCCAGACTATTCCGTCCAGTATCCCCGGCGTAGTCGAATATGTCGTGGTGTCGGGATAGAGTTTCCTGTAGTCCCCCTCTCCTTGGCGACGCCTTGCCACGTAGAGTTTGAGAGGAATACGGGGCACGAGTGCCAGGTCCGTACCCACGCGAAGCTCGTCATAGTCCGACCAGCCCCGCCCCAGGCCCACCTCATATATGGAATAGCGCTCGGAAATGTTCGGAGTGCGATACGCCAGATTCGACACCCGCGTATACGATGCAAAGAGTTTCTGATCACCGAAAAGCGGCGCTCCCTCGGCACTCAATGTGTAGCCGTATGACGAGGGTTCGCGGCAGACAGTCTTGCAGCGGTCAATCTGGATGTCATCGATCAGCACCTGCCCGCTGTACGTCCCCCACCGGGTGTTCCAGGCCGCGTCTCCGCCAAAGCTGAGATTCCCGTCAGTCTTTTCATTGCGCCAGCTCAGAGCGTACACGTTGAATGGATTGGCGAGAGAGAACTCCAGTCCCCGCCCGACACCAGAATACAGAAACGACTCGCTGAGGCCCATCTCAAACCCGCCCCGCCGTACGCCCAGCCGGTGAGTAGAGAAGTAACGGGAGGATTCGACGCCCGGGGAGAGGATGTAATTGTCCAGGCGCGCGATCACAGTCGAAACGTGAATCCGGTCGGTCCCCATTCGAGCGAAGAGGTGATCGTAAGTGTACGCGTCGTTCCCTAGCTGAAGGCCTGACAATCCTGTCGGCCCCCACGAACGGCCGACTCTTCCAAATGCCGCTTCTGCGTATTGCCACTGGCCCGACACGTATCCGTCTTCCAGACGCCCCGCAATCTTGCGGTCCTTTCTTCCTGAAAATTCCGGATCTTCGTTGAGGCGATTGTCCAGCAGCGCCCGCACAGAAGCAGCGAGATGTCCGCCGCCCATGACGAAATATCCGCCGATGCCGGGCTTCACGGCGTCGCTCGCATCGGCGAGCATCAACTCTCTCAATGCAGATGTCTGGGCGGTTGCAAAGAAGTCAAAGGAAGCCTTTGCGCTGAATGAAGACCTCTTGCCCGCAGAGTCGATGGAGGGAGCCAACTCATATCGTGCGATTGTCCCGGAAAGCGCGTCGAGGTAACTCCGCACCACCCTTCCCGACTCAAGAGCCTTCGCGCTGTCGAGTGCGGACCGGACCGCAGCCACATGATACGGCCGTTCCAGGGATGACAGTCCGCGGAAAAATCCGCGCGACATAAGTGCGTCCACGTACTTGTAGGAAACGTCGTCGAGCGGGAGGTAAGGAGAGGCCTGCGCTCCCGCAATGGCGGGAAATGCAACGATCAGTGCGGAGAGCAGCGCCTGCCGCACGCCGGTGAACAACTTCAGCCGCATCAGCGATACCATCCAATCACTTTGAGGTCGGGGGTGAGCTGAATCGCCGGCGACGGAAGATGGATGTAACTGAGCTGCCGCTTCACCGTCTTCCACAGACGGTTGTCTCCCGGCAGTTTCTCGGCGTCGAAATCAAGAGAAAGCAGCAGCTTCCGCCTGGCCCGGATATTCGCACCGGTTTCGGGATCTATCCAGTCGGTAATAGAATGACCCACGGACAAGCGCAGGAACGAAGGCCAGTACGCCTTCGCCTCTACCGGAAGCAGCGCGTGCACATCCGTAGAGAACCAGTACGTCTGGCCGGAATAATCCAGTGTGGGCCTGAGTTCAGTCGGGATATTGTCCCTGTTCCGGAGAGCGGCGCTGCGGCTGTACGACATCGTCGGCTTTACCGCACGAGTCGCCGGTTTCAATTCGTGCAGAACCTCGAGCGCTGTTCCGCTGGTATTCGCCAGCAGGTCGGCATAGGAGAATCCATACTTCTTGTACAAGCCGTCCCAGATTTCTATCTGAAGTTGAAACGCCGCTGCGTACGCGGCACTCATTACCACGGCTCGTGTGGGCGATACACAGGCGCTGCGCAGAATTGCGTTTCCATAGCGCGCGAGGTGATACCCGCCGAGCATGTGGCCAAACTTGTCCTGGTCGCGAAAATTTTCATCCCAGTCGGCGCGGAAAAAAAACTTGTCGGCGCGCTCCCCCGACCACCAGGCTCTCTTGAAGTAGCTGTAGAGCGCAGCGTTGCCTCCAACGAAGACGGCGGCCACGCCTGTCCGTCGCAACTGGACCTCGCTTTTCGAAAGTCCGCATTTCCACGCTTCCGGCTCATTGGCAGGCGCTTCAACGGAATCGCCCGGCATCGATACGCCAACCCGCTGGCTCCGTGCCACTATGCTGGTATCCGGAACGGTCGTAGGCGCTGTTACAGTATCCGGAACTGTCTGAGCAACCGCAGCTCTTGCCGACATCGTCAAGCTGATCGCAGCCAGCATCCCTATAACGACTGCACTTCCCATCTTATTCAAGAATTCTCCAGGCCCCACATATCGCGCGGGAAGTGCATTGTATCACGGAGCGGCAGGCGCTGCTCCGTTGAAATCATCGTAGGCGTCCAGTACCTCGCGGACTGAAACACTGGCGGCGCCGAGCTTTCCTACCTCCACACCGGCCGCAAAGTTCGCCGCAACCGCTGCCTCAGCTGCCGTACCCCCCGCTGCAAGAACGGCAGCCAGGTATGCCGTAACGGTATCACCAGCTCCTACTACGTCGTACACCTCACGCGCAGTAGTGGGCACGCGCCCCACTTCGCCGTCCGCCGAGATGAGAGCCATACCCTGCTCGCCAAGGGTAAGCAGGAGATGTTCCACACCCAGCCGCTCGAAGGTTTCCGGAAGGGCCTCGGGGTGATCCAGATCTACTGCGGCACCCAGCGCCGACTCCAGCTCGCGCCGGTTAGGCTTGAAGATGGTCGCCCCGCGATATTCGAAGAAGTTCCTGTACTTCGGATCGACGATCACCGGAATGCCGCGCGCCCGGGCGCGCTCGATACCGTGCCTTATTACTGAGGCCACCAGTACACCCTTGTTGTAATCCTGAAGCACCAGAGCATCAGCGTCGTCAATGGCCGCGTCGAGCGCCCCGAGAAGCCGGTGGATTTCCTCTGCGTCGAGATCGGCATCCGCCTCTTCGTCGTAGCGGACGAGCTGCTGGGATCTGGCCAACACGCGAGTCTTCGTCGTCGTGGGTCGGCCGACTGAAATCAGAGAGCGGGTCTCAGTCTTTGCGCTCGCCAGCATCTCCCGGAGGGTAGAACCGGCAGCATCGTCGCCAACCGCGGAAACAAGTTCGCAGCGGGCACCGATGCTCACGATGTTGTTGGCAACGTTTGCCGCCCCGCCGAGTGCCAGCTTGCGTTCTCTAACCCGAACAACCGGGACTGGGGCCTCGGGCGAGATGCGGTCAACGTCCCCACGCAGATACACGTCGAGCATGGCGTCTCCCACGACGGCCACTCGACAGGTCGCCGCTGCCTCCAGCAGGGCCTGCAATCTTTCTCTACCAATGCGCTCGATCACTGGCGAGCAAGCTAAGCGGCAGAATGGGGGTGAGCAAACCCGGCGCACTTCCTGCTCAGTGCATACATTACCCAGCCATACCCTGGGGGCGGCCAGTACTGCTCCGAACGGACCCGCAAACAGCTCACTACGGATCACCATTTGCTCGAACGCTTCAACGCATCCGCGAAGCGAAGAATCCAGTCACTTCAGGAATTGTTCGTGCTTGGCGCCAAGGCAATCAGGTTTGCCTTCTCACGCCCGTTCTATAGAAGCGACCTTATCCAGCAGATGGACGCGATCGGAGTGCAGTCGCTGCCGATCGTCCTGCTGACTGGCTTCTTCACTGGAATGGTGCTGGCTCTCCAATCCTCGGTTCAGCTAAAGACGTTTGGCGCCACCATTTACATCGGCCGGCTGGTTGCGGGTTCAATGATCCGCGAGCTCGGCCCGGTGCTCGCCGGCCTGATGGTCGCTGGACGCGTCGGGTCTGGAATCGCGGCGCAGATCGGTTCGATGCGCGTCACCGAGCAGATTGACGCGCTCAATACATTGGGCACCGATCCGATCCGGAAGCTCGTTACGCCTCGCGTGCTGGCAGCTCTCATCATGGTGCCCACACTCACGGTCATCAATGACTTTGCGGGAATTCTGGGCGGGAGCGTCATCGCCAGCGCCTACGTTGGAATTCCGACTTCACTTTATTGGCGCACAGTCTGGGAGCAGATCGGGAACGGCGGCTTCATCCTGCGCTACATCCCGAACGATTTTGTTCATGGCCTTGCCAAGCCGTTCGTATTCGGCGGTATCATTGCTATTGTTGGCTGCCACTTCGGACTCAAGACCACCGGCGGCACCGAAGGCGTCGGGATAGCCACAACGCGAACTGTTGTCACGTCGAGCATCCTCATTCTTGTGGTCGATTACTTCATAACGCAGCTGTTGCTCGCGATCCTTCCGACATGAGTGACGATCGAAGGGGTGAGGGCGACGACCGCCGTACCAGAGCGCCGGGCGAGCAAGAGACCGGCGTGCCTATTCGCCGCTCCGAGGATGACGACCGCGTCAGAGCGGCAATCAGAACGGAGCTGAAGAGTGATCGCGCCGAGGGATCGGAACCGACGGCTGAGATGAGGGCGCACAGTCCGGAAAAGATCATCGAACTGTCTCACGTTTATCTGGCCTTCGAGGAGCCTATCCTCCAGGATATCTCGTTCGCAGCGCTTGCTGGAGAGACCATCGTGGTGGCGGGTGAATCGGGCACCGGAAAATCAACGATTCTCAAATTGCTTCTCCGGCTGCTGGTGCCTGACCGAGGTGAGGTGTTCATTGGCGGCGAGGAAATCACCCAGCTCAACTTTGTCGATGCCCTGAAGGTCAGGCAGCAGATGGGAATGGTGTTTCAGGGAGCCGCGCTGTTCGATTCGCTCACGGTCTTCGAGAACATTGCGTACCCGCTGCGTGAGCATACGGAGCTCAACGACGATGAGATCGAGGCGCGCGTTCGCGAGAAACTCGCTTTCGTAGATCTCGATCCCGACCGCGTCATGGAACAGCTCCCTTCAGATCTGAGCGGTGGAATGAGAAAACGCGTAGGCATTGCCCGCGGCATGGCGAACAATCCCCAGATCATGCTCTACGACGAGCCGACCTCGGGCCTCGACCCGCTTACCACGGGCACGGTCACCAATCTCATCATCAAGCTCCAGCGCGAGCTTGGGGTGACTAGCATAGTGGTAACCCACGATATTAGGTCTGCGTTCAGAATGGCGAGCAGAATTGCCGTGCTGAACGCGAAAAAGATCTGCTTTTTCGGATCTCCCGAAGAAATGGCTGGCAGTGACGACCGGTATCTCCGTGATTTCCTTGGCGGATTCTGAAATGAACAGCATCGATCGGACTCTTAAATGAAGCGCTCAACTGTAATCACATGGGACCAGCTCAAGGTGGGAGCGCTGATCCTGGTGGGCCTCCTCGTAATCGGCGTGGCGATTCTCAAGCTCGGACAGTCTGCGCACCTGTTCAGCAAACGCTATGCGCTCGTGAGCTTTGTGCCGAACACAGCCGGGCTGCGAGTGGGCGGGCAGGTGACTGTGGCGGGGCAGCTGGCAGGCTCAGTCAAATCCATCGAGTTCCTTCCGGTCGATGCGGACACCATGCGGAATCTGAAGGTTACGGTCGAAGTTGACCGGGCCGTACAATCGCAGGTGCGCCGCGATTCGCGCGCCAAGCTCAAGACCCTGGGACTGCTCGGCGACAAGGTATTTGACATCTCGCCGGGTACTCCGCGGTTCGCTGCGCTCAATGACGGGGACACCCTTGTGTTGGGTGAGTCACTCGATCTGGAGGCAGTGCTGGTACAGGCGTCGGGCGCCCTCGATCAGGTAGTGACACTGACCGGCTCACTCCAGAAAGTTGCGAACGGCGTGGTTTCGGGAGAGGGGACCGTCGGGCAGCTTCTTACCAATCGTGCGCTCTACGACAACCTGAACTCTACGTTGGCCACGACGAACACTCTCATGGCCAGGCTCCAGAATCCCAGGGGAACAGTCGGTCAGCTTCTCAATGACCCGACTCTCTACAACAACCTCAACAAGATGCTCATTTCGGCCGACACTCTCGTCACGCAGCTCGGCGGGGGAATCAATTCGGGCAAGGGGACAATGGGCAAGCTGCTGCGCGATGACGAGCTGTACACTCGCCTCGTCTCGGCCGTGGCAGGTGTGGACACGCTTGTGGGAACGATGTCGAGAGGGAACGGCACGCTCAACAAGCTGTTCACGGATGATGAGCTGTACACTCAGCTCCTGAAGGCAGTGGGCTCGCTCAATCAGGTGCTCGTGGATGTGAGGCGCGATCCACGCAGATACACGAAGGGGCTTATCTCGATCTTCTAGGCGGCGCGAATCGGCAGCGGGTTCAATTCGAAAGGGTCAACAGGGTATCTTTCGAACAATGGTCAAATATGAACTCGATGTAGTCGTTACGCGGGGCAACGCAGCGGAATCGTACCACCGGGTTCACGCCGCCGTGGTCGATTCGCACGAGCGCGTTCTTGGCGGCGCTGGAGATCATGGGCTCGTTACGTACTGGCGCTCGTGCGCCAAGCCCTTCCAGATAATGCCGCTTCTCGAGTCCGGCGGTTTCGACGCTCTGGGTTGGGGGGACGAAGAACTAGCCCTCGCCTGCGCATCTCACGGCGGCGAGCCCGAGCACGTCGCAATTGTCGAGGGGATGCTCAGCACGCTCGGCCTGGAAGAAGGGGATCTGGCCTGCGGACCTCAGGAGCCGCTTTCGCCAAGAGGCGCAAAGATCGCCCGGGATTGCGGGGCCAGAATCAAGCGTACTCACAACAACTGTTCAGGCAAGCACACAGCGATGCTTGCGCTGGCGCAGCGGCAGGGCTGGTCGATCGAGGGATACGAGCGGGAGGACCATCAGGTTCAGCAGGCGATGCTCAATCACGTCGCCCTGTGGACCGGCAGCCGCACATCTCAGATCGAGGTGGGCATCGATGGCTGTGGTGCCGCTGTCTTCGCAATGCCACTCGAACGGATGGCTCGCGCCTACGCGCGGCTCGGGACGGGTGCAAGCCGAGGCGAAGAAATTCCCCGCCGAATTACCTCTGCCATGGCAGCAAATCCGTTTCTCGTGGGCGGGACTGATCGGCTTGATTCGATAATCATCGAGGAAACCGAAGGTCGCGTGATTTCGAAGGTAGGAGCGGAGGGTGTTCATTCTGCGGTTCTGCTCGATCGCGGAATTGGTCTGGCCATCAAAGTGGAAGACGGGAATCCGAGGGCACAGCTTCCCGCGTTGATTCGGTTGCTTCAGGAACTCGATGCGCTCCCCGAACAGCTTCCCGCTTCTCTTGCCGATCTGGTAAATCGGCCGATCCGCAATTCGCGTGGCGAAGTGGTTGGTGAATCGAAGGTGCGGGCGCAGCCTCGCGGCCGCTCGATCTCCGCCATTGAAGTCGCGTCTGTCTGATAACACGCCGGGCATTCTGATGACGCCCGAACCTCGCAAGAGATCGACATTGCCCTCCCTGGATGACCCTACACGCTGCCTGGTTCAGATCGCGGCTGCAATCGCAGCTGCCGACGAGCGCACTACACGACAAGTGATGGAGCGAGCCGTAGGCCGGGTCGAAACAGCCAAGGTGGATGAGGTGATCATTCAATCCTATCTCTTTGCAGGTTTTCCGCGAACGCTCAACGCTGCGCGCGCATGGAGGGTTGCCTGTGGAGAGAGCGCACCAGTCACGGACCCCGATGCGGATCGCACTTTTACGAGTTGGGAAGCCGATGGCGAAGAAACCTGCAGCATCGTCTATGGAGAGTCATACGAGCTCCTGCGGGAGAATATCCGCAGCCTGCACCCAGCGCTCGACAAGTGGATGATCGAGGACGGCTACGGCAAGGTGTTGTCGCGGCCCGGGCTCGACCTCGCCACGCGGGAGCTTTGCGTTGTGGCGGCCTGTGCCGCGAGCGGGCAGCAGCGGCAGCTTCACTCACACCTTCACGGCGCCCTCAACGCCGGCGCGACTGAGTCACAGGTGCTGGGAACTTTCGAAGCACTCGCTGGCCTGGTGACCCCGGCAAATCTCAAGCAATACCATTCGCTCCTGTCGCACGTGGTGTCAAAGCGTCATCCGCCGGCAAGAAGAGAGGGAGAAGCCAGTGTTCGTTGATCGTGTGATCGTCAGGGTCGAAGCGGGGACCGGCGGGTCGGGCTGCACCTCGTTCCGGCGCGAGCACAGAGTTCCACTGGGCGGCCCCGACGGGGGAGATGGCGGACGGGGCGGAGACGTAATCGTCCGCGGCGACAGCAATCTTGCCACTCTGCTCGACTTCACCTATCGCGACAGGTGGGTTGCAGACAGGGGAGATCACGGCTCCGGCTCCAACAAGACGGGACACTCAGGAGCGGATATCTACCTGCCAGTGCCCACTGGCACAGTTGTCCGCGACGCGGACACGCACGAGATCGTGGCAGAGATCCTGGAGGACGGCCAGGAAGCCATCGTGGCAAAAGCGGGGCGGGGCGGGAAGGGCAACGCTTTCTTTGCGACGGCCACTCACCAGGCCCCGCGGGAATGGCAGCCGGGGGAAGAGGGCGAGATGAGAACCCTCGAACTCGAGCTCAAGCTCATTGCGGACATAGGCCTCGTCGGCCAGCCCAATGCGGGCAAGTCTACGCTGCTTTCGGTGATCTCTGCGGCACGCCCCAAAATTGCCGACTATCCCTTCACGACACTCGTACCCAACCTTGGCGTTGTCCAGCTTTCAGATCACCGGACTTTCGTCGTTGCCGACATTCCGGGAATCATCGAGGGTGCGCACGAAGGGAAGGGGTTGGGCCTTCAGTTCCTCCGGCACATCGAAAGAACCCGGATCCTCGCATTCCTGATTCCCGTGGATGCGATGGACTGGCAGGCGGAGTACGACCAGCTCCGGGCTGAGGTTGCAGCACATTCTTCAGAGCTGGCGGCGCGCCCTCATTGCGTAGTCTTCACCAAGATGGATCTGTTCGGCGAGGACTACATCCCGCCTATAGAAACTGAGGATGCGTTCGCCATGTTTGCGGTTAGCGCTGCTGCGAGGACGGGTTTGGATACTCTTATGGCAGCGTGGTGGAGCGAGCTTCTTGCCATGAAGCAAAGCATTAAGGCAGAGGTCATAAAAGCTCAAATGCCATTACCTTAGGTCGTTGCACCTAAAGTGAATTCGGCAACAATCCAGTCCATCTCCGTCAGCGCCCCCGACTTCCCGCAGGCGCTCACAGAACTTCGCCAGATCCCCGATCAGCTCTTCGCCATCGGAGACCTCGCAATCACAAAACTGCCGCTTATTTCCATCGTGGGGACCCGCGACCCAACCCCCTACGGACTCCGCATCACACGCACCCTCACTACCGCACTCGCCTGCGCCGGACAGGGAATCGTCAGCGGCATGGCCCGCGGCATTGACGGTGCCGCCCACCGCGCCGCCCTCGACGCAAACGGCTCGACCATCGCCATCCTCGGCACCGGAATAGATACGCCATATCCCGCAGGACACCGCGAACTGCACCGGCTGATCGGACAGCGGGGCCTCGTTCTCTCAGAGAACCGGCCAGGCGCCACTGCTCACAAAGGGTCGTTCCCCCGGCGCAACCGAATCATTGCCGCACTAAGCAAATTCACCATCGTGATCGAAGCCGGTCACAAAAGTGGCGCACTGAACACAGCCCAGCACGCGCTGGAGCTCGGACGGCCCCTTGCAGCCGTCCCTGGCCCAATAGACTCTCCGCAGAGTGCCGGTACCAATGCCCTCATAAGGGACGGCGCCATAGTCATCGCCTCCGTGGCGGACGCCCTCGCGCTCGCCGGAGTGACACAGGTCCAACAGCCAGAGCCAATACACCTGAGCGAAACAGACGCAGCTGTATGGTCGGCCATCGGCGGCGAAACGCTGGCCATCGACTCAGTGGCGGCGCGGGCCCGCCTCTCAACCAGAGAGTGCCTCGCCGCCATTACGTCACTCGAACTGAGCGGAATGGTGGAGTCGCTCATCACCGGGGAGGTGCGTCGAAGGTAGAAGGTCACACACAGTTACCCCGGTATATTGAGAGCGTGATCCCCCGCCACCTCTATGTCCACGTTCCATTCTGCGCGCGCCGCTGCTCCTACTGCGACTTTTCGATCGCAGTACGGCGGACGGTTCCGGTGGATGAGTACATCTCCGCACTGGCCACCGAACTCGGGATCCGCGGCCGGTCCGCTCCGCCCCCCCATCTCGATACGGTTTACCTCGGCGGTGGGACCCCGTCACGACTTGGACCCGACGGTATCGAACAACTGGCCGCACTTGTTGCCACTCACTTCTCCCGGGACGATTCTTCCGAGTTCACCATCGAGGCAAACCCGGATGACGTCAGCGCAAAAGCCGCATCTCGCTGGAAAAACGCGGGGATCAACCGCGTATCACTCGGCGTGCAGAGCTTCGATGACACGGTGCTCGCATGGATGCACAGAACCCACGATGCCGGCCAGGCAAGCCGGGCAGTCGCAATCCTTCGCGATGCCGGTTTCGAAAACATCTCGGTAGATCTAATCTTTGCGCTGCCCGCATCACTCAGGCGCTCATGGGAGCGCGACCTTAGCCTGGCACTGGAGATGGCACCAGATCACATATCTCTGTACGGCCTGACCGTGGAACGCGGCACACCTCTGGCCCGGTGGACCGAGCGGGGCAGCGTTCTCCCTGCCGCAGAAAATGACTACGCCTCTGATTTCCTCCTGGCCCACGCAATGACCTCGGCCAGCGGTTTCGAGCACTACGAAGTCTCGAACTTCGCACAGCCGGGAAGGCGCTCGCTGCATAATTCGGCGTATTGGTCAGGTGCCAGCTATCTTGGTGTGGGCCCCTCAGCTCACTCTTTTGACGGAGTGTCACGCACCTGGAACGTGCCACACTACGCGGAATGGCTGGAACGTCTCGCGGCGGAGCAGCCAGTGACCGGCGGAACTGAGGTATTGACCCCGGAGAACAAGCTTGCAGAGCGCGTGTATCTGGGGTTGAGAACCGATTCCGGGCTTGCCGTATCTGCTGGGGATCTGGACGCCGCGAGATTGTGGGCAGGGGAAGGGTGGGCCACAATTCGCGACGATGCCGTTGTCAATCTTACCCCCGAGGGCTGGCTGCGCCTCGACTCACTCGCAGCCACATTGACTGGCCTGTGACAAATCTGAACCGTTTGCAATCATGCCGCTGCCGCAGCTGACAGAGAGAGAGCGCAGGGTACTAGAGGCCGTCATCCAGTCGTACGTGGAGACGGCCCAACCCGCTGGCTCGAACGCCATCGCCAGGCGGTTCGGGCTCGGCGTGTCGCCTGCCACCATCCGCAACACAATGAGCGACCTCGAAGAAAAAGGTCTGCTCTATCACCCGCATACCTCCGCAGGCAGAGTGCCGACCGACATCGCGTACAGAGTGTACGTGGATTCACTCGTTCCACTGAACCGCAGGCCAACTCGCGACCACGACCGGCTGAGTTCGCAGATTGCCAGCGGTGGTCCCGCAGTCGAAGCCATTCTTCAGCGCGCTGCGCAGAGTCTCGGTGTGATCACCCAGGAGCTGGGCGTTGCGCTCGGGCCACGGCTGGACAGCAGTGTCGTGGAGAAACTGGATCTCGTCCGACTCTCTTCCGATAGACTGCTGGTAGCGATCACGCTCTCCGGTGGCGCCGTAAGGACGATCTTCGTTGAGGCACGCGGCGACCTTGCCGATGCGGCCATCGGTGAAGTTGCCCGGCTGCTGAATGAGCGAATTGCCGGGCTCACCCTCCGGGAAATACGCACGTCGGTCGCCGCTCGCCTCCGCGACAGCGGTCCGACTCCCGTCGCCGAAGAACTACTCAACATCTTCATTGAAGAAGGCGAGCAGCTCTTTGATTCTGCAATTCACGGCGATGCAGATGTGCTTCTCGGAAAGGCGTCGCTGCTCGCCGACCAGCCGGAGTTCGCCACGGTTGACAGTATGAGAAAGCTCGTCGCTCTCACCGAAACGAGGGAGCATCTCTCCGATTTCCTTCGTGACCGGAGCGACACGCCCGGCATCACCATTACTATTGGAAACGAACATCGCGACCCGAAGCTGGCGACATTCACCGTTGTGACTGCGCAGTATCACTCAGGCAGCGTTGCCGGAGTCATCGGCGTGATCGGACCGACGAGAATGCCCTACGACAAGGTGATTTCTCTCGTGACGCACACTTCGCGACTCCTCACAGAATTACTCGACTAAGCAAGTAACAATGGCCGATTACTACGAGACACTTGGCGTCCCGCGCACAGCGCCGGACGATGACATAAAGAAGGCGTACCGCAAGCTCGCGATGACATATCATCCCGACCGGAACAATGGTTCGAGAGAGGCGGAAGAACGCTTCAAGGAAATCACTGAAGCGTACGATGTTCTCAGGGATCCCAACAAGCGCTCGATGTACGATCGCTACGGCGAGGCCGGACTTCGCGGCGGTGCCGGCGGCTTCCATCACGTGGACCTTTCCGAAGCGCTCAACATCTTCATGCGCGATCTCGGAGGCATGTCCGGCTTTGGCGATCTGTTCGGCGGACGCTCCGGTGGGCAGGCAGGTCCGAGAACTGGTTCGGACATCCGCATCACCATGCCGCTCACGCTCGCCGAGGTCGAGACGGGTGTCACCAAGACTGTCACGGTGAAGCTGCTGACGGGCTGCGATCGTTGCGAAGGAACTGGTGCCGAAGCGGGAACGAAGGCAGTGCGATGCGCCACCTGTGCCGGCACAGGTGAAGTGAGGCGCGCCCAGAAATCCTTTTTCGGACAGGTGATAACGGTTGCTGCGTGCCCTACCTGCTCAGGCGAAGGGAGCGTCGTTGCATCGCCCTGCCGCCAGTGCCGGGGTGAGGGACGCGTGCGCACCGATCAGGAAGTTGCGGTGAAGGTTCCTCCCGGGGTCGCTACGGGTCAGTACATGACAATGCGCGGAGTGGGCAACATCGGCCCACGGGGCGCCGGCCGCGGCGATATCCTGGTGGTCTTCGAAGTCGAGGAAGATCCTCGGTTCGAGCGGGACGGTGAAGACCTCTACTGCGAAGCGCTCGTCACATACGCACAGCTCGTTTTCGGCGCGGATGTCAGCGTGCCGACTGTCAGCTCGAGCGTGACACTCCGCGTACCTCCGCGAACGGAAAGTGGCCAGGCCTTTCATCTCAAGGGCCGTGGCCTTCCGCGCGTCAACGCGTCTGGCTCGGGCGACCTCCATGTTCGCCTGCAACTCTACACCCCCGAGGAACTCGCACCCGAAGAGGAAACCCTCATCAAGCGCCTCGGTGAGATTCAGACTGCGCCCGCATCCCGCAGGTCCAAGGGGTTCTGGTCGAAGGTCAAGGAATCGCTCGGCGCCTGATGGTCGATCAGGCGCTCGTACCATGAGCGAGCCGGTAACTCCGGCTTCTGATCACTGGCTCGCAATCAGAGTCCAGCCCAGTGGCGACGCGCAGGTCGTGATCAATGCACTGTTCGCCGCCGGGTCACTCGGCGTGCAGGAGTCGGGCGCCTCGATTGTAACCCACTTTCCGCCCGGCACCGACGCTTCCGAAATCGAGGCGCTCGTCAGGCAGGCCGATCCACAGGCCTCCATCACGTGCGAGCCCACGCCGGCCGTGGACTGGAGCGAGTGGCGCGCGTCGGTGGGCGAACACCGGCTCGGACGAATTACGATTGCGCCGCCGTGGATGGCTGACGGCACCGATTCCATGCGCGTGCTGATCGAACCTGCGATGGCGTTTGGAACAGGCGAGCATCCGACAACGAGAGGTGTGGTGCGGCTGATGCAGCAACTGCCTCGCATGGCCGAAACCGTTGCCGATCTGGGGGCGGGAAGCGCGGTCCTCGCAATCTGCGCCGCGAAACTTGGCGCTCGCACCGTGACGGCAATCGAGCTCGATGCGGATGCCATCGGCAACGCCGAAGAAAATGTTGCAACTAACGGCGTTGCAGAATCCGTCACGGTCATTCAAGGTGATGCGACACTGCTGCTTCCGCTGGTAGCCCCGGTAGGCCTTGTGCTGGCGAACATTATTTCCTCCGTGCTCACGGGAATGTTGCCCGTCATCCGCGAGTCGTTGAGCGCCGGTGGCCACGCAATTCTTTCCGGAATCCTTACCGACGAACGCGATTCAATGCTCGGGGAAATTCGTTCGGGCGGCTGGAAAGTTGTCGCCGAAGACGTGGAAGATGTCTGGTGGAGCGTTCTCATCCAGTGACTTTCTTCTCGACTGACCCGTTTGAGGTGGGTGTCGCGATAGTACTCGGTGACGACGCTGCGAGACACGCGCGAGCGCTGCGCATTGGACCCGGAAATCGTATCGAACTGCGCGATGGCGCGGGCCGCGCAGCGCGCGGGACACTCAGTCGTGTAGTAAAGCGTTCACTCACCGTGGATGTGGATGAGGTCTGGGATATCGCCCCCTTCGAGCCGGTTCATCTCCTCGTTCCCGTGGCGGATCGTGACCACATGATGATGCTTGCGGAGAAATGCACCGAACTCGGCGCGACGAGCTGGCGGCCGGTGATGTGGCGGCGATCGAGGAGCGTAGGGCCCGCCGGAGATGGTCCTGCATTCCAGGCCAGGTTGAAAGCCCGGATGGTTTCCGCGCTGCTTCAATCTGGAGGAGGATGGCTACCGCAAATTCATCCGTCCGCAACAGTTGAGCGTGCGATTGCCGCGACGCCGCCCGGGTTGCGAGTGCTCCTCGACGGAGCGGCCGATACGGCTCTTGCGGCCGAGATACTGACGGCGCCAGTGTCGATTGCAATTGGTCCCGAGGGCGGACTCGACCCGACTGAGCGCGAGCGAATGATTGAAGGTGGGTTCAAGCTGGCGCGGCTGGGAGGTAATACGCTGAGGTTCGAAACCGCCGGCATCGCAGGTTTGGCGATCGCCAGGGCTGCGCTCGATAAAGGTTCTACCGGTCAGCAGCGCGACTCACCAGGAGATATGGAATGACTTCGGAAAATTGTCTGTTCTGCCGGATCGCGCGCGGCGACATACCCGCGCAGTTCTTGCTCGAGACCGAAACGGTGGTGGCGTTTCGTGACCTGGATCCGCAGGCTCCTGTGCACGTTCTGGTGATTCCGCGCGTTCACGTAGCGTCCCTCGCTGCTGCAACCGGCAAGGAAATCCTTGGCGAGCTTCTGGCTTCGGCGGCGGCGGTTGCGCGGTTGGAAGGGCTGGAGGAATCCGGCTACCGGGTGGTGGTGAATACCGGCTCGGACGGCGGGCAGTCCGTGAACCATCTACACCTTCACGTGCTCGGCGGCCGCCAGATGAATTGGCCGCCCGGCTGAGAACACATGCATAGCCCCTCAGCTTTCTGGCGTCCCGCCTGACAGCTCCCAGCTACTTCGCGCCGTCAGGGTTGCTGCCCATCGTAGCCCCAGCTAAATTCAACAGTCTGTATCTCAACAGGCGCTTAGAGCGCTACGAAGGGGGGAAGTAGATTTTGTCGGAAGTCATAATTCATGACGACGAGAACTTTGAGCGCGCGCTGAAGCGCTTCAAGAAGAAGTGCGAGAAAGCGGGTATCCTTTCCGATCTTCGGAAGCATCGTCATTACGAGAAGCCGAGCGAGCGCAGGAAGCGCAAGCTGAACACGGCGATGCGCAAGAATCGTCGCACGCGCAGAGTCTAAAGTGTCCGAGCTTCTCGCGCGGTTGCAGGGAGACCTGAACGCCTCGCGAAAAGCGCAGGACAAGCTGGGCGTCCTCCTGCTCGGTACAGTGCTCTCTGAAGTAAAAAACCGCCGCATTGAGTTGCAGCGCGATCCGGAGGACAACGACGTCGTCGATGTCCTCCGGAAAGCTATCAAGAAACGTCGCGAGTCGGTCGAGATGTACGACAAGGCCGGCCGCGTCGATCTGGCAGACAAGGAAAGGTCCGAGAGCGCTGCTCTCGAGAAGTATCTTCCCCCAGCCGTCAGTGATGAGGAAATCCGCGCCGCCGTCAAAGCGGCAATAGCGGGTGGCGCTACAGCAATGGGCGCCGTCATGGGGAAAGTTCTACCCCAATTCAAGGGTCGGGCAGAAGGCGGTACCATCAACGCCATCGTTCGCGAGGAGCTAGGCAAGCAGGAGTGATGAAGCAGATCAGGCAGCACCGGGCCCGGACTGGCGACGAAACTCGCGGGTTCGGGTTTTTGCATTCATGAATACCCACGCACTTGGCGTCCTCGAGTTCGCGGCCGCGCTCGATCTCGTAGCGGGACACGCTTCATCGTCGCTTGGCGCGGAGCGCGTTCGCGAGTCCCGGCCTCGCAACGATCGCGAATGGATTGAACGGGAACACGCTCGCGTCTCCGCAATGCGAAGCATGGCTGATGGTGATGCCGCGTGGCACCCGCAGCAGATGTTCGATGTCAGGAATGGCCTCGCCAGGCTTCGCGTAGAAGGCGCATCGCTGTCGGTAACCGACTTGCTGGCTATGAAAGGATTTCTCCGCTCCTCGCGGCTCACGTCCGAGAGTATCCGCGACGACAGAATGCCAGCGGTGGCCCTCGCTGTGCTTCGAGCCGAGTTCGACACGATGGTGACCGCGCCGGCGGAGGAGCGGGCGCTCGGCAACGCCATCGACGACGACGCAAACTTGCGCGACGAAGCATCGCCCGCGTTGCGGCGAATTCGGCGCGAGATGCGCAGCGCGCAGGGCGAGATCGTTGGAATGCTCGAGAAACTGGTGGCTCGTCTGGAATCGAGATTTCAGGTGCCGGACATGTCCGTCACCGTGCGCAACGGACGATTCGTCATTCCCGTCCGCCGGGAAGGACGGGTCGCGATCGGTGGAATTGTTCATGATACGTCGAGCACGGGAAGCACCCTCTTCGTAGAGCCACCGGCTGCCGTGGAAGCGGGGAACCGCATCCGCGAACTCGAATCAGAGGAGTTGCGTGAGATAGACAGAATCCTTGCTGAACTCACGGTTCTCGTACGCCCGCTTCGCGAGCCGCTGATGGCAGCGATGGAATCGATGCTGGTCCTGGATTCGCTCTACGCACGCGCGCGATTCGCATCGAAGCTCGGCTGCGGCACTGCTTCTTTCAATCACCCGTCGGAAGGGTTTGCGATCATTGACGGAAGGCATCCGTTACTGATCGCTCAGGGTGTTGCGGTAGTTCCGTTCGACCTGGAGCTCGAACCGAACGAGCGAACTCTGCTGATCTCCGGACCCAACACCGGCGGCAAGACGGTGCTGCTCAAGTCGCTCGGCCTTTTTGCCGCTCTCGCACAATCCGGCATCCCGGTACCCGTGGCAAGCGAGTCACGCCTAGCCATCTTCGATGACATCTATGCGGATGTCGGAGACGAGCAGTCCATTGCGTCGAGCCTGTCTACATTCAGCGCTCACCTGAAAAATCTTTCGGAGGTTCTCAGGTCTGCAACTTCATCTTCACTCGTCCTGATCGATGAGCTTGGGTCGGGCACCGATCCGGTGGAAGGAGCGGCGCTCGGAGGCGCAATCCTGGAAGCGCTCACCAACAGACAGAGCCTGTCCGTCGCAACCACTCACCTCGGCGCACTGAAGGAGCTGGCAACGGAAGTGTCAGGCGTTGTCAACGCATCACTGCAGTTTGATTCGGTTGCGCTTGCGCCGACATATCGCCTCGTGAAGGGAGTGCCCGGGCGATCGTACGGCCTCAGTATCGCCCGCCGGCTGAACCTCCCGGAGGATGTCATAGCAAACGCCGAGGCGCGCGTTCCGGTCGGGGAGCGCGATGTCAATGCGTTGCTCGCCGAACTTGAGTCGAGGGAACAACTACTCTCACAGCGCGAGAGTGCGGCAGAGCTGCTGGATGAAGATGTCAGGTACCGCGCGCAGCGAGTGTCGGAACGCGAGACGGCACTGCGAGAGAAAGAGCGTACATCCGAACGTGATGCGCGCGACAAGGCGAGAAAACTGCTCCTCGACGCTCGCTCCGAAGTAGATCGAACCATCCGCGAGCTGCGCGAGTCTTCGGCCACTCCAGCGGGAGAGCCCGCACGTGATGCTCGACGGAGAATTGAGGAACTCGCTGCAGCAGAGGGTGTTGCCCTATCCGCACTCGATCTCAAAGAAAGTCAGCCCGCAGCTTTGGCCGCGTCCACACCGGGAGTTGCAGCTGAAGGCAGCTATGTCGCAGTAGCGACGCTCGGCGGACGGACCGCGCGCGTGGTGGAAATGAGAGGCGCGGACGCGGTGATCGCGCTGGGTTCCGTTAAAATGACGGTTCCCCGGTCTGCACTGGTGCCCGTGGCCGCCCCCGCGTCGCAGGGCAAGGTCAACATTCAAATGCGCGGCGATATCCCCGATCCCGACGCAAAGAGCGAGATTGATCTGCGTGGACTGCGAGCGGGCGAGGTCGAAGATGTTGTCACTCATGCAGTGGACGCCGCAGTGAGCGCGGATGTCAAGACTCTGCGAATCATCCACGGCAAGGGAACGGGCGCGTTGCGCCAGCGGGTGGCAGAGATGCTGAGCGGTGAACCCCGTGTTTCCGGGTTTCGTCTCGGCACCTGGAACGAGGGAGGAGCTGGCGTGACCGTGGTGGATTTCGCGTGATTCCCGACGAGACAATCGAGCAGGTGCGTGAAGCTGCCGACATCGTCGCGATAATCGGCGAATACGTTCAGCTCAAGCGCACCGGTTCAGACTTCAGGGGCCCGTGTCCTTTCCACCAGGGGACGAGGCGCAATTTCTCCGTTGTTCCTGCCAAGCGGCTCTATCATTGCTTTGTGTGCGGAGAAAGCGGCGACGTTTTCAAGTTCCTGACGAAACGTCTCGGGTTAGATTGGCCCGACGCAGTGAAAATGGTGGGCGAAAAATCGGGCATCGTTGTTGAGGACACGAAGACGCGTCGGGAGGGCCCCGATCCGCGCGAACCTCTCTGGGAACTTCAGGCAACTGCTGCGGCCTATTTTCAGAAAATCCTGTGGGAGGAATCGATCGGCGCTCCGGCGCGCGAGTATCTCGAGCAGCGCCAGCTCTCGAAGGAAACGGCAGAGCAGTTTGGAATGGGGTTCGCGCCGCGGGAGATTGGGCTGCTGCGCACCTACATGAACTCGCTCGGGTTCGACGACGCCCGCCTCATCGAAGGTGGACTTCTCGTATCACCTGAACAGGAGACGGAGCCTCGCCCACGATTCCGGAACCGGCTGATGTTTCCGATTCTCGATGTTCTGGGAAGAAACGTCGGATTCGGCGGCCGGCTGCTCGGTCCCGGCGAGCCGAAATATCTCAATTCATCCGACTCGCCAATCTTCGGGAAGGGCAAGTTGCTGTACGGGCTCAACAGGTCGCGAAATGCGATTCGCAAGGCCGATCGCGTGCTCGTCGTCGAGGGATACTTCGATGCGATTCGCCTGATGGCCTCGGGAATCGAGGAAGTTGTGGCCCCGCTTGGAACTGCCCTGACGGAAACTCAGGCCGGGATGCTCCGGAAGTACACGAGAAACGTTTACCTTCTATATGACAGCGACGGCGCAGGACTCAAGGCGACGTTTCGCACGGGAGATGAACTGCTTCGACATGGCGCATCTGTCAGAGTCGTGACGCTTCCCCCCAACGAGGATCCGGATACATATGTCAGGACGAATGGAAGCGAAGCTCTCGAGGCGCAGATAACGGCCTCCATCGACGTGTTCGAGCGCAAGATACAAATCCTCGAACGTGCAGGATGGTTTGGCGAACTTCAAAAGAAACGGCGCGCCATTGATCGGCTGCTTCCAACGATACGTGCGACGGCAGACGAAATAACTCGCGATCTCTACGTCGGACGCGCGAGTGAGATTACTGGAGTTGACCGGCAGGTCCTGATTCGGGAACTCGGACCTCAGCGAGCAACGCCCGCGCAGGCATCCCCGCCCGTGGCAGCCAGTCCCCGACCGGCAATTCGCAGTCGTGCCGCTGACACCTCTGGAAGGCGGCGCAGTGTCGGAAGCTCTGCCGAACGGGAACTCGTGCGAGTGATGCTCCAGGACCGTTCACGGGTTGAATCAATCGCCGAGCGAATCGGACCTGATTCGTTCCGCGACGAGGTGTATCGCGCCATTTTTGCAGCACTCCTCAATGGCGGCGAATCCGCGACACTCGAATCACTGGCGGTTTCGCTCGATCCGGAATCTGTTGAAACTGCCGAGGAGATGATGAGTCACCCTGACAGGCCGGATCTCCAGCGCGTCATTGACGACTCTATCATTCGGCTCGAGGTGAGGGAAGTCGAAGAGAGACTTGGCGCCATCGACCGGTTGCTCCCTCTCGCCAGCGACGACGAGCGAGCATCACTGCAACTGGAAAAGCAGACTTTGATGAAGCAGTACGGTGCGACGGGGATGATGACGATGAAGGCGTACAGACGGACACAAACGGGATGACAGGGAGAACAGAATATGGCAACTGAAGTCGAAGCACTGCTCGCGTTGCAGGAAGATGACGCGAAAATCACCGAGCTCGAGAATCGTAGGAAAGCCCTCGAGCCACGGATGGCGGCACTGGACAAGAAATGGGAGAGCGCAGCGGCCGCATTGAGCCGTTCGCGAACGGACGTCGAATCCGAAGAAAAACGGCAGCGCGAGCTTCAGGGCAAGGTCGCGCAGCACAAGCAGATTCAGGAGCGCAACCTCGCGCAGTTCGATGCCGTAAAACGGCTGAAGGAAGCAACCGCGGCAATGGCGCAGGTGGAATCGGCGAAGCGAATCATTGCAGAGGATGAAAGCGAGCTTCAGGCACTCGCGAAGCGACTGGTGGAGCTTCGCCACACGGTAGAGCTGAACGAAGTAGTGCTGGCGGAAGTCGAGTCAGAACAGAGCGCCACCCGCGAGGAAATCGTGCAGGAAAGAGCGAGCATCGACGAAGACCTCACCACGGCGCGCTCTGCACGCGAATCCAAGACTTCAGGTGTCCCGCGCGTCATTCTCGGAAAGTACGACAGAATCCGAACGAGAAAAACGCAGGCGCTGTATCCGCTGCGCGGCGAATCGTGCGGCAACTGCGACACCGCAATCCCGATGCAGCTGCGCAATCACATTGCTGTGAACAGCTCGATTGACGTTTGCGAGGCCTGTGGTGTTCTGCTCTATCGCGCAGCCAGCGCCTGAGCACTGAGCCACGGAAGCGAGAGTGAATTCAGGGACGGCAATACGCAAAAACAGGCGCCCCCCCGCGCGATGGGTGGTCTCTGCGATTCCTGCACCGGAAGCCGTGGCGCGTCTCGCTGCATCACTTCAGGTACCTGAAGAAGTCGCAAACCTGCTGATCATCAGAAGTCACGATGACCCGGCCGATGCCATGAAATTCCTCAGGCCACGACGGGACCAGTTGCACGATGCCCTTCTCATGAAGGGGGCAGACAAGGCGGTAGAGCGACTTGCGCGTGCCACGGAATCCAGCGAGACCGTCATGATTCACGGCGACTACGACGTGGACGGCATCTGTTCGACGACGATCCTCACCCGGACACTCGCAGAATTCGGCGCCAACCCCATTCCGTTTATTCCACGCCGCATCGAGGACGGATACGATCTCTCCGAAGCAGGCGTTCAGGCGGCGGTTGACGCGGGTGCGACTCTGGTGGTGACATGCGACTGCGGCACCAGCGCGAGTGAACCAATCGCAAAGCTGTGCAGCATGGGAATCGACGTCATCGTCACTGATCACCATTTGCCGAGCAAGGCGCTGCCGCAGTGTTTGGCGGTTCTGAATCCTCAGCAGGAGGATTGCGCGTATCCGGACAAGGATCTGGCCGCCGTCGCAGTCGCGTTCAAACTCGCTCTCGCGCTCGCGCGCCACCTCGGGCGAAACGACGCGTTCATCTGGCGGATGCTCGATCTCGTCGCACTCGCAACAGTTGCGGATGTCGCAAAGTTGCGCGGAGAGAATCGCGTGCTCGTGCGCTACGGGCTGCGAATGCTCGCTGAAACAGAGAACGTGGGCCTCAGAGCGATGATTCGCGCGGCGGGCCTCGAGGGAAAGACGATTACCGCGGGTCGCGTTGGCTTCATACTTGGCCCCCGGCTCAATGCAGCGGGGCGAATTGGAAGCGCACTGCGCGGAGTAACCCTCCTCATGACCAGCGACGAGCACGAGGCCAACTCCATTGCCCGCGAACTCGAAGAGCTCAACGCGCGCCGGCAGGAGCTGGATCGCGCTGCGCTGGCGGAAGCACGCGAAATGGTAGCGGCGCTCGACCTCGACAACACCTGGGGAATCGTTCTGGCCAGAGATGGCTGGCATCCAGGTGTCATCGGAATTGTTGCCTCGCGCATCGTCGAGGAGTTTGGGCGTCCGACCATTCTAATTGCGCTGGATGGTGAGTCGGGGAAGGGGTCAGGCCGCGGAATTCCCAGGGGATCACCCCCATTCGATCTGCATGCCGCCCTCGGCCATAGCGCGGCTCTGCTCACCCGGTACGGTGGTCACAAGGCTGCGGCGGGGATCACCATCGAGCGCAGTCGCGTCGAGGAATTCACCTCCAAATTCAATGACGTTGCCAGGTCTATGCTCCGTGCGGAGGACCTGATCCCCGAAGTGCGAATCGATGTCGAACTGCCGATCGCGAACGTCAACGAGCACCTGGAGAAGATGCTCAGGCATTTCGAGCCGTTCGGCGTTGGAAATCCCGCCCCCGTATTGGTGGCGAGGGGAGTCTCCCTGGCGGGTTCACCGCGCCTCGTTGGTAGGGACGGACTGAAACTGCGACTCTCGACGGGCGACGGCGAGATCGAAGCCATCGGTTGGGGCTTTGCCGACCGCATTGCAGAGTTCGACGTTGCAAATCCGGTGGACGTGGCGTTTCGCCTTCAGCGTGAGGAGTACCGCGGAGTCAGCCGGCTTCAGGCGCAGATCGCTGATATCGTCCCGGTCGCCGCAGGCATCGCCTGACGTGCGGATCGTCGCAGGCAAGTGGCGCGGCCGGCGCATCGAAGCGCCTCCCGGCAAGAATGTCAGGCCAACCCTCGATAGGGTTAGGGAAGCCTGGATGAGCATCCTTCAACCACACCTTCCGGGAAGCCGCGTTCTCGACTTGTTCGCGGGCTCCGGCGCACTTGGGCTCGAGGCGCTCTCGCGAGGTGCCGAGTTTGCCGACTTCGTCGAGAACGACGTGCACTCGTTTCGAGTGCTGCGCGCGAACATTGAATTGCTGAAATCCGGCGAGGCTGCTGCCGTGCATCGCACAGATGCTCTGAAATTTGCGGCGGCGCTAGAGTCGCCACCGTACGACGTCGCCTTTGCCGATCCTCCATACGAGGGAGGAGCCGCAGCACGTCTTGCCGGGGTCTGGCTTGAGAGGCCTTTCGCGCGGATACTCAGTGTCGAGCACAACTCGCGGGAAAAACTGCCGGGCGGTTCCGAAACCCGGCGCTACGGCTCCACCGCGATAACCTTCTACCGCGCCGAGGACTGACCTTGTCCACGATAGCAGTGTATGCAGGAAGTTTTGATCCGATCACGCGCGGCCACGAGGATCTGATCAATCGGAGCTGCGAATTTGTCGACCGGCTCGTTGTCGCCGTGGCGAATAACAGCACCAAGAAGCCGTTGTTCACCCCCGACGAAAGGGTCGAGCTGATACGGACTGCCGTTGGTGTGAATCCGTGCGTGGAGGTCCGGCAGTTCCAGGGCCTGCTCGTGAACTTTGCAAGGGAAATGGGAGCCACGCTCATCATACGCGGCCTTCGCGCGGTCGCTGACTTCGAATACGAATTCCAGATGGCGCTGATGAATCGCAATCTCTCTCCCGGCCTGGAAACGGTCTTCATGGTTCCGTCGGTCGAGACGACATATATCAGCTCCAGCATTATCCGCGAGGTGGCGCAGTACGGAGGTGCGCTGGACGGACTGGTGCATCCCGCAATCGCGGCGGCGCTTCAGGCCAAGTACTCGGAAGCGTCGCGTCAGGGATGAGTTTCGTCAGTGACATCCGGTCACGCGCCGCAGCTCTCAACCGAACGATTGCCTTTCCCGAAGCGCATGATGAACGCGTCCTCGAGGCGGCGCGCGCGCTCCTGCAGGGCGGCATCGCGAGGCCGCTCCTGGTGCTCGATCCCGCACGTGCCGGGAGCCACGCGGAAGCAATAGCCACAGGCGCGCTCACGATCGTCTCAGATAAGGAGTCTGCACTCGACTTCGCAAACGATCTCGTCGCGGCGGGCAAGTGCAGCGGCTCGGTCGCCGGCGCCGTTTTCACGACCGCTGAGGTGCTGCGCTCGGCCATTCGGAGAATTGGTGTCGCGCCTGGGCTGAAAACGGTGTCCAGTGCGTTTTACATGGTTGCCAGCGGCGGCTGGGAAGCGGAAGCTCAGGTGCTCACGTTCACTGATTGTGCGGTGGTGCCGTACCCAAACGCGGGGCAGATCGCGGACATCGCAATCGCTGCGGCGGCAGCCCGTCGAAAGATCGTGGGGGACGTGCCGCGCGTCGCCCTGCTTTCATTCAGTACGCAGGGGAGCGGCGCGGGCTCGACGGTAGACCTCATCCGTGAAGCTCTCGCGCTTATACGGAGTCGGCAGCCTGACCTCGTGGTGGACGGAGAATTGCAAGGCGACGCAGCGCTGGTTCCGGGTGTCGCAGCCCGAAAGGCACCTGGAAGTGTTATCAGTGGGAACGCCAACGTTCTGGTGTTTCCGACGCTCGATGCGGGTAACATTGCGTACAAGCTGGTACAGAGACTTGCTGGCGCCGATGCCATCGGTCCGGTGCTTCAGGGCCTGGCCAGGCCCGCAGCCGATCTCTCGCGCGGTGCGACACCGGAAGACATTATTAACGTGGCAGCGATCACTGCGCTGCAATCAGATGAGTCAGTCTGAACTAACTCGGAGACAAGAATGAGTTTCACAATCAGCAAGCAGGGTGAAGTGGTTGTTGTCGATGTCGAAGGTCAGTTGATCGTCGGCAATCGCCAGGAGCTGAAGCAGAAGGTTCTCGACGAGCTCGAAAAGGGCGAGAAGAAGTTCCTCATTGATTTCAGCCAGACGGGTTATATCGACAGCTCAGGCCTTGGCGTTCTGGTTTCCCTTTCAAAGAAGATTCGGGAACAGGGTGGGGAGCTTCGCCTGGCAAATCTCAATGATGATCTCCAGACTCTGTTCGAGCTGACAAAACTGGATACGCTGTTCCAGATTTCCGACACGCGGGAGCGCGCGCTCGAGACGTTTTGATGGAGAAGTCCCGCGTCGCTCTCGATGTCGAGATTCCCAGCGACGTCAGTTACATCGAGGAAGTTGTAGAGCTCGCGGCGCGAAAGTGTCGCGAGCTTCATTTGCCCGACAGCAAGTGCTCACTCAACCTCCGCGTTGCACTCTCCGAGGCAATCGCAAACGCGATCCTCCGCGGCAACGGAGACGCGGCCAACAGGCACGTGAGAGTTAGAGCGGTCGTTCGGGAAGACGCGGTGGTGATCGATGTCATCGACGACGGCCCGGGTTTCGATCTGAGTGCAAAACGGCCGGATCCAACCCTTCCCGAGCACCTCGAACGCGAAGAGGGACGCGGACTCTTCCTGATGCAGGTTCTAATGGACAGGGTTGAGCGATTTGAATCCGGCGGAAACGTCGTTCGGCTCACCCTTCTCCGGGAATGAAGGAGCTCGAGGCCGTCCTCGTCTCCTTTCGTGAGGCCATGCGATGTGACTCGGCCGTGTGGAGCGGTGGCGACAAAGACTCCACACAAGCGTTGCTCGTAGCCAGGTCGAGCCCCAGAGCCGCTACTCCTGAAAGCTTTCCCGATCAGGGACAGATTGCGCCTGTTGCCGTAAATGGCGGCACGGTTACCGTCGTTGCAGTGCCGGGCGTCCGGCGCGCCTGGGTCAGCATCTCACCGTGCGAACCGGGGGCGCCGCTGGCTGACGCACAGTTGAAGCTTCTCCTCCCGGTCGTTTCACAGATTCTGCGAGGCGCCCAGGAAGTAGAGCACGCCGCACTTGAACTGGCCGAACGCTATGAGGAAATCAACCTTCTCTATGCGATCGGTGAGATCCTCGGACGCACCGTCACGCTGGAGGAGGCCGCAGCCACCATACTGACGGAAATCTCAGAAACGGTCGGCGCAAAACACGCGTCCATACTCGTGCACGAACCGGTCGGGAACATGCTCAGGGTTGTCGCAGCGATCGGCTCGGATGCCGGGTCCGCAGTGCCGATCAGCGTCGACGATCCCGACTGCGTGTCGTCTCGCGTGTTCAGAACACACCATCCGCTCACCGTACCGGCGGGTGTCATGGAATGCGAAGCGGAGCGTCCCTACCGGCGGGGCGAAATGCTCTCCGTTCCGATCATGTGGACCACGCCGGCAGGAGGCGAGCCACTGGGTGTCGTGAATCTTTCCGACCGCAGGTCGAAAGAACCGTACAGCGCCGGCGACCAGAAACTCGTCGCGGCAATCGCGACACAGATTGGGACAGCCATCCAGAACGCCCGACTCGTTCGGGCATCGCTGGATCAACAGCGTTTGCTTCAGGAGATGTATCTGGCGCACGATCTCCAGATGAAGCTCCTGCCCAAGGTTTCGATTGTTGCACCGGAGGTCACCGTTGCTGCACGTGTAGTTCCCGCGGAAAGCGTTGGGGGCGACTTCTATCATCTTTTCAAGATGCCGCGGAACCGCACCGGGGTGATGATCGGCGACGTCTCGGGACATGGGTATCGCGCTGCCCTCATAATGGCCCTCGCAATGAGCGCGTCAGCAATTCACGCGCAGGGGGCAAAGGATCCCGGCGAAATGTTGTCGATGCTGCTTGCAACACTGCGCGAAGAACTTTCCACGACCGAGATGTACATCTCGGTATTCTATGGCATCATAGATCACGGAACCGCCAAGCTCCGATATTCGAATACGGGTCATCCCCACGCATTCATCATCTCACCCACCGGAGTCGTTCAGCGGCTCGGTGCAAAAAGTCCTCCGCTTGGCCTGACCGACCAGATACCCGGTGCCGAATCGACGGGATGGACAAAGAACGATGACCTGCTCGTTCTGTTCACGGACGGAATCGTGGACACACGCAACCCGGCGGGAGAAAGAATCGGAGAGACAGTGGTGCTCGACCTGATCCGGGAAAACCGGATGAAATCGCCCGAAGAAATTGTCAGTGCGGTGTTCGATCTTCTCGCGGGCTACAGCGCAGGCTCGGCAAACCCCGATGACCTGACCCTGCTCGTTCTCCGGAGCTGACGGTTCCCGGCAAGCGGGGAAACCCGCCGGTTCTCAAGCGTCTCGGTCAGCACTTTCTGTTCGACCTGCCGACGCTCCACGCGATTGCAGATGCTGCGAACCCGGAACCGGGCGACACCGTCATCGAGATTGGCCCAGGCCGCGGCGCGCTGACGGATATTCTCGCGAGCCGCAGTGCTCCTCTTGTTGCAATCGAGATAGATCGGGCGCTCGCAGCAAAGTTGCGAGAGAGGTACGCCGGCAATCCCGCCGTAACCATCGTTGAAGACGATGTGCTGCACGTTGCTCCCTCGTCTCTCGTTGAAGGCCCATTCGTAGTCGTCGGCAACGTTCCCTACTACATCACTACACCGATCCTGTTTCACGTGCTCCAGGCGCCGTTCCCACGACATGCGGTATTCCTGGTTCAGCGGGAGGTTGCCGAGCGGATCGTCGCTGCGCCGGGCTCGCGCACCTATGGCGCGCTATCGGTGAACGTGCAAGCCATCGCCCGCGTCGAGTCACTCAGGCATGTACCGCCCGGTGCCTTCACTCCGCCGCCGAAAGTGGATTCCACTGTCATCCGGATAACGCCACGCGAAGATCCGCTCGTGACCCCGGCCGAAAGTGCGAGGTTCAGAGGATTCGTGCAGGGACTATTTGGAATGCGGCGGAAGCAGGTTGCAAATGTCCTGCGGTCGGTGTCTAGACTTTCTACCTCCTCGACCGCCGAGGTCCTCGAATCGCTGGGAATCGACCCGAAGGTCAGGCCTGAAATGCTGTCCCCCGAAACGCTGGTGCAGCTGATGCGAACTTCGCACGAGCGGTCGCTTAGCGATTCTCCCGATTCGTCAGCGCAAACGTAAGACCTTCCAGTTCCATCGCCATGTTGACGGTTCTGAGTTCGACTTCCGGCGGAACCGTTATCCGGGTAGGCGCGAATGACAGGATTGCCTTCAACCCCGCGTTGACCAGCCGGTCCACGATCAGCTGCGCATTCTCTGCAGGAACGGTAATCACGGCGATGTCGTAGACACCCGTGCGAATATCGCGCTCCAGATTTTCGATGTCGTGGATCGGGACACCACCCGCGCGGCCGCCAATCTTCGCGCTGTCGCTGTCATACAAACCCGTGACCATGAACCCGCGCTCGGCGAACCCCGCATACCGGGCAAGTGCAGCTCCGATCTTTCCGGCTCCAATGATGCAAACGCGCCACTGCTTGCCGAGACCGAGGATGTCGCGCAGTGCAGCAGCCAGTTCGGGAACCGAATACCCCAGGCCGCGCTTCCCGAACGATCCGAAAAACGACAGATCCTTTCGCACCTGGGCGGAAGTCGTGCCGCCCAGCCTGGCCAGGTCGTCGCTGGACGTTGTGGGGACACCCTGCGCGCCAATCTCCTCCAGGAAGCTGAGGTAGACTGAGAGCCTGCGTACGGTTGATTCGGCGATCCGTTTCACTGTTCTCGGGGCTTGTGAATTTGTTCACAAGTTAGACTTCCGCACGAATACGGGCAATAACGGGCGACCATGAACACCCGTCTGCGGGTTAAGTTGGACCATGGCTGTACACGTAACTTCCGAAATCGGCCGCCTGCGTGAAGTGGTTGTCCATCCGCCGGGCGCTGAACTTCTCGCGGTCACTCCCGCCACCCGGGCTGACTATCTCTACGACGACATCATGGATGTCCCACGCGCACTTACGGAGCATGCGCGTTTCGTGGCGGTGCTGGAAAAATTTGCCAAAGTCCACCACGTCACCGATCTCCTGACCGAGGTTTTGAGCGACCGTGAGACGCGTGAGGCTCTCATTCGGGATACACTCGATGTCATCTCTTCCGAGCCACTGTCGCGCGAGCTTGCTCAGATGGAGCCGCGCGATCTGGTGCAAACTCTTATTGAGGGACGGGAGGAAATGCCGGGCCAGCTTACGCGAGCTCTCAACGAGGCTGGTTACGTGCTCCCTCCGCTGCCCAATCTTTTCTTTACGCGCGACGTGGCGATGGCGATCAACGAGCACGTGATGATCGGATCCATGCGTTATGGTGTGCGCTGGACGGAAGAGCTTCTGATGAAGGCAATCTTTCGTAACAACTCGCGGGTCGCGAACAGGGGCATTCTTTACGACGGCTCGCGCGAGCATCGCATGAACTACACGCTCGAGGGCGGCGATGTGCATCCGCTGCGGCGCGACACGCTGGTGATTGGTTTCAGCGAACGGTCAAGCCCTGCGGCAATTGACAACCTTGCCAGCGTGTTGTTTGCCGACACCGATGTCACCGACCTCATCATTGTCATCATGCCGGGCGCGACTACGGCCATTCACCTCGACATGATCTTCACGCAGGTAGACCGCGAACTTTGCGTAGTGCATCCCCCGCATTTCATGGGACCGGAGCGGCTGCCGATTCTGCATTGGAAAAAGAGCACGGGTGCAATGAAGGAAACGGCGGGACTCTTCGCCGCACTTTCCGAGTGCGGAATCAGGATGGAACCGATACTTTGTGGTGGCGCGAAAAGAATCGTGCAGGAGCGCGAGCAATGGTCATCGGGATGCAACTTCGTCGCTGTGCGTCCGGGGCTCGTGCTGTCGTATTCAAGAAACGAGGCAACGCTCTGCGAGATGGAGAAGACTGGATTCAGGGTGGTACCGGCGGCATCCTTCCTGGATGGCACGGTGGCAATCGGTGATGACGAGCGGGCAGTCATCACGTTTGACGGGGGCGAGCTGGTGCGAGGCGGAGGCGGGCCGCGCTGCATGACCTGTCCAATCGTAAGGGACGACCCCTGGCAATGAACCACGCATGAACCACGCATGAACCACGAATGAACCACGAATGAACCACGTATGAACCACGTATGAACCACGCATGAACTACGGCGGAATTGAAACACGGCCTGAGGGCACGCTTCTCACAGAGCGGGCCGCGAAGTATCTCGAGAGCGGTCCGGCCGATGTCGTCGATCTCATCGGCCACATCTGCAATCTTCCCGGCGCTCCGCGAATTGTGGCCGAGCATATGGCGCAAGCCATGTTTGCCGGTCGCCCCGAATTTGTTGTGGACCCGCTCGGCCGATGGACTATCACTGCTCTTCCTCCAATCCTCGATCGCGCCGCTGGCGACAGCTATGGCGATCGAATTCTCGCGCGTGGAAGGCCCGGCAGGAAACGGTCGCGCGGAAACGGCGAAACCGCTGCCGAATCGCTGGAGGCCCTTTCGGGCTTGAAGTGGGCTGTGGTAGATGTGGAGACCACCGGAGGACGTCCGCCTGGTGATCGCATCACTGAGATCGCAGCGGTGTTTGTCGAGGGTGGGGAAGTGAAGGAAGTATTCGAGACGCTCGTCAATCCGGAGCGGCCCATTCCTCCCTTTGTTTCGAGACTCACCAACATTTCGTGGGAAATGGTGAGGCACGCTCCGACGTTTCCGTCGATTGCGTCCGAGCTCGTGGAGAAGTTGAGAGGAAGTGTTTTCGTGGCGCACAACGTGGGGTTCGACTGGAAATTCGTTTCGCATGAAGTCCGGCGTGTATCAGGAGTGCAGCTCTTTGGGCGGCGGCTCTGCACCGTCAAGCTTGCGAGGCAGCTGCTGCCTCAGCTTTCGCGGAGATCGCTGGATCACGTGGCTAACTACTACGGCGTCGAGATCTCGGGCAGGCACCGCGCGGGTGGTGACGCGCTGGCCACTGCACGCTGCCTGTTACGTCTGCTGGATGATGCGGCGCAGCGAGGCTGCCACACATGGGGCGACCTGGACGTGCTGCTTGGCAAGCGAGCTCCCAAAAAGAGCCGGAAGCGCAAGGCCTGGCCATCTCCAGTGACGCGAGATACCACAGCATGAAGCCGATGCCGCTCGTGCAGTCGATGAAGCTCGGGGATCTCACCGTTCACGCGATTCAGGCTGGTGGCCAGTTGCTGGACGGTGGGGCAATGTTCGGAGTCGTTCCGAAGCCGCTCTGGGAGCGCCGCATCCAGGCAGATGATCGAAATCGAATTCAGCTCGGAATGCGATGCCTGCTGGTCGAGCATCCCGCCGGCCTGGTGCTGATAGACACGGGAGCGGGAAACAAGGAAAACGCGAAGTTCAAGGACATCTACGGACTTGAAAATGAGGGTGCCGGCAACCGGACGAGCCTCGAGGACGGACTCGCGGAGATCGGCGTGTCACCCGGCGATGTAGCCGTGGTGATCAACACGCACCTTCACTTCGATCATGCTGGCGGCAATACGCGGGTTGATGCCGATGGTCAGATCGGTGTCTCTTTCCCAAATGCGCGGTAAGTCGTCAAGAAGGGGGAGTACGACTACGCTACGCATCCCAACGAGCGAACCGCCGCAAGCTACTTCGAGCGCAACTTCATGCCGGTTGTGCGCGCTCACCAGTTCGAGTTCGTGGTTCGGGAGAAGGAGATCGTGAATGGCATCCGGGTAATTCCGACGCCTGGGCACACCCCGTTTCATCAGAGCGTGCTCATGGAGTCTCGCGGCCAGCGCCTGTTTTTCCTCGCTGACATGTGCCCCACGAGCGCCCACATCCCTCTGCCGTGGATAATGGGCTACGATGTCGAGCCGCTGGTGACCCTGGAAACCAAGCGTCGGATTTTTGCGCAGGCGGCAGACGAAGACTGGCTGCTGGTGTTCGAGCACGATGCCACCGTGCCCTGGGGCCGTATCGAGCATGACGGGAATGGCTACCGGCTGAGGGACGCCTGACCTCCTCTGTTGCTGTTTGGGCCGGGGTTGTTTAACATTAGATCAGTTACAAATCGGAAAGCAGTCGGCCCGGGCGGGCCGTCTCACCCTTCGGCCCTCGAATTCAAACGCGAGGTGTGCTGCAGGAGTTCAAGCCACCCGGCGCCGAAGGCTCTTCGGTTCCGTTTGCGCGCGAATTCCTTCAACGGGGTTCGCGCTTTTCGTTTCACGTTTCCTTCATCGAGGTAGAAGAGTATCCAGGACACCACAAAACGCGTCCGCGTGAACCGGCAGATTCGCATCAGCCCGCTCCGCGTGATCGCAGCCGATGGCGCGCAGCTCGGAATCATGGACGTTGAGACCGCACTCGCCGCCGCGGTGGATCAGGGGTTGGATCTGGTCGAAGTCGCTCCACTCGCTCGTCCGCCCGTAGTTCGCATCATGGACTACGGAAAGTTCAAGTTCGAGCAGGCCAAGATGGCGCGGCAGGCCAAGAAGAAGCAGCACGTGATCCATCTCAAGGAAGTCAAATTCCGTCCTGGAATTGAAGAGCACGACTTCGCCACGAAAGTGCGGCATGCCCGCGCCTTCCTCGGCGAGGGTAACAAGGTGAAGGTGACGCTGATGTTTCGCGGGCGTCAGATCGCGCATCCGGAACTCGGTCGCGTTGTTGTAAACAGAGTCGCTCAGGATCTGGCCGACGTAGCAAAGGTCGAGACTGAGCCGAAGTTCGAAGGAAAGTTCATGACGATGATCCTCGCGCCGAAGTAGCTCGAGAGAGAACCGTCGCTTCAACCATATAGAGACAGACAATGCCGAAGATGAAAAGCCACCGGGGAGCACGTAAGCGCTTCTCGATTACTGGCACCGGAAAAGTGAAGCGGTCAAAGGCGGGGAAGAGTCACATCCTCACCAAGAAGACCTCCAAGCGGAAGCGCCGCCTCCGTCAGTCCACCACGATCTCAGTGCGTGGTGAAGAGAAGAACATCAAGCGCCTCTTGCAGGCATAAGGGAGACACACAATGCCTCGCGTAAGATCGAACGTCGTGCGCCTCAAGCGCAAAAAGCAGGTGATGAAGGCGGCCCGTGGCGCGTTTGGCGCACGGAGCAAGCTATGGAAGGCAGCGAAGGAAAACGTGGAGCGCGGATGGAAGTATGCTTACCGCGATCGCAAGAACAAGAAACGCGATTTCCGCCGCCTCTGGATCGTCCGCATCAATGCCGGTGCTCACCAGCACGACATGAGCTACAGCGTTTTCATGAACGGCCTCAAGCAGGCGGGTATCGAGATTGACCGCAAGGTGCTCTCTGATCTCGCTATTCACGATGCTGCCGCTTTTGGAGCGCTCGCAGAAAAGGCACGCGCCGCCCTCAACGCGGCCTGATTCAGGCTTTTAATTCGAGGGCGGTCCGGGAACGAAGCAACGCGTTCCGGGGCCGCCCTTTCTCTTTCTCAAGCACCCCGCAACCGATCATTACGTGACCATCGAAGAGTTTCTGAAAGCAGCCGCATCGCTCGATGAGCGCGCGGCAACACTCGTCGCTGGCTCCGAAGGAGCAGCCGGGCTCGAGGCTGCGCGAAACCAGCTGCTCGGGAGAAAGAGCGGCGAGCTTGGCGCGCTCATGAAGCAGCTTCCATCACTCTCATCAGAAGATCGAAAGGCAGCGGGAGCCGCAGTTAATCGCGTGAAGGCAGCGATCGATGAGTTGCTGGCATCGAAGGCATCATCCTCTGCAGCATCGTCAGATGGCGAATCGCGCGCAGATCTCACAATGCCGGAACGGCGGAACTGGAAAGGCGGCCGCCACCCTGTAACCGTCGTGATCGAGGAAATCGAGGACATCTTCCGCGAGATCGGTTTCACGATTGCACTCGGCCCTGAAGCCGAAACCGAATGGTACAACTTCGGCGCGCTCAACTTTCCCGCCGATCATCCGGCGATGGATGCGCACGATACTCTCTATCTCACCGACGACGTGCTGCTTCGCACGCACACCTCGCCGGTTCAGATCCGCACGCTCCAGAACAACGCGCCTCCTATAAGAATTCTCGCGCCCGGCAATGTCTACCGGCGCGATTTCTTCGACGCGTCGCACGCCCCGATGTTTGCGCAAATCGAAGGACTCGCGGTGGACGAAGGCATCGGGTTCGTCGATCTCAAGGCAACGCTCACTCACTTTGCGAACAGGTTCTTCGGGAAAACGAAAACGCGTTTCCGTCCGAGTTTTTTCCCTTTCACCGAGCCATCGGCAGAGATGGATGTGGAATGCCAGCTCTGTCACGGCTCGGGCTGCCCTGGCTGCAAGAACACAGGCTGGATGGAAATACTCGGCTCCGGCATGGTGCATCCCAACGTGCTCGATGCCGTCAACGTTGATTCGGAGAAGTACACGGGCTGGGCTTTCGGCATGGGCCCAGGACGCGTTGCAATGCTGCGGTACGGCCTGCCTGACATTCGCCTGCTCTACGATTCAGACATGAGATTCCTGCAACAGCTCGCACAATGAACGCTTCATATCAGTGGCTTGGTGATTTCGTCGATCTCGACCATTCGCCAGCGGAGCTGCGCGACCTTCTGACAATGAGATGCGCGACGGTCGAAGAGGTTCTGCCACTTCGAACCGATCTCTCTGACATCATTGTTGGGCGAGTCGTCGAGGCATCGCGGCACCCCAACTCGGATCACCTCTGGGTAACGCGGGTGGACGCCGGATTGGGTGAGATCCGCGATGTCGTATGCGGCGCGCCAAACGTCGTGGCAGGAGCGCTTTATCCATTCGCACCCGTAGGGGCAACGCTGCCTGGTGGCCTCCGCATTGAGAAGCGAAAAATTCGCGGAGCCGTCTCGGAAGGCATGCTCTGCTCTGCGCGCGAGCTCGGCCTCGGTACCGACCACGAAGGCATTCTCGCGCTCGAAACCGATGCGCCTCCAGGCACTCCATTCCTCGATGTAGCGCCGACCGGCGATACCCGACTTGTAATTGACGTTCTGCCGAACCGTCCGGACCTTCTTTCACACGAGGGCCTCGCGCGCGAGATCGCAGCCGCAACAGGCAAGCCGCTTCACCGCATGCCTCATCCGCCAGCCACACTGTATCATGCGGGTGATTCGTCAACGCCGATTGAAGTAGCCGTCACCGTCGAGGATAGCGAGGGCGCTCCGCGCTACATGACGGCCATGATTCGCGGAGTTAAAGTTGGCCCCAGCCCGGAATGGCTTTCGTCCCGACTGGAGGGAGTAGGCCTGCGTTCCATCAGCAACATCGTGGATATCACGAACTACATGCTGCATGGGTTTGGCCAGCCAATGCACGCCTTTGATCTGGCGCAGCTGAGCGGCGGCAAGGTCATCGTGCGGCGCGCGCGCAAGGGCGAGAAAATCACCACGCTCGACGACGTAGCGCGCACCCTCGACGACACGATGACTGTCATCGCCGACGCAGAGAAGGCCCATGCCATTGCCGGAGTTATCGGAGGCAAGGGAAGTGAAGTGACCGAGTCTACACGCGACATTCTGCTCGAAGTCGCTGCTTTCGACAGTCGCCGTGTTCGTGCCACCCGCAAGGCGCTGGGAGTTGCTACTGACGCCAGCTATCGTTTCGAGCGAGGGGTGGATCAGGCAGCGATGCCGGATGTGCTGCACTATGCCGTGGAGTTGATAACGAGACTCGCAGGTGGTGTGAGACAGGGTGAGCCCACCGACAATCACGTTGCTCTCATCCCTCCGGGAGCCATTCGCGTGCGCCCATCGCGCGTCGGTCAGGTGCTTGGAATCGCGATTCCGGCTGCAGCAATAGCTGAGCATCTCGCGAGCGTCGGGTTCACCGTGAACCCCGACGGCGATGAGCTGCTCGTCACGCCGCCATCGTTTCGGGCGGATGTAGACGGCGAGATCGAGGTCATCGAAGAGGTGGCCCGGCTGCACGGTTACGACGAATTTCCCTCGGCGGTAAGACCGTTCCGCCCGGGAACTGTTGAGGATTCTCCGATGTACGTCGTCGCCCGCCGGGTACGCGCAGAGTGTGTGGCGGCGGGCCTGCTCGAATCGCGTCCGATGCCATTCGTACGCCAGGGGCTTGATGAACATCGCGTGCGAAACCCCCTCGCAGAGGATGAGGCATACCTCAGGACGAATCTGCTCGAGACGCTAGCCAGGCGAGTCGAGTACAACTTCGCGCACATGCAGCGCAACGTTCGCCTGTTCGAAATCGGCACGGCATTTGGAACGAACGAAGCTGGTGACTCGGGTGATCCGCGCCTTCCGCGAGAGCGCATGCACGTTGCTGCGGTCATCGTTGGCGACCGGCGTCCCGCGCACTTCACCGAACCACATCCGCCGCACTACGATCTCTGGGACGCGAAGTCCATTGGACTCAGCCTCGCCAACTCGGCCTGGCCGGGGGCGGAGGTGCGCGCCGAGGTATCTTCGGATGTGACGCTCTGGAACATTCTCGTGGATGGAGTTGCCGTCGGGTCAGTCCGCACGGTGACTGTCGACGCGCCGGTGTGGGCTGCCCCAGTTTTCGGAATCGAGCTCGACCTCGAATCGCTTTCGATCGAGCGCCGACCATCCAGGAAATACCGTGCGATCCCGGTAATGCCTGCGATGGAAGTCGATCTCGCGCTCGTCGTACCCGATGCCATCGATTCGGGTAAGGTTTCTGAAATGATCCGCAGCGTAGCTGGCGACCTTCTGGAATCCCTGGATGTGTTCGACGAATTCCGCGGCCCGGGAATTCCCGATGGATCGCGCAGTGTTGCGTGGAGATTGACCTTCCGGCATCCCGAGCGCACACTACGGGACAGGGAAATTCAGGGACGCACGGACAAAATTCTCAGCACCCTAGAGGCATCACTTGGCATCAAAAAACGAACGTCCTGACACGGAAGCCTTCACCGAGCTCGAACAGCTCGTCCGTCACCTTGGCGAGGAGCTCAGCAGCTTCAGGCGGCGGGCACTTCAGGCAGAGGCCCGCGTCAAGGCGCTTGACAGCTCAGCCGGGGGGCCGCGCATGACCCCCGAGCGGATGGACAAGCTGGAACGTGAGAATGCAGACCTGAAACAGCGGCTGGAAGCGGCGCGCGCCCGGACGAAACAGGTCCTGGAACGCGTGAGATTCCTGCGCCAGCAGCACGAGGCGGCCACGCGATGAGCAAGAAGAATGTTGTAGAGGTCACGATTCAGGGAATCGAGTACACCCTGCGCACCGAGAGCTCGCCTGAATCAGCAGTCGCGGTGGCCGAATACGTTGACCGCGTTATCACGGAGACGATGGATTCCGGCGCAAGAATAGAGGCGCACAAGGCCGCGATCCTGGCGGCTCTCCGCATCGCCGGCGAGCTGTTCGAGGCTCGCGAAGAGGCGGGCCAGCTTGCCGCCGATATGCAGGGCCTGAGCGACGAAATCAGGCCCTGGCTCCCCCCGGCGAAGCGCAACGGTTAGTTTACACCCCGGATACGCGACGACTATCGGCGCGCTTGGGGCCGCCTGTGGCACTGCCGCGGGCTCTGCATAGATCTGACAAATGACTGAAACGGCGACACTGGCCGCAGTTGGCGCTGGATTGATTGCTGTTGCCTCTGCGGTTTTTTTCTATTTTGGCCAGCGGGTTGGAACCAACTCCGAACTGGCCCGACAAACTCAGGCGAAGTCATCCGCTGAAGAGACCGCCCAGCGCGTGCTCGGTGAAGCCGCGCGCGAGTCGGAGTCCCTTCGCAAAAGCGCGGTGCTCAGCGGAAAGGAAGAGCTCATCCGCCTTCGTGAGGACTGGGAGATCGAAGCGCGCAAGCGGCGCGAGGAGATCGAAGTTGAAGAGCGCCGGGTGCAGGACAAGGAAGGCCTCCTCAATCGCAAATACGACCTCCTCGAACAGCGAGAAAAGGAAGCCGGACTTCGATCGGCGGACGTAGCCCGGCGGCAGGAAGCGCTTCACTCCCGGGAACAGGAGCTCGACCGGCTCATGGCCGACGAGCGCAAACGCCTCGAACAGCTTGCGGGACTCTCGGCAGGAGAAGCCAAGGCGGAACTCGTGCAGCGACTGACGGACGAAGCTCACGCCGACGCCGCCAACCTCCTCCGGGATATTCGCGAATCTGCCAAACGGAACGCGGATCGCGAGGCAAAGAAGATCATCGCCCTCGCAATTCAGCGCATCGCTGCCGACCAGACGGCCGAGACCACCGTATCTGCAGTGGCTCTGCCCAACGACGAGATGAAGGGCAGGATCATCGGCCGCGAAGGGCGCAACATTCGCGCATTCGAGCTCGCTACCGGCGTCGACGTCATCATTGACGACACACCCGACACAGTCGTTGTGTCGTGCTTCGATCCTGTGAGAAGGGAGGTCGCCCGCCTCTCACTGGAGAAGCTTGTCGCCGACGGACGAATTCATCCGGGCCGGATCGAGGAAGTTGTCGCCAAGTCACGCGAGGAAGTGGACGCGGGTATCATAGACACCGGCGAGCGGGCCGCATATGCCAGTGGTGTCCATGGACTCCATCAGGAGATAATCCGGCTCATCGGCCGCATGCGCTGGCGCACCAGCTACGGCCAGAACATCCTGAATCACTCTCAGGAAGTTGCGTGGCTCGCTGGAATCATGGCCGCCGAGCTGGGGCTGGATGTGGCGATGGCGCGCCGCGGGGCGCTGCTGCACGATATCGGCAAGGTTCTGACGCACGAACACGAAGGCACACACGTGCAGCTCGGAGTCGAAATGGCGACTCGTTACGGCGAGCATCCGCTCGTCATCAACTGCATCGCTGCGCACCACGATGATGTACCCCACGAGAGCGAGATCTCCGTGCTCGTTCAGGCCGCTGACGCAATTTCGGGATCGCGCCCTGGTGCACGGCGCGAGGCGTTCGAGACCTACGTCAAGCGCCTCGAAGGACTCGAGAAAATCGCGTCGAGTTATCGCGGCGTCGAGAAAGTGTTTGCAATTCAGGCCGGGCGCGAAGTGCGCGTGATAGTTACGCCCGATGAGGTGAACGATCTCAGGATGACGACGCTCAGCGAGGAAATTGCCCGGCGCATCGAGGCGGAGCTTCAGTATCCCGGGCAGATCAAGGTCGTGCTGATTCGCGAGACTCGCGCAGTGGACTTTGCCCGCTGAGATAATCGACGGCGTCGCTGTAGCGCGGTCCATTCGCCAGGAGGCCGCGCGCGACACCGCGCGTCTCGTGGAACTTGGTGTGAGGCCGGGGCTGGCCGTAGTTCTGGTTGGTGAGGATCCGGCGAGTTCCGTGTACGTCCGCTCGAAGGGCAGGGCCTGCGACGAAGCCGGAATGCACGGAATGACGATCCAGCTTCCCGACTCGACGTCGCAGGACGAGCTTGTGAATGTGGTGAGTGTGCTTAACGAAGATCCCATGGTGCATGGAATTCTCGTTCAGATGCCGCTGCCATCTCACATCGATCCGGATGCCGTCATCCGGACCATCGATCCCGCCAAGGACGTAGATGGCTTTCATCCGATCAACGTGGGCAAGCTCCTCATTGGCGAAAAAGATGGCTTCGTACCCTGCACCCCTGCGGGTGTCCAGGAGTTGCTCCGTCGTACCGGAGTGAAAACCAGTGGCGCAGAATGCGTGATTGTAGGGCGGAGCAACATCGTTGGGAAACCAATGGCCGCTCTTCTCATGCAGGATGCCGAAGGAGCAAATGGAACGGTGACTGTCTGCCATCGTCACACGCGCGACCTGTCGTTGCACACACGGCGCGCTGACATCCTCATTGCGGCTGCGGGACGCGCGGGACTCATTCGCGGAGACATGCTCAAGCCGGGCGCGGTGGTAATCGATGTCGGCATGAACCGCATGGCGGACGATACCGTTCCGCGCCGGTACCGCCTGGTCGGCGACGTGGACTTCCACTCGGCGCGCGAAGTCGCATCGAAGATCACTCCTGTACCTGGAGGAGTCGGACCGATGACCATCGCGATGCTCCTGACGAATACCATTCGTGCAGCGGCGAGAATTGCGGGCATTGCGCATCGCGCAGGCGAATCGGTGTCCTGAATGACCATGCGCGGCCAGATCGAATCGCCTTCGATGCCCGGGTCATCGCGCAAGACAGCAGTGTCTATCAGCGCGCTGAATGAACTGACGAAGCTGATAATCGAACGGTCGTGCGGTCCTGTGTGGATTCGCGGCGAGGTGAGCGATTTCAAGCGTTATCGCAGCGGGCATTGGTACTTCACTCTTCGCGACGCATCGGCCCAGATGGCGTGCGTCGTGTGGAGCGGCGATCAATGGAAGATCCCCGCCGCTCCCGACGAAGGCATGCAGGTAGTGGCGCTTGCGCAGCTTGCGTTCTATCCGGTGAAGGGTTCGCTGCAGCTTCGAATTACAAGGATGGAAGCGGCAGGCGATGGCCTCTGGCGGAAGGCGATGGAGGCGACCATTGCAAAGCTCACCGAAGAGGGCCTGATGGCCCCGGAGCGAAAGCGCGCACTCCCTCGTTATCCTCGATGTGTTGGAATTGTCACGAGCATGAGCGGCGCGGCTCTGCGGGACATCATTGCAGTTGCTCACCGCCGGCGTCCGGGAATTCGCCTGGTAGTTGCCGGTGCGTCAGTGCAGGGGGACCTGGCACCGGGAGAGTTGTGCAGGGCGATCGACAGGATGAACCGGTGGGGCCACGCCGACGTGGTGATAGTAGGACGCGGAGGTGGATCGCGAGAGGATCTTCACGCCTTCAATGACGAGCGAGTGGCGAGGGCTCTCTCGGGGTGCAGGGTGCCGACCGTGTCGGCCGTCGGTCACGAGATCGATGTGACTGTGTGCGATCTCGTGGCGGATGTGCGTGCGGCGACGCCTTCGGCTGCTGCGGAATCTGCGATACCTGCGCTCGCAGATTTGTTCGAAGTGCTGGCGGGGCAGAGGCGGCGGTTGAACGGAGTGATCACACGGCGCAGCCAGGCCGCATCTGCGGAGCTCAAGACGATCGCTCGCGGTATGCGATCGGCGACGCTTCGTGCGACCGAGCGCCGGCGGATTGCAGTATCCACTGTATCAGGCCGCCTGAATGCTCTCAGTCCACTGGCTACGCTGGAACGGGGATACTCGCTTGCCCGCGATGACAGTGGCCGCACGCTATCGTCGGTCGGGGATTTTCCGGAGGGAGGCGACTTTGAGCTACTCGTTCGGAATGGATCTATCAAAGCCCGGGTGAGGGCAGAGGACAGTTAGCCAGAACGCAGCGGCATCCGCAGTTCAAACCGGCTGCCCTTTCCAAGATCACTTGTAACGTCCAGCTCGCCGCCCATGAGTCGTGCGAGTGACCGGCTCACCATCAATCCCAGGCCGGTGCCTCCCCTCAGCCGCGTCTTGCTCTGGTCCACCTGCCAGAACCGCTCGAATACATGCTTGAGGTTCGCCCGTGAAATTCCGATGCCAGTGTCCTCGACTACAATCACGGCTCCGCTGTCCGAAGTCTCGCAGGTAATGGTCACGCAACCCTTGTCCGTGTAGCGCACGGCGTTGCCGAGGAGATTGAACAGGATCTGACGCACCTTTGTCGCATCGGCGAAGATCGATGGCCCATCCACGGCCCGCACCTGGAAATCGAGGCCTTTGGCGACCAACAGTGGCTCCATGAAGGCGGCGATCTCGCGCGTCAGCAGTGCCACGTCAACGGTCTCGGCGTTCAGCGTAGTGATACCGGCCTCGATCCGCACCGACTGTAGCGCATCGTCGATCATGCGCGCGAGGTGCATTGCACTCGACTTGATGCGTTCGAGGTGTCTCGCCTGCTCGGCGGTCACTTCCCCTACCGCGCCCGCGGCAAGGATGTCAGCGTAACCCACGATCGCGTTCAACGGAGTGCGCAGCTCATGCGACATCACGCCGATAAAATTGGACTTGGCAACGCTCGCTGCCTGCACTTCAACCAGCAGCGCCTTGCGTTCAATTTCCGCCACTATCCTGGAAGTTGAATCAAACATGGTGAGAACAACGCCATCCAGCCGGTCATCGAGCGATCGATACGGGGACATGCGCACCACATACCAGCGGTTATCGTTTGAACGGGCGACGTACTCCACTCGTGAAAGAGTTCGCACAACTTCTGTGGCGTCGTCGAGCAGCTTCGGGTAATCGAGACTGTGCGTAATGTCTGCAATCGGTCGGCCGATATCTGAATCCATCACGTTGAAGATGCCTGGCACACTCGGGGTGAAGCGTCGCAGCCGGAGTGACTTGTCTAGAAAAATGGTTCCGACGTCCGTCGAATCCATCAGGTTGACGAGGTCCGAATTGACCTCCAGGAGTTCTTCGTTCTTGCTGCGGAACTCCTGATTGATTGTCTGGAGTTCTTCGTTCATCGATTGAAGCTCCTCCTTGCTTGCCTCGAGCTCCTCCTCCGTGGCTTTCTCTTCCTCGTTGATTGACTGAAGTTCTTCGTTCGAGGCCTTGAGTTCCTCGATGGTCGTTTCATGCTCCTCGAGCATGATTCTGAGCTGTGACTTTGCTTCTTCGAGTTCGCGCTCCAGCTCTCGCACCGCGTTTGGTCTGGTGCGAATTCGCGGTTTGGGTTCGCCTTTGGTCTTGCTGCGGCCCCCGGGTTCGCGTTCCTCGAAGACGAGCAGCACAAACGATTGGGAAGCCGTTCCTGCCTTCAGCGGTCTAGCGACGATGTCGACGTTCCGTTTTCTGCCATCGACCGCCATCACAGCGCGAACCTCCGACAGTTCGCCAGTCGAGATTACCTCGGAGATCAACTTCCTTATTCTCTGCCGCAGGCTGCCGGGCATCAGGTCGAGGATGTTGTTGGAAGGTTCACCCCCGCCGAGCTTGAGATACTGACCGACGTGTTCGGAGAGATGGACGACCTCCCCGTCGCCGGTGACGACAAGGCTGGGAGGTGTGTAGGCTTCGAGCAGCTTTCTATGCACCGTGCCGAACGCCCGTAATCCCGGCGCGCTTGCCGGTGGCTGAAGCCCTGAGGTATTTGGCCCCTCAGTGGACTCCTTCGAACGAGGGCGAGGAACGTCAGGCCCGTCTATCGACCTGAAAATGCGGTTCTTCTTGTCGTCGACTGCAAACCACTTCGACAGGTTTTCGATCGACTCCGACGTTCCGAGGAAGAGACTGCCGCCAGGCCTGAGGGCAAAATGGAACTGCCGCATCACCCGGCCCTGCGTTTCGCGTTGCAGGTAGATGAGCAGGTTGCGGCAGCAAATGAGGTCTACCCTGGAAAACGCCGGGTCTGTCAGCAGGTCGTGTTTCGCGAAAACGACTTTCTCCCGGATGAGCTTCTTGACTCTGTAACCGCCCGGCTCGCGAGTGAAGAACCGCTCGAGGCGCGTTTCGGACATGTCGGTCTGGATCGATTCCGCATACAGGCCCGAGCGGGCAACGGCAAATCCCCTCTCGTGGAGATCTGTGGCGAAGATCTGAATTGCCGGTGGGGTCTCGAGTCTTCCCGCGTGTTCCGTCAACAGGATTGCAACTGTGTACGCTTCCTCGCCACTCGAACAGCCGGGAATCCACACCCTGACCGTGTCGGACGGTTGCTTGTTCCGGAACAGCCGGGGAATGACGGTTTTCTCCAGTGTGGCAAACGCTGCGGGATCACGAAAGAAACTCGTGACAGAGATCAGCATGTCGTCGTGGAGCGCGCGCAATTCCTTTCGGTCGGCGCTCGCGAGGCGGTGATACTCCGAGAGGTCGGATGTGTGGGCAAACTGCGCGCGTCGCCGTATGCGGCGATTTATGGTCGACTGTTTGTAACCAGTGAAATCGTGTCCCATCTCCTTCCTGACGAGAGAGAGGATGTCGGCAATGGTCGATTGATCGACGCTGGCTGCCTTTCCCCCTTCCGACGGTTCTTCGGCTCCGTTGCCGCTGAACAGGCGCACGATCTCGGGGCCGAGTTGCCCTACCGGGCGGATTACGTCGATATGTCCGGTGGCTATCGCACTCTCCGGCATTCCCCGATACTCCGACTCTTCGGGTGACTGGGCCATCGTGATGCCGCCACTTTCCTTGATCCATTTGATACCCTGCGTTCCATCCGAACCGGTACCCGACAGAATTATTCCCGCCGCGTTGGTCGAGTGCGTTTCAGCCAGGGTCCTGAAGAAACCATCGATCGGTGCCCGGCTGCGATTGGGCATCTTCCTCTCGGAAAGCCGAAAGTGGCCGTCGGTCACCGTCAAATCCTTGTCCGGCGGTATTACATACACCTGATCCGGCTCGATTTTCGTGGCACCTGCCACCTGCGTGACCCGAATCGACGTATGAGTCTGAATCAATTCGGCCATAAGACTCTTGTGCTTTGGGTCGAGATGCACAATTACGACGAAGGCGATGCCTGACTTTTCAGGAACGGCCTTGAAGAAACTTCTCAGGGCTCCAAGGCCGCCCGCGGAGGCACCGATTCCAACAACGGGGAATCCATGCTCCAACGCAGGCCCCGGAGAGGCGCTTTTATCAGATACCTTTGCCAATGACAGATAAACGAATGAGGAGTGACGCTGAGTCAATAATGCACTCCGGGCGCGCCTTCGGCACCCATTCGTCAGGACGAGCGTCCGGGCGGCAGTGGATTTCGGTTGGCTCTACGCCTTTACAGGAGGCGGAGTGTGGGGTAATTTTAGAGGCTCAAGAGGAACTCAAAAGAACCAGCGCGCACCGCGCGCGGAGAACACAGCAACATGGCATTTCAGAAGACCGAAACAGTAGAAAAGTACCGCACGCACGAAACCGACACGGGTTCGGCTCAGGTCCAGGTAGCGATTCTTACCGCAAACATCAACTACCTCACTGACCATTTCCGGAAGCATGCCAAGGACCATCACAGCCGGCAGGGCCTGCTGAAGATGGTTGGCCGTCGGCGGCGTCTGCTTGACTACCTCAAGCGCACCAATGTTGAAGGCTACCGCAAGATCATCGCAGATCTTGGCCTCCGCCATTAACCGCATCTTCTGAAGTTGTCCCGCGCGCGGGTGCACATTCGTGCCCGCGCGCGTTTTGTGTTCTCTAGAAAAAAGAAAAGGCAAAGAAAGATGGAACGCATCGAACGCGAATTCGCAGGCCGCAAGCTCTCGATCGAGACCGGCCGCATGGCAAAACAGGCATCAGGCTCCGCCCTGGTCCAGTACGGCGACACGATGGTGCTCGCCGCAGTGACAGTGAGTGACAAGGAAAGCACCTTGCCATTCTTCCCGCTCCTCGTGGAGTACAGGGAAAAGACGTACGCCGCCGGCAAGATTCCCGGCGGATTCATCAAGAGGGAAGGACGCCCACACGATTCGGAAATCCTCAAGGCGCGAATCATCGACCGGTCCATCCGGCCGCTGTTCCCCGAAGGATTCCAGAACGAAGTCCAGGTCTTCATCTACATCATCTCCGCAGATCAGGAGAATGACGCAGATGTGATCGCGCTTCTCGCGGCATCGTTCGCGCTCAACGCATCGAAGATCCCGTTCATGGGCCCCATCGCCGCCGTTCGCGTCGGCCGTGTACAGGACAACTGGATTCTCAACCCGACCTTCCAGCAGCTTCCGTACAGCGACATGGACATCGTTGTCGCCGGTTCGCAGGACTCGATCATGATGGTCGAAGGCGGCGCAATCGAAGTGAGCGAAGATGAAACGCTCGAAGCGCTGACAGTTGCCCAGGGCGGCATCCGCGAACTCGTTGCGATGCAGGAAGAAATGCTCGCGAAGAGCCGCACTCCCAAGATGGAATGGTCAAAGGCCAAGCCGGCCGCCGATCTCGTCGCTCGCGTCAAGGATCTCGCCGACGGCAGGATCACGACTGCCATCAATCAGAAGGACAAGCACACGCGCATCGAAGCAGTCGAAGCAGCGAAGAAGGAAATCTCCACCCAGCTGCTCACTGAGTTCCCCGACAACGGCAAGGACATCTCCAATCTCGTCGGCGAGTCGGAGTACAACTGCCTTCGCAGCCAGGTGCTCGACTCCGGCAAGCGCGTTGACGGGCGCGGTCCGAAGGATGTCCGTGACATCTCGATCGACACGACTGTCCTTCCCCGCGCACACGGATCGTCACTCTTTACACGCGGCCAGACACAGGCACTCGTTGCCGTAACACTCGGCACCGCGCAGGACGTTCAGCGTCTCGACTCGATCGATGAAAAGGGCGAGACCACGAAGTCGTTCATGCTTCATTACAACTTCCCGCCATTCTCAACAGGTGAAGTCCGCCCCATGCGCGGCACCAGCCGCCGTGAAATCGGCCACGGCAATCTGGCCGAGCGTGCGCTGCACAGCGTGCTGCCGGCGTTTGAGGAATTCCCTTACACCATTCGCATCGTCTCCGACATTCTCGAGTCCAACGGATCGTCGTCGATGGCTTCGGTCTGCGGCGGATCACTGGCTCTGTTCGATGCCGGCGTTCCAATCCGCGGCGCAGTTGCCGGTGTAGCGATGGGTCTCATCAAGGAAGGCGACAAGTACGCAATCCTTACAGACATCCTCGGCACCGAAGATCACCTCGGCGATATGGACTTCAAGGTTGCAGGCACCGAAACCGGCATCACGTCCATTCAGATGGACATCAAGGTTCAGGGACTGTCGCTGGAGATCATGAAGGAAGCACTCGATCAGGCACGCGAAGGACGTCTGCACATCCTCGGCGAGATGAAGAAGGCACTTCCCGAGAAGCGCGATGAGCTGTCGATGTACGCGCCGCGTATCGTGACGATCAACATCAACCCCGAGAAGATCGGCGAGCTGATCGGACCGAAGGGCAAGACCATCCGCGGCATCCAGGAAGAAACTGGTGCAGAGCTGACGGTTGACGATTCGGGTCTCGTTACCATCGCTGCCGTCGGTGGCGAGGCAATGGAGCGCGCACGCCAGATGGTTCAGGCACTTACGGCCGAGCCGATCATTGGCGACACGTACGAGGGCACCGTGAAGAGCACTACTGCTTTCGGCGCATTCGTCGAGATCATGCCAGGCACGGAAGGTCTCGTTCATATCTCCGAGCTGAAGCACGGCCGCACCGAGAAGACTGAAGATGTGGTCAGTAAGGGTGATCGTGTGAAGGTCAAGCTGCTCGAGCGCGATGAGCGCGGACGCCTGCGTCTGTCGATGAAGGCACTCGTTCCCAAGGAAGGCGGCGAGTCATCGTCACCGTTCGAGGGCGGAGGGGCCAGCAATGGCTCAGCAACGCCTTCTGAATCGGGTGACGCATCCGAGACGGCAGGGGTTGCTGCTGAAGGCGAGTCCTCTGGTGAAGAGCGCCCGCGCAGACCGCGTGGCCGTTCGCCGCGCAGTGGCGGAGGTCGCAGCCGGGAGTGAGTTCATTCGCGACGAAGGACGAAACAGGACTTCGCCGCACCGTACTTTCCAACGGCCTGACCGTACTCTCCGAGCATATGCCGGGAGTGCGGTCAGTTGCGTTGGGGGCATGGGTGCGCGCCGCTTCGCTGAACGAGACGCCGGATATCATGGGCGTGTCGCACATGCTGGAGCACATGGTTTTCAAGGGAACGCAGAAGCGATCCGCGCGGGATCTCGCACTGTCACTGGAGATTCTCGGTGGCTCTCTCGATGCCTACACTTCGCGTGAGCACACTTCCTATCAGGCAAGGGTGCTGGACGAACACGTCGAGATTGCGGCTGATGTACTGGCGGATCTGATCTTCAGCCCGCTCCTCAGGCAGACCGACCTCGATCTCGAGCGTCGGGTGATTCTCGAAGAAATCAGCACGGTAGATGATACGCCGGACGATCTTGTCTTCGAGCTCCACGGCGAACAACTGTGGGGCCAGCATCCGCTCGGCTACCGCATTCTTGGAACGCGGGAGACTGTCACTTCACTCTCCGCTTCGGAACTTCAGGCACTGCACGAGCGGGCGTACAAGCCAGGGAACATCGTAGTCGCCGCGTCCGGCAACATCGACCATGAGGATCTCCTTGCCATTCTCGAACGCACCGGGTGGGGAGAGGTTCCTCCAGGGGAGACGCGGCTGGTGTCGCCGTCACAGGCGGTCCCGCTGCCTCCAGTCGCACGGCATTTCGAGCGCGACGGTGCGCAGACGCACATAGTCTTCGGTTCCCCCACCGTTTCGCACGGCGACCAAAGGCGGCACGCAATCGGCCTGGTGGGAATGATGCTGGGCGGGGGGATGAGTTCGAGGCTGTTCCAGCGCATCCGGGAGGATCTCGCTCTCGCGTATTCGGTCTATTCGTTCCAGTCGTTCCACCGGGAATCGGGGAATCACGGCATTTACGTGGGCACCGGGCCGGAAACGGCGGAGGCTGCCGCGGAGGCAATTCGGGAGGAATTGGCAAAGATTTCCGCCGAAGGGCTGCCCGAAGACGAATTGACGGCTGGAAAAAGCCAGCTAAAGGGTCAGATTACACTTTCACTGGAAAGCGTCTCTTCAAGAATGTACCGTGCGGCGGGAGTCGAGCTTTACGGAGAGGAGTACAAAACCCTGGATGAGCTGCTCTCGCTCGTGGAAAGCATTACGCTGGAGGAAGTCGCGGCGGTGTCGCGCGAATTCTTCTCGCCTGATGCGCAGACGGTAGTAAGTCTGGGGCCGCGCGCGGCTGGTTGAGCATGCAACCATATTCAAAACTTCACACTGAATCTCAAAAATGAAGATTGGAGTCCCGAAGGAAATAAAGACGAACGAGAATCGCATTGCGCTGGTGCCTGCCGGTGCGGAGTCACTCGTCGCTGCAGGTCACACCGTTCTGATTCAGCAGGGTGCAGGTGAAGGAAGTGGATTTTCCGATGCGGATTACACGAGTGTTGGCGCGACGATCGCTCCCGACGCCGCTACCGTATGGGCCGAATCGGAAATGATCATGAAGGTGAAGGAGCCGATTGCTCCTGAATGGCCGATGATGCGCAAGGGCCAGCTTCTCTTCACGTATTTTCATTTTGCAGCTGACGAGAAACTCACGCAGGCGCACCTCGACAGCGGTGCAGTCTGCATCGCGTACGAGACTGTTGAGCTTCCGACGCGCGAGCTTCCGCTTCTCACGCCCATGTCTGAAGTGGCGGGAAGAATGGCGGTGCAGGAAGGCGCCAAATATCTGGAGAAACTCTACGGCGGACGCGGCGTTCTGCTGGGCGGCGTCCCGGGAGTAGCTCCGGCCAAGGTCGTCGTGCTTGGCGGCGGAGTCGTCGGAATCAACGCAGCCAAGATGGCCGCGGGACTCGGCGCAAAAGTCACGGTGCTCGACCTCTCCCTGGAGCGGCTGCGTTACCTGTCGGATGTGATGCCGGCAAACGTGACGCTTATCTATTCCAATCGTCACAATATTCTGGAACAGATTTCCACCGCAGATCTGGTTGTCGGCGCCGTGCTGATACCTGGAGCGGTGGCTCCCCGGCTGATTCGCCGCGAGGATCTCAAGACGATGCAGCCCGGCTCTGTCATAGTGGACGTAGCGATCGACCAGGGCGGATGCGTCGAGACCATTCACGCGACGACTCACGAGAATCCCACGTACGAAGTGGACGGTGTGATTCACTATGGCGTGGCGAACATGCCTGGCGGAGTTCCGCGCACTTCCACGCTGGCATTGACCAATGCGACTTTTCCTTACGCGCTTCGGCTTGCGAACGTCGGATGGAAGCAGGCTTGCAAGGAGAACCTTTCACTTCGAAAGGGTCTCAACATTATCGAAGGCCACACGGTCTATCCCGCCGTCGCCGAGGCATTTGGCTTGCCTCTGAAAGACGTCGATTCTTTTCTGAACTAATTCCCGGTACAACATGCGCTGGCCTTTCAAGACAAACTCATTTTTCCCAGCTAACGCGATTGCCGTAGATCTCGGCACAGCGAACACGCTGATCTACGTGAAAGGCGAAGGCATCGTCCTTAACGAGCCGTCGGTGGTCGCTCTCGATCGCGAGACGAAGAAGATCAAGGGCGTAGGTCTCGAGGCTAAGCGCATGCTCGGCCGCACACCCGAAGGCGTCATAGCGGTTCGTCCAATGAAGGACGGAGTTATCGCCGACTTCGATGTGACGGAAAAAATGCTTCGTTATTTCCTTGCGCTGATCATCGAGAACCATGTCTTCAAGGTGAAGCCCAGGGTAATCGTCTGCGTTCCATCGGGCATCACCGAGGTGGAGCGGCGTGCAGTTCGCGATTCTGCGCTCGGTGCGGGTGCCAAGGAAGTTTTCATGGTTGCGGAGCCGATGGCTGCGGCAATCGGAGTCGGGCTTCCGGTGGAAACGCCGACAGGCAACATGGTCATCGACATCGGTGGTGGCACCACGGAAATCGCGGTCATCGCACTGTCAGGCATTGTCAGCGATACGTCGATCAGGACGGGTGGCGACGAGCTGGACATGGCCATTCTCCAGTCCATGCGAAAGAACTACAATCTCCTCATTGGCGAATCCACGGCGGAACAGGTCAAGATCCAGATCGGTTCGGCCTATCCGATTGGTGAGGAGCGCGAAATGGAGGTCAAGGGACGCGATCTGGTCTCGGGAATTCCAAAGAGCATTCGCATTCACTCGGCTGAAATCCGGGATGCGGTTCAGGAGCCGATTCAGCAGATTGTGGGCGCAGTGCGCCGTGCACTGGAAATCACCCCGCCCGAACTGGCAGCAGATATTGTGGAGCGGGGCATTGTAATGACGGGTGGCGGTGCCCTTATTCGAGGGCTGGATGTGCTGCTCTCGCAGGAAACCGGGCTGCCAATTCACGTGGACGAGGATCCGCTGACCTGCGTTGTTCGCGGCACAGGCAGGATTCTTGACGATGAGGAAAAATACTGGTCCGTTCTCGCCACCTAGAGGAAAGCTGTAAGTGTCACGCGCCGCTCGAAGTAGTAACACCAGGATCGATACGATGGTTCTCGCCGCCGCGGTAATTCTTGCCCTGGTGGCTCGTGGTCTCCCTCCCGGCATGCGCGATCCGGTGGCAAGCTCGATGCGCCGCACTTTCCTTGCGCCGCTCGTGATGCTCCAGGAGCGATCAGAGGCAAGCCGGCGGTCGCTCGTTCTGGATCAGGTGCGGACCGCCATACGCGACAGCGTTGCGTTGCGTGCGATGACCGTCACGGCTCTGGAGAACGAAAACGACCGCCTGAGAGAGCTGATCGGGCTCGCGTCACGCATCAAGTGGGGCTTCGTGCCCGCTGAGGCCATCCATGGACGCGGAGTGCGCGACGTGACGACCATGACGCTCACCGCCGGGTCTAACGCGGGTGTGCGACGCCTGAGCCCCGTGGTGTCGCCAGAGGGAGTTGTGGGCGTAGTCACCACTGTAGACCCGACAATGAGCGAGGCGATGATCTGGACTCACCCTGATTTTCGCGTCAGCGCGATGTCGGGCGACAGCAGCGCATTTGGCATTGTCCAGGCGCACGCCGCCAGCGCGACGACAGGCTATCTAATGGAGCTGCGGGGCATACCGTTTCGCAGCCAGCTTCCCGCTGGTGCACTGGTGGTCAGCTCCGGACTCGGCGGCGTTTGGCCGCGCGGCATTCCCATTGGCACTGTGTTGTCGGAGATCACCACGGCTGAGGGCTGGGCTCGAACCTATCTCGTCAAGCCGATCGTATCTCCGGCCGATGTCGGCGCCGTCATGATTCTTCGCAGCGACAGGGTAACGAAGGGATTCGAGAACGTGTGGAGCAGCGCCGTGGGAACTACTGCCGCGGTGCAGCGCATCGTCGTTGCCGGGGATTCGGCTGCGAAGAACGCGGCACTCGCAGAAGCTGCTGCGCGAAGGGCGGCGATCGATACGCTGCAAAGAGATTCGACGGTTCGCATTCAGGTGCCCGGCGGGCTCCCGCCCGAGCTGATGCCCGACACGGTCAGAAGGCCGGTGCTCGATTCGGCAGCGCTGGCCGCGCGCCGGGAAGCGGCGCGTCGGGCGGCAGCGAGACGCGATTCCGCGCGGCGCGACTCAGCTCGCCGCGACTCGACCGCACCTCGCAGTCCGACGCGGGGTAACTGATGACAATCGGAAGCATTGCCCGGGCCATTGCCACCTTTGTAATACTGGTGGTCCTGCACTACACGCTGCGCCCGCTGCTGGGCTGGCGCGCACCGATGGATTTTCTTGTTCTCGCACTGCTGCTGTCGGCCATTCGTGTGCGGCCTGCTGTAGGTGCGCTTATAGGGCTGGCCCTCGGGCTGGTTTCAGATTCTCTGACGCCCGATGCGCTCGGCGCGGGCGCGCTCGCCATGACCGTAGTGGGATATCTGGCTTCATGGCTCAAGGCGGTCTTCTTTGCTGACAATCTGGCGCTGAATGCTTTCTTCTTCTTTCTCGGCAAGTGGGTGTTCGACGTTATATACTTCGTAGCAGAGCACCGACTTGGCGGAATTGAGCTGGTTCAGCAGCTTCTCCTCTGGTCTCCGCTCTCTGCTGCGGCAACCGCCGTGGCCGGAGTGCTGCTGCTGTTTCTGTTGCGGCCGCTGCTCGAGCCGGCAAGAGTATGAGTTTTCATCCAAATGACATTGCTCGCAGAACACGCCTGAGCTCCTATGGTCTCGTAGCGGGATTTTTCCTCCTGTTGAGCGCGTTCTTCAACGCTCAGGTACTTCAGACCAGTCTTTACAAGCGAGCGTCAGAAGACAACCGCCTTCGGACAATTCCGCTGCCGGCGCCCCGCGGAATCATCTACGATCGAAAGGGCGAGATAATCGCCGAGAATCTTCCGGCGTATTCGGTTTCGATTACTGCGCCGAGTCTGGATTCTCTGCGCGCGGCGCTGACGTTGCTTCAGCCGACGCTGCAGCTTACCGACTACGATATCTCGAGCGCGGTGCGGCGGTATCGCCGCGCGCCGACGCGGCCGACGGTGGTTCTGCCTGACGCATCTATCGATGTCATCTCTGTGCTCGAAGAGCACCGCATTGATTATCCCCGGTTGATCATTCAGTCGGTTCCCAAGCGCTACTATCCGGATGGGCCGATTGTGGCGTCATTCGTCGGATATACTGGTGAGATCACAGAAGGCGAACTCAACCTTCCGCAATTCGAGGGATACAAGCCCGGCCAGACACTCGGCAAGGGTGGCCTCGAGCGACAGTATGAGAGCGTGTTGCGTGGTAAAGAGGGCAACCGGTTCGACATGGTTGACGCCCGTGGCAGACCGGTTCGCGGTGGCGGAGAGCGTCCCGACCAGAACCCGATTGGAGCGCCGCCGCTCAAAACGAATATTGATCTCGAGCTTCAGCGGTTTGCAGCGAGCCAGTTTGGGGACTCACTTCAGGGTGGCGTGCTTGCGCTCGATCCCAAGACGGGCGGGGTGCTCGCGCTCTACAGCAATCCCAGCTACGACCCCAACCGGTTCACCGGCGGAATCCCAACCGATTACTGGAAGGAACTGAACACAGATCCACGGCGTCCGCTCTTCAATAAGGTTATTCAGGGCACATACCCTCCAGCTTCCACCTGGAAGCTGGCGACATCGGTGATGGGGCTCCAGGACGAACTGGTGACGATGAAAACCCGGATGCCGATCGCGTGCAGCGGTGGGCTCCAGTATGGTCGTCGCTATTTCAAGTGCTGGCTGAAGAGCGGTCACGGCGCGGTTGATCTAGCGGGCGCGATTACGCACTCGTGCGACGTGTACTTCTACCAGCTTGGGCTAAGGATAGGACTCTCGAAACTTGTGGCAGGGGGAATCGATCTCGAGTTCGACAAGCGGTCTGGAATCGATCTGCCTAACGAATACAAGCCGCGCTTCCCGACGCGCGATGTGCGCGCCTATTACAACAAGTTGTTCGGTGCAAATTGGAGCAACTCGGAAATTCTCAATCTGTCCATCGGACAGGGTGCGAATTCGCAAACCGTTGCGAGCATGGCAAAGTTCTACACGGCGCTTGCAAACGAGGGCACGTCTTCCACACCTGAACTCGTTTCCCGCGCACCCGAAAGCAAGAAAATCATCTCGCTTACGTCGGAGCAGTTCCTTGGATTGAGGCTGGCCATGGCGGGGGTGACGTCCGCTGGTGGTACTGCTGCATCTGCAAACATCAAGGGACTCGTCATTGCCGGCAAGACCGGCTCGGCCCAGAACGCCACCGATCGCAACAAGGACCACGCGTGGTTCGTCGGCTTCGCGCCGGCGGACAATCCGAAGATTGTCGTTGCTGTTTTCCTCGAGTTCGGAGAGCACGGTTATTACGCCGCGCGGATTGCTTCCAAGATAATCGGCAAGTATCTCGGGTTTGGTGGTGAGGCCGTGGTCAATACAGAAGGCGGCTGATGAGGCGAATTGTTGCTGACTACCCGCTCGTAGTAACGGCGCTGTTGCTTTCGATTTTCGGTGTGGCGATGGTTTATTCCGCAGGCCAGACCGATACTCCCACTGCAGTGGCGCGCGTTTACAAGTCGCAGTTGATATGGCTGGGAATCGGGATGCTCGGCGCCTATGGCATCAGCCGGTCATCTGTGCGCTTCATTGAATGGGTGACGCTGCCTGCGTACGTGCTCTCCATTCTGCTGCTCGCTGCAACTCTCGTGATTGGAGCGGGAGCCGGGACTGCTGCCTCTACAAAGAGCTGGCTGGCCGTAGGCGGCGTTCGAATCGGGCAGCCGTCGGAACTGGCCAAGCTGACAGTTGTGTTGATGCTTGCCGCTGTGCTGGCGGCACGGAAGGAACCGCCCAAGTCGCTGCTCGACTTATGGAAGCCGGCGCTGGTGGTTGGCATACCGTGGCTCATCATCATGCTCCAGCCTGATCTGGGAACCGGAATTGTCTTTGTCGGAATCTTCTTCGGCATGCTGTACTGGGCGGGCGTATCGTGGCCACTCCTGATGCTGCTGGGGAGTCCGGTGGTGAGTCTGGTGCTTTCGTTCAGCACCGGATTGTGGGGTGCCTGGTTCCTCGTTCTGCTCGCGCTCATTCTCTATTACCGACCGTATCTCATCGAAGGCATCGTGCTCCTGGCCGCGAACGTCGCGACCGGTGTTGTCGCCCCGATACTGTGGGAAAAACTGGCGCCGTATCAGCAGAACCGATTGAAAGTTTTCCTCGATCCATCGGCAGATCCGCGCGCCTCCGGCTATCACGTGATTCAGTCCAAGATTGCGATTGGATCCGGAGGGTTATTTGGGCAGGGCTTTACCCTCGGCACGCAGAAGCGGCTCGCATTCCTTCCCGAGCAGCACACCGATTTCATTTTCGCGGTGGTGGGTGAAGAGGTTGGCTTCCTGGGAGTCACGATCGCGCTGACGCTGTTCCTCGTGTTGTTTCTGCGCATCACGCGCATTTCGGGACGAGCCAACGATTCGTACAGCTCGCTGGTTGCATTCGGGCTTATGGCGAGCTGGTTCGTTCACGTGCTTGTCAACGTCGGCATGACGCTCAACCTTATGCCGATCACCGGTATTCCGCTTCCATTCTTCAGTTACGGCGGTTCCTTCATGCTGGCCTCATGGCTCGCAATCGGCGTACTGATGCGGATATCTGGCGAAGGGCGAGGCAAGGCCGCGTTCAAGTCGAGCTGAATCTTCACGCGCGCTTGGCCTGACAGCTTGCCTGCGCGTCGAGCGAGGGTAACATTTCAACGAATGGCCTGGTTCCGCAAAGAGAAGAAGCCCCGTCAGCCGCGACGAGAGAAGCACGAGATCCCCGCTGACGCGTGGGAAAAGTGCGAGCAGTGCGGGCACACCGACATTCGCGAAAAGTTCATTCGCAACCTGAGCGTCTGCCCCAACTGCGAGTATCACCGCCGCATCCGGGCAATCGAGTATGTCAACATCCTGCTCGATGATGGTACAACCGAGGAAACCGAAACGGAGATGCGCTCGGTGGATCCTCTTGGTTTTCCCGACTACCCCGGGCGTCTGGCGAAGGCGCTGGCCAAGTCGGGTGAAGGCGATGCCATCCTCACATTTACCGGTCAGCTGCTGGGGCTGCCAGTCTGCCTCGGTGTAATGGATTTCGCATTCATGGGTGGCTCAATGGGTTCTGTGGTTGGCGAGAAGATCGCGCGCCTCGGACAGAAGGCCCTCGAGAGAAAATTCGCTTTTATCCTCGTCTCATCATCCGGCGGCGCGCGAATGCAGGAAGGTGTGTTGAGTCTGATGCAGATGGCCAAGGCCGCAGCAATTCTTTCCCAGCTTGCCGAGCGGCGCATTCCCTACGTTTCGATCCTCACCAACCCGACGACGGGCGGAGTGAGCGCGAGTTACGCTATGCTCGGAGATGCAATCATTGCCGAGCCAGGGGCTGTCATCGGGTTTGCGGGGCCTCGCGTGATCAAGCAGACCATCGGACAGGATCTGCCGGAGGGTTTTCAGACTTCCGAATTCCTGCTTGAGCACGGGATGGTGGATGACGTCGTGCACCGAAAAGATCTGAAGAACACTGTTGGACAGCTGCTTCGACACATGAGTGGAAAGCCCGCCGCAGCGGGGTGGACCGCCGCCTGAGCGATTACCGCACGGCACTCGACGCGCTCTTCGCGCGTACGGGTTCATCGAAGTTCGGACTCGAGCGCACTGTTGCACTCCTCGCCCTCATGGGGAATCCTCACCGCAAGTTTCCCTCGTTCCATGTTGCCGGCACGAATGGGAAGGGAAGCGTAGTCGCGACCTTATGCGCGCTGCTGCGGTCTAAGGGCCTGAACGTTGGCCGGTACATGTCCCCTCATCTGGTGGACTTTCGCGAGCGCGTTTACGCGGGGGATCAGCCGGTGAGCGAAGAGTATATTCTCGAAGCGCTCGCGCGCGGGGGGTCTGATTTCGAACGAATGGACGCAACATTTTTCGAGATTACCACCGCGATAGCGTTCGAGTATTTCGCAGCCTCCAATGTTGATGTTGCCGTAATCGAGACAGGTCTCGGTGGCCGCCTCGACGCCACCAACGTGATTCACCCTGTAGTTGCCGGCATTACTTCGATCGCAATGGATCACCAGGAATTTCTTGGGGACTCAGAGAGATCCATCGCGCGTGAAAAGGCAGGCATCTTCAAGCAGCGCGTTCCGGCAGTCATCGGTAAAGTGTCGGCCGAGGCGCGCGCCGGAGTGGACGAGGTTATTCAACGTGCCGGTTTCGATCCGGTCATTGACGCGGCTGCGCTCTATCGCACGAGCGGCGTGCATGTCGGTCCCGAGGGAACCACCTTCACGGTCGAACACGAAGGTGAACGCCGCACGATGACTATAGGGCTGACCGGTGCGGCCCAGGCCGACAACGCCGCGGTGGCGCTCGCGATGTTGCGCGCTGCGAAATCGCCATGGTCTGTGGATCTCGACGAGGCTGCGCGGGTGCTTCCCCAGGTTCAGCTGCCGGGACGTTTCCAGCGTGTAGGTCACTGCATCCTCGACGTTGCACATAACCCCGAGGGCATGCGGTCACTCGTCGCGACGCTCAGCGAGATACGCCCGCCGGAGCCGGTATCCGCGGTTGTGGGAATTCTGGCCGACAAGGATTGGCGCGGAATACTCCTGGCCCTGTCAGGCAAGGTCGAGCGAATCGTGCTCGTCGCACCACCGAGCGCACCGCCAACGCGGGCCTGGAACCCCGTTGAGGCGGAGGAATTTGCGCGGTCGAACGGAATGAACTGCGCCTTCGAGCCGGACTTCTCAGTCGCGGTGGCAAACGCAGCAGGATCGACGGGCACTACGTTGATTACCGGCTCGTTTCACACGGTCGGCGATGCGCTCGTGGAACTGGGCCAGAATACCCTCTAGAATCGCTTCAGGTTCTTGCCGCTAAGTCCGTACCCGGCGTAGGTTTATGCAATGGCGCAAGGAGCCCTGCCGGGATTCAGAGATTTCTATCCAGAACAGTTTGCCGAACGCGCCTTCATAGTCGGCGCGTGGCGCCGCGTTCTGCGTCGCTACGCGTTCGTCGAATACGACGGGCCGCCGCTGGAACCTCTCGATCTCTACAGAAAAAAAAGCGGCGATGAACTCGTCGGGCAGCTCTATTCCTTCACCGACAAAGGTGACCGCGAAGTTGCGATGCGCCCGGAAATGACGCCGACGTTTGCGCGCATGGTTGCAGCCCGCGCGAATTCGCTGCGCAAGCCGGTACGGTGGTTTTCTGTGCCGCAGCTTTTCAGGTACGAGCGCCAGCAGAAGGGGCGCCTCCGCGAACATTTTCAGCTCAACGCTGACATCGTCGGCGAATCTGACGTTACTGCGGATGCTGAACTCGTTGCGCTGGCGCTCGATGTGATGCGCGAATTCGGTCTCACTGCAGCGGATGTGACAGCGCGAGTCTCAGACAGGCGCCTCCTGCAGTCGCTGCTGATAAACGCGGGCGTCGCAGAAACTGCGCTTGCCGACGTATATGCAGTTATCGACAAGCGGGGCCGCGAGCCGAAGGATGTTTCGCGTGAAAAGCTGGTGAAGGCGGTGACGAGTGAAACCGTTGCGGATGCGATTGACGGAATTCTGGACACAGGCAGTGTGGACGAACTTGCCGCACTCTCCGGAGACGATCCAGTCGTTGCGGAACACATCGAGCGAATGAAGCGTTACATGGGATTCGTTGGCTCTCTTGGATTTTCCGAATGGGTCAAACTCGATCTGTCCATTGTGCGTGGGCTGGCGTATTACACCGGCATTGTCTTCGAGCTGTTCGACACGCAGCGGGAATTCCGCGCTATCTGCGGCGGCGGCAGATACGACACTCTCCTTCAGACCCTCGGCGGAGTGGATCTTCCCGCGCTTGGGTTTGGAATGGGGGATGTGGTGCTCGGAGATCTTCTGCGGGCGCGGAATCTGATTCCCGCGGCGCCCGCGCAGACCGACTACTGGGTCGCGGGCGACGATGAATCGCTGCTGCCGGAAGTCATGGAAGTCGCATCCCGCATACGTGCACGTGATCGCAGCGCGGAATACGCGCTCAAGCCGCAGCAGCTCTCGCGGCAGCTCAAGGCAGCAAGTGCGGCCGGGGCGCAGCGAGCAGTGCTGATCAGGCGGGAGTCTTTCGCCAGGGGTGAGGTGATTCTCAGGGACCTTCAGGCAGGGACCGAAGAATCGCTTCCGCTGGCAGTCCTGATAAACTCAATGAACTGACTATACGATGCCTGACGACAAGAAACTCACAAAGCGCGCTGATGATTTCAGTGCCTGGTACAATGAAACCGTGTTGCGTGCGGAACTGGCGGATTACTCCCCGGTTCGCGGATGCATGGTCATACGCCCGCGCGGATACGGCATCTGGGAGAGAATGCAGCGTCAGCTCGATACGGTGTTCAAGGAAACGGGCCACGAGAACGCGTATTTCCCGCTGCTGATTCCCGAAAGCTTCATGCACAAGGAAGCGGAGCACGTAGAAGGCTTCGCCCCGGAGACCGCAGTGGTGACTCACGGCGGGGGCAAGAAGCTCGACGAGCCGCTCGTGATCCGTCCGACCTCGGAGACGATCATCTACGCGATGTTCGCGAAGTGGGTGCAGAGTTATCGGGACCTGCCGTTGCTGATCAATCAGTGGGCCAATGTGGTCCGCTGGGAAATGCGCACTCGCCTGTTCCTCCGGACGCTGGAGTTTCTCTGGCAGGAAGGGCATACCGCGCACGCTACTGAACCAGAGGCCGAGGAAGAAGCGCGAAAGATGCTGCACGTCTATCGCGACTTCATGGAAGGCTGGATGGCGATGCCTGTCATCACCGGCATCAAGACCGACTCTGAGAGATTTGCCGGCGCGCTTCGCACCTACTCATGCGAAGCAATGATGCAGGACAACAAGGCGCTCCAGGCGGGCACCTCCCACAACCTCGGCCAGAACTTCTCGAAGGCATTCGAACTGAAATATCAGACGGAGCAAGGAGGTACCGAGTTCGCGTGGAACACGAGCTGGGGAGTATCCACTCGCCTCATTGGCGGACTGGTGATGACGCATGGGGATGACTTCGGGCTTCGCGTACCACCGTTGCTGGCGCCGATCGAAGTTGTCATCGTGCCCATCTGGCGTTCTGAGGAGGACAAGACGCGCGTTTTCGAGGCGGCCAGGAATCTTGCGGCGTCGCTCAAGGCGTGGGAGCGCCGGAGCACGGGCAAGCTCCGCGTGCATCTGGATGATCGCGAGGGGATGAAGCCGGGAGCGAAGTATTACGAATGGGAGCTGCGCGGAATTCCGGTTAGACTGGAGATTGGTCCGAGAGACATCGATGCCGGACAGTGCGTACTGGTGCGCCGCGATAATCGCGTAAAGCGGACAGTCACGCTCGACTCAGTGGGTGAGGACATAGCGGAATTGCTGAGCATGATCCAAACGGACATGCGGGTTGCCGCGTTCGAGCGCCGCGAGGCAAACAGCCATCGTGGGGCCATCAGCTACGACAGGTTCAAGGAAGTCATCGAAGGAGATGGCGGATTTGTCTATGCCGGCTTTTGCGGCAGTGCGGAATGTGAGCAACAGATCAAGGAAGAAACAAAGGCAACGATCCGCGTTCTTCCCGACGAGGAGTTCCGTTCTGCGGAGGCACCCGAGCACTGCCTCAAGTGCGGCTCACCTTCGATTGCCGAGGCCCTGTGGGCGAAGGCGTATTGAATTCCGTGGGAGGCGAAGGGTTCATCCGGGAAGATGGAGTTCTTACCTGTGATGGAGTCCGTCTCGAAACGATAGCGGAGGCGGTGGGTACACCGTTTTACGTCTACAGCGTTGCGGCGATCGAGTATCAGTACCAGCGTCTCGCGAAGGCTCTCTCTCGCGTCCCGCATCGGCTGCACTACAGCGTCAAGGCAAACTCGAACCTTGCGATACTGGGGACTCTTCGCGCGCTTGGTTCCGGCGTGGATATCGTTTCCGGTGGAGAGATGTACCGGGCGGAGTCGGCGGGATTCAAGGGTAGAGACATCGTGTTCAGCGGTGTGGGCAAGACGAGGCGTGAAATGGTCGAAGCGCTCACGCTCGGCGTTCAGCTGATAAATGTCGAGTCTGAAGAAGAGCTCATTGTCCTCGATGAAGTCGCCGGCTCGATGGGGAAGCGGGCTCCAGTCGCGCTGCGCGTGAATCCGGAAGTAATGGTCGACACGCCGCATCCCTACACGAGAACTGGCGTCAAGGGGATGAAATTCGGAATACCGTTCGATGAAGTCCTCGTTGTTGCCAGACGCGCGCTGGGAATGAGCAACATTGCTCTGGTTGGACTCGACATGCACGTGGGATCGCAGATCTCTCAGTTCGAGCCGTATGAGATCGGGCTGGGACGTCTGCTTCAGCTGAAGATCGAGATAGAAGCGGCTGGAGCAACGGAACTTCGGTTTCTGGATATTGGCGGAGGTCTCGCGGTGTCGTACGATTCCGAGCATCCCATTGATGTCGATGCGTTCGCCGAGGTCGTCGAGCGCCTCGTGGTTCCTTCCGGTCTCGAGGTAATTGTCGAGCCGGGTCGGTTCCTGGTCGGCAATGCCGGGGCGCTGGTAACCGAGGTGCTGTACAGAAAGCGCAGCGGTGGAAAGGAATTCATGATCGTTGACGCGGGAATGAACGACTTGATCAGGCCTTCCCATTACAACGCGTACCACAGGATCGAGGCCGTCCGCTCTACCGGCGCACGCACCACTGCCGACGTTGTTGGCCCCGTGTGTGAGAGCGGAGATTTCCTTGGACTGCACCGTGATGTTGACGACGCGCAGCCAGGAGATCTGATTGCCGTGTTGTCTGCCGGCGCCTACGGTTTCGTTATGTCGTCGAACTACAACTCGCGTATGCGTGTCGCCGAGGTGCTGGTGAAGGATGGCCAGTTCGGTGTAGTGACCGAACGTGAGCAGTACCCCGATCTCATTAAACGAGAGCGGCTCGAGCCCGAATGGAGAACTGCCTGATGAGAGTCGGATTGATGGCGGATACGCATGACAGGATTCCTGCGATCGCTGAATTGCTTGACGTATTGAGGGGGAAGGGCGTGTCCCTCGTAATGCACGCGGGGGACTATTGTTCGCCGTTCGCACTGGAGCCCTTCAACGACGCGAACGTCGCCCTGCTCGGGATTTTCGGCAGGAACGATGGGGACGAGGAGGGTCTCAAGGCCGTTGCGGCCCGCGGTGTAGGAATGGAGCTGTATGAATCTCCACACAGCTTCGAGGTTTCCGGGCAGAGAATTCTTATCGTGCACGACCTCGGCGAGGTCAACAAGAGGTCCATCGAGGCACATAGATACGTCGTGCACGGGTTCACGCATCGCCAGGAGACCATCACCCGGGATCAGACGCTCATCGTGAATCCAGGTGAGGCGTGCGGATGGCTCAGCGGTACATGCTCCGCTGCGATTCTCGACCTCGAGACGAGCGAAGTAGAAATAATCGCGCTATGAGCAGCAGGATACTCATCCTCGACTACGGGTCGCAGTATACGCAGCTGATTGCGCGGAGGGTGAGGGAGGCGCGGGTTTATTCCGAGATTCATCCTCCGACGCGAAGCCTCGAGTGGGTGAAGGAATGGAATCCCGCTGGAATAATCCTGAGCGGCGGTCCGAATTCAGTCTACGGGGAAAATGCTCCCGGGGCAGACCCCGGACTCTTCGACTTGGCTCCCGTGCTCGGCATCTGTTACGGCATGCAGCTGATGGCGCACATGGCAGGCGCTGAGGTGAAGCGTGCCGGCCGGCGTGAGTATGGCCGCTCAGAAGTGAGCGTGACGGACTCGGGAGTTCTGTTCGATGGCTTCGACGCAGGGGAGAACTTCGCCGCCTGGATGAGCCACGGCGATCATATCGAATCTCCTCCCGAGGGATTCGTGACTATTGCAGCGAGCAGCGGGAATCCGGTCACCGCGTTCAAGCATGAGAGCAAGCCGCTGTACGGTGTTCAGTTCCACCCCGAGGTGGCTCATACACCGAGAGGCGGAGAGATAATCTCGAACTTCCTTTTTAGTGTCTGCAACGCGGAGCCGGACTGGACGGCAGGAGCATTCGTCGAGTCGGAGGTCGAGCGCATTCGGGCCGAGGTGGGTGACGCGAATGTAATCTGTGGACTGTCGGGGGGTGTCGACTCTGCGGTAGCTGCCGCGCTCGTTCATCGGGCGATCGGCGATCAATTGACGTGTGTGTTCGTGGATACTGGGCTGTTGCGGCTGCACGAGCGCGAGCAGGTAGAACGCACTTTCCGCCAGCACATGGGCATCAGGCTCGTGACCGTCGATGCGTCACAGCTCTTTCTCGACGCGCTGGCTGGTGTCGAGGAACCCGAGAAGAAGCGCACAGCTATCGGTCACACTTTCATCGATGTGTTCGAGGAAGCGACGGCGACGGCCGGAACCGATGCGAAATTCCTCGTGCAGGGAACACTCTATCCGGATGTCATCGAGTCTTTCTCGCCGACCGGTGGAGCGTCTGTCACAATAAAGACTCATCACAATGTCGGCGGACTGAAGCCGGGTATGAAATTCAAGCTCATCGAACCGCTCAGGGAGCTTTTCAAGGATGAGGTCCGGAATGTAGGTCGCGAGCTCGGCTTGTCTGACGAGATGGTTGGCAGGCATCCATTTCCCGGGCCGGGCCTGGCGATCAGAATTCTGAGCGATGTCACGCGCGAGAAGCTGGACGTACTGCGAGCGGCCGACGCGATCTACCTCGAGGAGATTCGTTCGGCCGGGCTATATGACAGCATCTGGCAGGCGTTCGCGGTGCTGCTGCCCGTACGCAGCGTGGGCGTGATGGGCGATGAGCGCACGTACGAGAACGTTCTTGGCCTTCGTGCGGTGAACAGCACGGACGGGATGACTGCTGACTGGTTCCCGTTTCCTTATGACGTGCTGGGCAGGATCTCGAATCGCATTATCAATGAAGTGGATGGGATCAATCGGGTTGTTTATGACATCTCTTCCAAACCGCCTTCGACGATCGAGTGGGAATAACTGATTGCCACAGATGGCACAGATGGACTGCTGATGACACAGATGAGTAGCTAAAGAGTGAAACGCTTTATTCCCCTGGCAAAGGGGAATGCGTGGAAGTTTATGAGGAGACCTCTTCCGATGCGGGATAGCTGGCTTCCGCTTCCGCAACTGGTGTTCGAGGCAGGATTCATAAACAGTTTCGAGAAGCCCAATCCCCAGCTCTTTTGAAACCGCGATCGCAGCGCCAATAATCTTGTGGGTGAGCGGATCCCGTAGTTCCATCCCCAGAGAATGGGGACCAGCGGCGTCAGACAGAAACCAATATGCGCCGGAAAGAATTCATTCCGTTCCCATCTGTGACATCTGCGCCCATCTGTGCCACCTGTGGCAAACGCAGTTAAACCTCTTTCTCCTCAAGCAACGCCATGAACTGCGACGCCTCTGTCAAAGCAAGGAGTCTCTCAGGGACATCCGCCTCTTTCGAGAACTGAGCAATCTTGCCGAGAACCGGCAGATACTGATTCGAGACTTCGAGGGGCGGCGCCACTATCAAGAAAAAGAAGTTGACTGGCTTCTCGTCGATTGCCTTGAAGTCGAGCCCATCGCTCTTCCTTCCGAAGGCCACTCTCAACTTGCTCACCACGAGTGACCGGCAGTGGGGAATTGCTATTCCGCGGCCGATGCCCGTGGACCCCAGGTTTTCCCGGCGCTTGAGCATCTTGAACAGCATGCCTTCCGCCTTTTCATCGAGGCCGAGCAGATGAATGAGTTCCTTGAGGACGTCATCCTTGGTTGTGCCTTCGAGTTCGAGCTTCACTGCATCTTCTGAAAAAAACTCGCGGAGCTCCATCAAGGCCTCGTATCAGGTTGTACATGCGTGTGCTGCGTAGCGGGTGAAGCAAGTTATAGTTGCCCCCGTTAGGTGGCAACCCGCGATGTTGCAAGCACTTGAAGCCCCCGTTAGCTTCGAAATGATGCCATTCCCATTCCGTCACGATCACGATGTGCCGCTCTACCTCGCGCCGATGGCGGGAGTGTCAGAGTCGCCGTTCCGCCGCATTTGCGCGCGGTTTGGCGCGGACGTCGTCGTGACCGAATTTCTTTCGGCCGAGGGAATCAGGCGGGAGAATCCGGCGACTATCTCGAAGCTGCGTTTCGGTGCGGACGAGCGGCCAATTGGCGTGCAGATTTTCGGCGCAGATCCAGAGGCGATGGGAGATGCGGCCGCCCTCATCACCGACGTCTTCGATCCGGAGTTCATCGACATCAACTTCGGGTGTCCGGTAAAGAAGGTTGTGCGACGGAATGGAGGCTCGGGTTGTCTTCGTGATCTCGACCTCGTTCAGCAGGTGATTCGCGCTGTGTCGTCGCGCACGCGTCTGCCCGTGACGGTGAAGATCCGAAGCGGATGGAACGAGGAGATGCGGGATCCGGTGCAGATCGCGCTTCGCTGCCAGGACGCCGGCGCGCGCGCAATTGCGCTTCATCCACGCACGCGCACGCAGATGTATACGGGCGCTGCGCGCTGGGAAGAGATCGCGGCGCTGGTCGATGCAGTCGAGATTCCCGTGATTGGGAACGGCGACATCAAGACCGCCGAGGATGCCTTTCGCATGTGGAAGCAGACCGGCTGTGCGGCGGTGATGATCGCGCGCGGTGCCTTTGGCCAGCCGTGGATTTTCAATCAGACACGGGATCTGATGGAAGGGAAGCCAATGCGGGCGGCGCCGTCGGTGGCGGAAAAGTTTGCGATTGCGCTGGACCATGCGCGAATGGTTCAGGATTACGAGCACGACCCTCGTGGTGCCGCGATCGAGTTCCGGAAGCATCTTGGCTGGTACGTGAAAGGGCTGCCGGGTTCGGCGGAAATGCGGAAGCTTCTGTATGCTGTGGAGTCTTTCGACGAGATCGAGGGGATATTCGCTGACTACGTTGAGGCGCACCGCGACGGCCCTGCGCAAGTTGCTGCCTGACAGTAGGTTAGCGTAATACAGCTAAGGTGTTACCTGACAGAAAAAGCATTGACTTTTTCGTGTGCGGAGGGTAACCTTAGTGAGTTAGGGGGCGACTGGCTTCGACGGGGTTGGTGAAGCTGTGGCCGCGTGCCCAGGTCCTCGGATCCTGGTAAAACCTTCGGGAATATTTTCAACTGCCAACGATAACCTGGCACTGGCTGCGTAACTCTTAGGAGTTGCTGCACCTGCCCATAGGGAAGCCCTCCTGAGGCGGCTTTATGGGTATCGCAAATTCGGGATAGTCGGCTGTCACGCCTTCGGGCGGCCGGCGAAAATTTAGAAGGCTTGTTCATCCGTGGGCCGCCCACTGGCCAGCGTATGGAGACCTCAATCGGTGGGATACGCACGTAGACGCTGTAGTGAATCTAGTCTCGGACCGGGGTTCGAATCCCCGCGCCTCCACTAACGAACCATCCGACACTGTCTAAGGGAGTCCAGAAATGGGCTCCCTTAGTCGTTCTGTAGAGGGAAAAGCGGAATGAGAAAGCGCTTCCATTAATCGAAAACATCCTCGCGGGTCGCGTCCGGTTCGTCATGGTCGGTGTGTGTCCTCAGTGCGGCTTTCAGCATCCTGAGAAACCTTCCGAGATAGATAGAATCGCCGAGGACGCGGACCGGCTTCGTGCGGTGGACATGACGATCAAATACACCAGAGCGACGAAGTTCGAAGCCGGCGGCAGCCTGCTCGAAGACATGGTGAGCATGAGCCGGCGGAACCTGGGCGATCCCAAAGACGAGAGCGACCGATGAGGCTGTGCACGACGTACTCATCCGCGCATTCCCGCGCGGCTGAGGTCTTCAATTCAAAGGAGAAGTGAGAAGATGCAGATCGACAATCAGTCCGTTTACAGTGACGCTCAGTTGCTCGTTGCGTCCGGAGTATCAACCAACGTCATCGATCACTGCGTAGGCGCCATCCACTGGGAGCTCGGGAAGTTCGCCCTTCGATGTGTATGTCTCGCTCGATGAAGCTGCTGACGCTGGCAGTTCGAACGAGACATACACCGTCACGCTGCAAACATCGGTTGACGAGGCATTCACGAGTCCCATCACTATCGATGCAGTGCTCACGATTGACCGTGGCTCGGCGGC